>NZ_JBVJWD010000009.1:0-38660 GCF_055602785.1 Streptomyces sp. NPDC037301
ACGTCAGGGCCTTGAGGGTGATCAGGGAGCGGACCACGGCCTCGCGGTAGGGCCCGTGGTACGTGCACTGCTCGACCCATTCACGCCAGAAGTCCGCGGTCGCGTCCAGCGAACTCTCCGGGTCCGGAAGACCGGGCGGCTCGTGGTGCGAAGGCTGCCAGCTGATCGTGAATGCGATCCGGTCCCCGGGCGCGACCGTGAAGTCGGAGTACGTCGTCAGGTTCTCGCCGAAGGTGTCGGCGGGGGTGTCCAGCCAGACGGAGTCCGGGCCGGCGACGGCGACCGTACGGCCGTCGACCTTGTGCACCCACGGTGTGACCCGCCCGTAGCTGAACCGCATCCGCAGTTCGGAGCGCATCGGCACCCGGCCGCTGATCCCCTCCACGATCCGGATCACCTGCGGTGCACCGTCACGAGGCGGCATGAAATCGGTCACTCTGACCGTTCCGCGCGGCGTGTCCCATTCCGATTCCAGGATGAGGGAGTCCCCGCGGTATCGGCGGCGGTCCGCGGACGGCGGCTCCGCCCCGTCCTCCCGCGCCGGTCCCAGGCGCCAGAAGCCGTGCTCCTCGGTACCCAGCAGTCCCGCGAAAATAGCGTGCGAATCGAAGCGGGGAAGGCACAGCCAGTCCACTGTGCCGTCCCGGCAGACCAGGGCGGCGGTCTGCATGTCTCCGATGAGTGCGTAATCCTCGATGCGCCCGGCCACGTGCGTCTCCAGTCGAACGGCCATGTCGCCCCGTGGGGCATTACTGCGGGTAATGAGGTCGTCGCAAGGGGTCGTTGTGGGGGAACCTGCGAGCTCGGTACCTCGCCCGGAGCGAGTGTCCGAGCAGGATACGACGCACCCGGATGATCTGCGCGACGGTCTCAGCAAAGCGTCTGAGCCGAACGGGTGGGGCGGGAGGGGGCGACGTTGATCTTGTGCGGTCGGCGTGCGGGGTGTGGCCGGAAGCAGGCTCCCTTTGTCGCTGATACCCTGGTAGCCCGTGGACCGGTGGTCGTCAGCAACAGCAGACGAGGCCCCCGAACCGCAGCGACGGCACCTCCGGAATCTCCGGACGGCAACGCCGGTACGCACCTCATGATCGCGACCACGGGAGCCCCCTTTGGCTATGCAGCCCACATCCACGACGACCAAGCACATCTTCGTCACCGGGGGTGTCGCCTCTTCCCTCGGCAAGGGTCTGACTGCCTCCAGCCTCGGCGCCCTGCTCAAGGCGCGCGGTCTTCGGGTCACCATGCAGAAGCTCGACCCGTATCTGAACGTCGACCCGGGCACGATGAACCCCTTCCAGCACGGTGAGGTGTTCGTCACCAACGACGGCGCCGAGACCGACCTGGACATCGGCCACTACGAGCGCTTCCTCGACGTCGACCTCGACGGGTCCGCCAACGTCACCACCGGTCAGGTCTACTCGCAGGTGATCGCCAAGGAGCGGCGCGGCGAGTACCTCGGTGACACCGTGCAGGTCATCCCGCACATCACCAACGAGATCAAGCACCGCATCCGCCGCATGGCAACCGACGACGTCGACGTCGTCATCACCGAGGTCGGCGGTACGGTCGGTGACATCGAGTCGCTGCCGTTCCTGGAGACCGTCCGTCAGGTCCGCCACGAGGTCGGCCGGGACAACGTCTTCGTCGTGCACATCTCGCTGCTGCCCTACATCGGCCCGTCCGGCGAGCTCAAGACCAAGCCGACCCAGCACTCCGTCGCCGCGCTGCGCAACATCGGCATCCAGCCCGACGCCATCGTGCTGCGCGCCGACCGTGACGTACCGACCGCCATCAAGCGCAAGATCTCGCTGATGTGCGACGTCGACGAGGCCGCCGTGGTGGCCTGCGTGGACGCCAAGTCGATCTACGACATCCCGAAGGTGCTGCACACCGAGGGCCTGGACGCCTACGTCGTGCGCAAGCTCGACCTGCCGTTCCGCGACGTCGACTGGACCACGTGGGACGATCTGCTGGACCGCGTCCACAACCCCGACCACGAGGTCGCCGTCGCGCTCGTCGGCAAGTACATCGACCTGCCCGACGCCTACCTCTCGGTCACCGAGGCCATCCGGGCCGGCGGCTTCGCGAACAAGGCCCGGGTCAAGGTCAAGTGGGTCGCCTCCGACGACTGCAAGACCCCGGCCGGCGCCGCCAGGCAGCTCTCCGACGTCGACGCGATCTGCGTCCCCGGCGGCTTCGGCGACCGCGGTGTCAACGGCAAGATCGGCGCCATCCAGTACGCCCGTGAGAACAAGGTGCCGCTGCTCGGCCTCTGCCTCGGCCTGCAGTGCATCGTGATCGAGGCGGCACGCAACCTGGCCGAGATCCCCGACGCCAACTCCACCGAGTTCGACGCCGCCACCTCGCACCCCGTCATTTCGACGATGGAGGAGCAGCTGGCGTACGTCGAGGGCGCGGGCGACCTGGGCGGCACCATGCGGCTCGGCCTGTACCCGGCGAAGCTCGCCGAGGGCTCGTTGGTCCGTGAGGCGTACGACGACCAGCCGTACGTGGAGGAGCGCCACCGCCACCGCTACGAGGTCAACAACGCCTACCGCGCCGAGCTGGAGAAGAAGGCCGGGCTGGTCTTCTCCGGCACGTCCCCGGACAACAAGCTCGTCGAGTACGTCGAGTACCCGCGCGAGATCCACCCCTACCTGGTCGCCACCCAGGCGCACCCGGAGCTCCGCTCCCGCCCGACCCGCCCGCACCCGCTCTTCGCGGGCCTGGTGAAGGCGGCCGTCGAGCGCAAGACGGGTGCCGGGGCCGGTGGCAAGCAGGGCACCACGTCGGGCAAGTAGTCCGGCGGTACGCAGGCATTAACGTTGACCGGGGTACGGATCCACTGAGGATGCGTGCCCCGGTTTCTGTTTTTTGTGGGAGGACGTAGATGGGTTTCCAGGACACGCCCGAGGAGTGGCAGGTCACCGCGACCGAGACACCCTTCACCGGCAACAAGACCAGCGTCCGCACCGATGAAGTGGTGATGCCCGACGGCACGGTCGTACGCCGCGACTACCAGGTCCACCCGGGCTCGGTCGCCGTGCTCGCGCTCGACGAAGAGGGCCGGGTCGTCGTGCTGCGGCAGTACCGCCACCCGGTGCGCCACAAGCTCTGGGAGATCCCGGCGGGACTGCTCGACA
Organism: Streptomyces sp. NPDC037301; assembly: GCF_055602785.1. Lineage (NCBI taxonomy): Bacteria > Bacillati > Actinomycetota > Actinomycetes > Kitasatosporales > Streptomycetaceae > Streptomyces > Streptomyces sp. NPDC037301. The sequence continues at coordinate 3,144 of NZ_JBVJWD010000009.1, forward strand.
TCCCCGGTGAGAACCCGCTGCACGCTGCCCAGCGGGAGCTCTACGAGGAGGCGTACGTCAAGGCCGAGGACTGGCGGGTGCTGACCGACGCCTACACCACACCGGGCGGCTGCGACGAAGCCGTACGGATCTTCCTGGCCCGGAATCTCTCCGAGGCCGACGGGGAGCGCTTCGCGGTCTCCGAGGAGGAGGCCGACATGGAGCTGGCCCGGGTGCCGCTCCAGGAGCTGGTGCGGGGGGTGCTCGCCGGGGATCTGCACAACAACTGCCTCGTGGTGGGCGTCCTTTCGCTCGCGACGGTGCTCGCCGGTGACGGGATCGAGTCGCTGCGTCCGGCCGAGGCGCCGTGGCCGGCCCGCCCGTTCGAGGCCTGACGGCCGACGGTCTGACGGTTCGTAAGGATCGTTCGAGGTCCCGCGTTCGCAGGGATCGTTCGAGGTCCGGCAGCCCGTAGGGGCCGCTGAAAGGTTCACCGACGCCCCCCGATCGGAAAAGATGCTGATCCGATCGGGGGACCTCTGCGCCACGCTCCACGGAATTCGTCCACACGCCTGAACTACGCTCGGAATGCCCTGACCGGAGTCCCGGCGGGCAACGCGTGCAGCGAAGTGGAGCGTGGCCCGTGACGGATCAGGCGGTGGACACCAGCGGCCCGGCCAAGGCAGCGGGAACCGAAGGGCCGTCCGGCGCCGTCCCACCCCAATTCTTCGGCCGCGACCGCGAGTTGAAGGAGCTGCGAGCCGACATCGAGCGGGCCGGACTGGACACTCTGGCCGGTCGCAAGGCCGCCCGCGCCCGGGTCCTGCTGATCGCCGGACGCCCCGGCTCCGGACGCACCGCACTCGCCGGCGAGCTCACCCGCCGGCTGCTCTCCACCGGCGACCACCCCGACGGCCTGCTCCGGGCCCGGCTCACCGACCCCGGCGGCGCACCCGTCCCCACCGAGCGCACCGCCCGCGAGCTGCTCGACCAGCTGGGTGTGACGGGGCCGCCCGGCGCGGACGGGGACGAGCTCTCCGAAATGGTCCGCGCGGCGCTCACCGAGCGCCGCGCCCTGCTGCTCCTCGACGACGCCGTGGATGCGGAACAGGTCGACCCGCTGCTGCCGGACAACCCCGACTGCCTGGTCGTCGCCACCTCCGAAGGCCCGCTGACCGGTATCCCCGGTGTCCGCCCCTGCACCATCGGCGGCCTGGACACGGGCTCCGCCGTCCGGCTGCTCGCCCGCATCATCGGCCAGGTCAGGATCACCGTCGACCCGCGGACCGCCGAGACCCTCACCGAGGAGTGCGCCGGCCTGCCGGCCGCCCTGGTCATGGTCGGCGGCTGGCTCGCCGCCCACCCCATGGCGTCGGTCGCCGATGTCACCAAACAACTGCGCGAGCTGCCGGACGACACGGAGCAGTCCACCGGTGCCCGCCCGCTGGCCCGCGCCTTCCGGCTGGTCCATGACTCCCTGCCGCCGACCGCCGCCCGGATACTGCGGCTGCTCGCCCTCGCCCCCGCCGGACTCGCCGACGCCCACACGGCTTCCGCCCTGGCCGGCTGCTCCGTCTCCGCAGCCCAGACGACCCTCGACGACTTCGTGGCCCTCGGACTGCTGCGCACCAATGGGGCGGACCAGCCGCAGTACGAGGTGCCCGGCTGCCTCGCTCCGCTGCTGCGGGCGCTGCTGGCGGACAGGGACCGGCCGACGGAGAACCAGCTCGCCAGGGCCCGGATGCTCGAGCGGACCGTACGGCTGCTGCAGTCCTGCCGGGCGGTCACCGACCCCGAGGGTTCCCCGGCCCGCCGCAAGCTCGCCGGGCTGCCGCGCTCGCTGCGATTCCCCAACCCCGATGCGGCCGCCGAATGGCTGCGGATCCGCCGCCCCGCCTTGCTGGCCTCGGCCAGGCTCGCCGTCGAGGACGGTGAACTCGACACTCTGGCAAGGAGGTTGGTGGCCGCACTGGTGCGGGCGCTGGCCGTGCACCAGGGCACCGAGGCGGCCGCGCCCGAGCTGTACGGACTGCACGGTCTGGTTCTGGCAGTCGCCGAGCGGCGCGAGCTGCCGCGCGAACGGGCCGCCGCACTGCTCAACCTCGCCGACCTCGATGCCAGGACCGGCCGTACGCAGGAGGCGCTGACCCGGTACCGGGCCGCGCTGGACGCCGGACGGGCCGCGAAGGATCCGTACGCCACCGGCCGCGCGATGGAATCCGTAGGCGGTGCCTACGCCGAACTGGGGGACTTCCAGCGGGCCTCCGACTGGTACGGCCGGGCGTTGGCGCAGCGGCTCACCCAGGGCGAGCGGGCCGACGAGGCGCGGCTGTACGGGCGGCTCGGCGCCGTCCACACCTATGCCGGCCGGTACGGCGAGGCACTGCGGAACTGGCGGGCCGCCGCGGCCGGGTACCGCAGGCTCGGCGATGTGCCGGCCCAGGCGCGGGCGCTGAGTGAGGCGGCCCGGGTGCAGGAGTACGCGGGCCGGCCGCAGGAGTCGCTGCACACCTGTCAGGAGGCCGTTGAGTGGGCCAGGCGGGCCGGGGACGTACGGCTGCAGGCGGCGCTGGAGCTGCGGCTGGCCGACACGCTCGACCGGCTGGGCGACTCGGCTGCGGCCCGGCTGCACCGGGGCCTGGCCGACAGATTGCTGGGCAAGAAGGATGCGGCCTACGAAATCCGTAGTGCGGTGAGTGAAAATTAATGCTTTGTAAGGCTAGACAGCGCGAAGCCCTTCATTAGAATGGCTCTGCCGCGTGTGCTCGCGGTGTCTCCATTTACGCTGTGTCTATCCGGGTATGTGTAGCTATGTCCGGGTAACCCTCTGAGCCAAGGACCGTGATCGACGTGAAGGTCGGCATCCCCCGCGAAGTCAAGAACAACGAGTTCCGCGTGGCGATCACGCCCGCCGGTGTGAACGAGCTCGTACGCCACGGCCACCAGGTCGTCGTCGAGGAGAACGCCGGGGCCGGCTCCTCCATCACGGACGAGGAGTACGTCGCCGCCGGGGCGCAGATCCTCCCCACCGCCGACGAGGTCTGGGCCACCGCCGACCTGCTGCTCAAGGTCAAGGAGCCGGTCGCCGAGGAGTATCACCGTCTCCGCAAGGACCAGACGCTCTTCACCTACCTGCACCTCGCCGCCTCCCGCGAGTGCACCGACGCGCTGCTGGAGTCCGGCACCACCTCGATCGCGTACGAGACCGTCGAGACCGCGAACCGTGCACTGCCGCTGCTCGCCCCGATGTCCGAGGTCGCGGGCCGGCTGGCCCCGCAGGTCGGCGCCTACCACCTGATGCGCTCGGTCGGCGGCCGCGGCGTGCTGCCGGGCGGCGTCCCGGGCACGGCGCCCGCCGAGGCCGTTGTCATCGGCGGCGGTGTCTCCGGCTGGAACGCCACGCAGATCGCCGTCGGTCTCGGCTTCCACGTCACGCTGCTCGACCGGGACATCAATAAGCTGCGCGAGGCCGACAAGGTCTTCGGTACCAAGGTGAAGACGGTCGTCTCCAACGCCTTCGAGCTGGAGAAGGCCGTCATCGAGGCCGACCTCGTAGTGGGCGCCGTGCTGATCCCCGGCGCGAAGGCCCCGAAGCTGGTCACCAACGAGCTCGTCGCCAAGATGAAGCCCGGAAGTGTACTTGTCGACATTGCAATCGATCAGGGCGGTTGCTTCGAGGACTCGCGTCCGACGACGCACGCCGAGCCGACCTTCATGGTCCACAACTCGGTCTTCTACTGCGTCGCCAACATGCCGGGCGCGGTGCCGAACACCTCCACGTACGCCCTCACGAACGCCACGCTGCCGTACATCGTGGAGCTCGCCAACCGCGGCTGGGTCGAGGCGCTGCGCCGTGACGCCGCACTCGCCAAGGGTCTCAACACCCATGACGGGCAGGTCGTTTACCGCGAGGTGGCCGAGGCCCACGGCCTGGAGCACGTCGAGCTGAGCTCGCTTCTCGGCTGACGAGTCAACATCTCCCGTCAACCTCATGCGTCCGGCCGGACCTTGCTCAGCAGGGTCCGGCCGGACGCATGCCGGGCCCTTGTGAGGCCCCCGTTCAACTCGTCTCGAACGTAGCCCTTCAACCGATTCGTGCACCCGCTGAAAGTGCGCCCCGGTGGCTGCGTGCCCTTGACAGGGAGGTGTTCGATTGCCGACACATCGGGCCGGGTCCGGCGGATTGTGTTGCTGCGGAGCGGTGACACGCCATAGAGTCGCCAATCGTCGGCATGGTGCCACGCTGACCTATCGATAAGTTTCCTGGTCACGTCCAAGGAGGTAAGACGACTTGTGAATGAGTCGACATTTACTCCCGGGGGTGTTCAACCAGGGATGCCTGCACGGGGCCAGAGCCCGCACGGGCTGGAGGCTGTCGGCTCCGTCGCTGTCCGCACCTTCGCCACCCACCAGCACATGACGACAGCCCCCCAGATGATGGACGGCCTAAACGTGAACGCCATGGCCGGCAACGAGAGTGGCCGAGAGACCGCCCACTTCGCCGACTTCGACGAGGTGCCCCAGGGGCACTTCTACGACCCCGACGCCGAGTACGAGCCCGATCCCGAGTACGCGGCCACCCTCGCGCCCGACGCTGCCCGCCAGCGCCGCGAGCGGATCGGCCCGACCGGTCGGCCCCTGCCCTACTTCCCGATCCCGGGCCCGCTGACCGATCACGGTCCCGCGAAGATCATCGCGATGTGCAACCAGAAGGGCGGCGTCGGCAAGACCACGTCGACCATCAACCTGGGTGCCGCACTCGCGGAGTACGGGCGCCGCGTCCTGCTCGTCGACTTCGACCCGCAGGGAGCCCTGTCGGTCGGGCTCGGCGTCAACCCGATGGAGCTCGACCTCACGGTCTACAACCTGCTCATGGAGCGGGGCATGTCGGCCGACGAGGTCCTGCTGAAGACCGCGGTCCCGAACATGGACCTGCTGCCCAGCAACATCGACCTGTCGGCTGCCGAGGTGCAGCTGGTGAGCGAGGTGGCCCGGGAGTCCACGCTGCAGCGCGCCCTGAAGCCGCTGATGGCCGACTACGACTACATCGTGATCGACTGTCAGCCCTCGCTGGGGCTGCTCACCGTGAACGCCCTGACGGCGGCCCACAAGGTGATAGTGCCGCTCGAGTGCGAATTCTTCGCGCTGCGAGGTGTGGCGCTGCTCACCGAGACCATCGAGAAGGTCCAGGAGCGGCTCAATCCGGATCTGGAGCTCGACGGCATCCTCGCCACCATGTACGACTCCCGTACGGTGCACAGCCGCGAGGTCCTCGCGCGCGTCGTCGAGGCCTTCGACGATCACGTCTACCACACGGTCATCGGGCGCACGGTGCGCTTCCCGGAGACCACGGTCGCCGGTGAGCCCATCACCACGTACGCCTCCAACTCGGTCGGTGCCGCCGCCTATCGCCAGCTCGCCAGGGAGGTGCTCGCCCGGTGTCACGCCGAGTGAGTCTGCCCGGGGCCGACGAACTGTTCCGTACCACCGGGGGGATGGGGCTGCAGGCCTCGTCCCCCGCGGACCGGCGGCGCAAGGCGAACGGCGAGGCCCGGGTGCCCGGTCCGGCCGGGGAGAGCGATCCCGCGGCCGACGGATCCGGGGCGGGCGCGGCGGAGGCCGCAGCCGGCACCGCGGCCCCTTCGCGGGAGGAGCACTCCGCGGCCGACGCCGACGCGGGGGGATCGCGCAGCCGCGGCGCAGACGGTGACCGGGGCGCGGTGGCAGGGCAGTCGGGGCGCAGGCCCCAGCAGTCCTCGCCGTCCTCGCAGTCGCCCGCGCCGTCGTCCGCGCAGGAGGCGGTTCCCGCCCCTGCCGTTCAGCAGCAGCGCAGGCGGGGAGGCGGGCGCGGGGCGAACCGGCGGCCCAGCGGCCGGGAGCGGCACGACGAGAAGATCACCGTCTATGTCTCGGCCGAGGAACTGATGGACCTCGAACACGCCCGTCTCGTGCTCCGCGGGGAGCACGGGCTCGCGGTCGACCGCGGGCGGATCGTCCGCGAGGCGGTCGCGGTGGTTCTCGCGGACCTGGAGTCGCGGGGCGACGCGAGCATCCTCGTACGGCGGCTGCGCGGCCGCTGACCGGCGGGGCGCCGGTAGCCTGCCCGGAGTGCCGCCGCCGGCCGGGTGTCCGGCCTGCCCCGTACGGGCCACTGCCCGCCGCCCGTATCCCGCTGCCCCTGGACCTTCATGCCGACGACCGACGAGCCCGCCCGTACCCCTCGCCGCCCCTTGGGGCGCGGCCCGGGCGGTCGGCCTGCGCCGGGACCGGCGGGGGACGGGGGCATCGACGGTGAATCCGCCACCCCGCCTCTTCCCGAAGCCGCGGAAGCGTCCCCGGAACCGTCGGTGGCCGAGGCGACGGCGTCCGCCGGGGCCGCCGCCCCCGAGGTGCCCGTAACGCACTCCGAGCCCGCCGTACCGGCAACACCCGGCTCACCCCCCGAGTCCGTCGTACCGGCAGGAATCGCCGGCTCGCCCCCCGACCCCGCCGACGACGGGCGGTTCACTGTTCGGCTGGCGAACTTCGAGGGGCCGTTCGATCTGCTTCTGCAGCTCATCTCCAAGCACAAGCTGGATGTGACCGAAGTCGCACTGTCCAAGGTCACCGACGAGTTCATGGCGCACATCCGCGCCATGGGGCCGGACTGGGATCTGGACCAGGCCACCGAGTTCCTCGTCGTCGCCGCGACCCTGCTCGATCTGAAGGCCGCCCGGCTGCTGCCCGCCGCCGAGGTGGAGGACGAGGCGGATCTGGCGCTGCTCGAAGCGCGGGACCTGCTCTTCGCCCGGCTGCTCCAGTACCGCGCGTACAAGCGCATCGCGGAGATCTTCAGCGACCGGCTGGAGTCGGAGGGGCGGCGCTTTCCGCGGACCGTGGGGCTGGAGCCGCACCATGCCGAACTGTTGCCCGAGGTCGTCATCAGCATCGGGGCCGAGGGGTTCGCCAAGCTGGCCGTGAAGGCGATGCAGCCGAGGCCCAAGCCGCAGGTGTATGTCGACCACATCCACGCACCGCTGGTCAGCGTGCGGGAACAGGCCGAGATCGTGGTGGCGCGGCTGCGGGAGGCGGGGGAGATCAGTTTCCGGGTGCTCACCGAGGACGCCCAGGACACCCTCACCGTCGTCGCCAGGTTCCTCGCGCTGCTGGAGCTGTACCGGGAGAAGGCCGTCGCGCTCGACCAGGACGAGGCGCTGGGAGAGCTCCTGGTGCGCTGGGCCGGGGGAGAGGGGGCCGAGCCCGTCGTGACGGACGAGTTCGACACCGAGGTGCAGGACGTCTTTGAGGATGTGAAGGCATGAGTCAGCAGGACACCACCGGCTCCACCGTCGCGGATCTTGAACTCAAGCCCGCCCTGGAGGCCGTCCTCATGGTCGTCGACGAGCCCGCCACCGAGGAGCACCTCGCCAAGGTGCTGGAGCGGCCCCGCAGAGCCGTCGCCGACGCGCTGCGGGAGTTGGCCGACGAGTACACGGTGCAGCGCCGCGGTTTCGATCTGAGGCTGGTCGCGGGCGGCTGGCGCTTCTATACCCGCCCGGAGTACGCGGCGGCCGTCGAGGGCTTCGTCCTGGACGGCCAGCAGGCCCGTCTCACGCAGGCGGCCCTGGAGACCCTGGCGGTGGTCGCGTACCGCCAGCCGGTCAGCCGGTCGAGGGTCTCCGTGGTCCGCGGTGTGAACTGTGACGGGGTCATGCGGACCCTGCTGCAGAGGGGCCTCGTCGAGGAAGCGGGCGCGGAACCCGAAACAGGTGCGATCCTGTACAGGACGACGAACTACTTTCTGGAGCGGATGGGCCTGCGTGGCCTGGATGAGCTCCCGGAGCTCGCGCCCTTCCTTCCCGAGGCGGACGCGATCGAGGCTGAGACGCTAGAGGGTGTGCCGTCGTTCGATCCGGACGCACCGGACACCCCGGATACTCACGCAGACGACAAGACGGAATTTTGATGCGAAGCAGTGGCAGGAACAGCGGAAGCGGCGGCGGCGGAGCCAGGAGCGGCGGCAGCAGGAGCGGCGGCAGCGGCGGCAGGAACAACAGCGGCAGCGGCAGGAACAGCAACCCGAACCCCCGGGTTCCCGGCTCCGAGCGCGACGACAAGCAGGAGCAGCGCCCCCGCCGGCCCCGGCCCGAGGAGCGGCGCTACGACGTGGGCAACGACAAGCCCGGCGGCGACGGCGGCACCCGCAAGGGCCGCGGCGCGGCCGCCCGCGGCGGCGCCAAGGGCGGCCCGAAGGCCGCGTCGGGCGGTTCCAAGGGCGGCGGCCGGCGGGCCCCGTACGGCGCCCCGTCCCGTCCGCGTGAGCTCGACGCCAAGATCGAGCAGCGCAACCGGGACAGGTACGCGGGCAAGCCCGACATCAGGACGCCCAAGACCCACCCGGGCGCCGAGCAGGAGGGCGAGCGGCTGCAGAAGGTCCTCGCCCGGGCCGGTATGGGCTCGCGCCGTGCGTGCGAGGAGCTGATCGAGCAGTCGCGTGTCGAGGTCAACGGCGAGATCGTCGTCGAGCAGGGCATGCGCGTCGATGTGCACAAGGACGAGATCAAGGTCGACGGTCTGACCGTCGCCGCCCAGTCGTACCTCTTCTTCGCGCTGAACAAGCCCGCCGGTGTCGTCTCCTCCATGGAGGACCCGGACGGCCGCCAGTGCCTCGGCGACTACGTCACCAACCGTGAGACGCGGCTCTTCCACGTCGGCCGGCTGGACACCGAGACCGAGGGCATCATCATGCTCACCAACCACGGCGAGCTGGCCCACCGGCTGACCCACCCCAAGTACGGGGTGAAGAAGACCTACCTGGCCGCCATCCAGGGACCGCTCCCGCGTGACCTGGGCAAGCGGCTCAAGGACGGCATCCAGCTGGAGGACGGGTACGCCCGCGCCGACCACTTCCGGGTCGTCGAGAACACCGGCAAGAACTACCTGGTCGAGGTGACCCTCCACGAGGGCCGCAAGCACATCGTCCGCCGGATGCTGGCCGAGGCCGGCTTCCCGGTCGAGCGGCTCGTACGGACGTCCTTCGGGCCGATCCCGCTGGGCGACCAGAAGTCCGGCTGGCTGCGCCGCCTCACCAACACCGAGGTGGGCATGCTGATGCGCGAGGTCGGTCTGTAACCCGGCTCCGTCCGTTCCGAGGCCCGCGGCCGGTTCCTGCTTTCGATTTTCGAACAGGAATCGGCTGCGGGCCTTTTGCTGTGACCGTTCCGCCTTTATAGTCAGAGTGACTATTAAGGAGGCGGGAGTGAGTCTCGCGGAATTCCTCGATCCCCTGCAGCAACCTCTGGTGACGGTTCTTGACACCCCGGTCAGCTGGACCGAGGTGCTCGGCTTCGGCAGCGGAGCGCTGTGCGTCTGGCTCGTGGCCCGCCAGCACCTCGCCAACTGGCCGATCGGCATCGCCAACAACCTCTTCTTCATCCTGCTGTTCGCCCAGTCCGGTCTGTACGCCGACGCCGGCCTCCAGATCGTCTTCATCGCCCTTGCCGCGTACGGCTGGTGGACCTGGACCCACGGGGGTGGACCGGGGACACCGGACCTGCCGGTGCGGCGCACCACGCGCACCGAATGGGCCTGGCTGCTCGCGGCAGGGGTGGTGGGGGCCTTCGCCCTCACCGTCCTGCTCGACCACGCCACCGACTCGACCGTGCCCTTCTGGGACGCCCTGACGACCGCGCTGTCCCTGACGGCGACGTACGGGCAGTGCAGGAAGCTCGTCGAGTCGTGGTGGCTCTGGATCGCCGCCGATGTGGTGTACATCCCGCTGTACGCGTACAAGGAGCTCTATCTGACCTCCCTGCTGTACGTCGGCTTCCTGACGCTGTGCCTGATCGGCCTGCGCAACTGGCAGCGCGATCTCGCCGTGCAGCAACGGCAGCCCGTGGAGGTGGCGGCGGCACCCGGGTACGAGGTCGGCGTGGGCCGGGGGCGTGGGGGGTCGCTGTGAGTGGTCGGTTTCCACGGGGCAGCGGCGTGAAGCGCTTCGCGCACGGGCTCGTCCTCGGCAAGTTCTACCCGCCGCACGCCGGCCACCACCACCTCGTCCGCACCGCGCAGGACCGCTGCGAGCGGCTGACCGTCCTGGTCTGCGCCGCCTCCGTCGAGTCCGTACCGCTGGCCGACCGGGTGGCCTGGATGCGGGAGGTGCACCCGGACGTACGGGTCGTGGGCGCCGTCGACGACATCCGCATGGATCTCCACGACCCGGTGATCTGGGACGCGCACATGGCCGTCTTCACCGGGGCCGTGCCCGAGCCGGTGGACGCCGTCTTCACCTCGGAGTCGTACGGGGACGAACTGGCCCGGCGGTTCGGTGCCGAGTCCGTCTGCGTCGACCCCGACCGCACGGTCTTCCCGGTCTCCGGCACCGCCGTCCGCAAGGACCCGGTCGGCTGCTGGGACTTCCTCGAACCGCCCGTACGGGCCGCGCTCACCCGCCGGATCGTCGTCCTCGGCGCCGAGTCCACCGGCACCACCACGATGGCTCGCGCCCTCGCCGACCACTACCGGCGGCGCGGCGGCGTCTGGGCACAGACCCGTTACGTCGCCGAGTACGGGCGTGAGTTCAGCGAACAGAAGCTGGCCGCGCTGCGCACCCGGTGGCCCGGGGCCCAGTGGGAGGACGTCGCCTTCACCACCGACGACTTCCCGCAGATCGCCGCGGTGCAGAACGCCAAGGAGGAGGCGGCCGCGCGCACCGGGTCGCCGGTACTCTTCTGCGACACCGACTCCTTCGCGACCACCGTCTGGCACGAGCGGTACATCGGCGGCCGCAATCCGCTCGTCGAGGAGACCGCCGACCGGGTCGCCCACCATCTGTGGCTGCTCACCGACCACGAGGGCGTCGCCTTCGAGGACGACGGGCTGCGCGACGGCGAGGAGCTGCGGCCCTGGATGACCGACCGCTTCCGGGCCGAACTGACCCGCACCGGAAGGGAGTTCATCGAGCTCACCGGAACCCATCAGGAACGCCTGGCCACCGCGGTCGCCGCCGTCGACACCCTGCTCGCCGCCGGCTGGAACTTCGCCGCACCCCTCCCGGAGCACCGATGAGCGCCGGTGTCCCCGCAGGCTACGACCCGTACGCCTTCGAACCCTTCGCGGTCACGGTCGACCTCGCCGTCTTCACGGTCCGTGGCACCCGGCTGCATGTCCTGCTCGTCGAAAGGGGCGAGGACCCGTACAAGGGCCACTGGGCGCTGCCCGGCGGCTTCGTCCTGCCCCGCGAGTCCGCCGAGGACGCCGCCCGCCGGGAGCTCGCCGAGGAGACCGGGCTGACCGAGGGCACAGTCTCGGCCCTCCACCTGGAACAGCTGCGCACCTACAGCGATCCGGACCGCGACCCGAGGATGCGGGTCGTCTCGGTCGCCTATGCCGCACTCGTACCCGACCTGCCCGAACCGCACGGCGGCGGCGACGCGGCCAGCGCCCGGTGGTGGGACGCCGGAACCCCAGGATCCCTCGCCTTCGACCACGACCGCATCCTCGCCGATGCACACGACCGGATCGGCGCCAAACTCGAATACAGCTGTCTGGCCACCGCCTTCTGCCCGCCCGAATTCACCCTGGGGGAACTCCAGCAGGTGTACGAGACAGTCTGGGGTGTCGAGCTGGACCGGCCCAACTTCCGGCGCAAGGTCCTCACCACGCCCGGCTTCGTCCAGGCCGTGGAGGGATCGCCGCGCCGCACCGGCGGGCGGGGGAAACCGGCCGCGCTCTACCGGGCGGGTGCCGCTACCGCCCTGCACCCTCCACTCCTGAGACCGGATGGAAGAACCACGTGATCGTGACCAGGACCATCACCAAACAGGCCGCCACCGGCGCACTGACCGGGCTCACGCTCGGCGATGCACTGGGCTTCCCGACCGAGTTCAACAACGTGCCGTCGATCCTCGCCAAGTGCGGGCCGTGGCGTCAGATGCGACTGCCGAAGCCGGCGATCGTCACCGACGACACCCAGATGACGCTGGCCCTGGGGCGGGGCATCCGTACCGCCATGGACCGCGGGCTGCTCACCCCGCTGCGGCTGGTCCGCCCGGTGCGCGAGGAGTTCGTCGACTGGTACCACTCGCCCGACAACAACCGCGCCCCCGGCCGCACCTGCATGACCGCCTGCCGCCTGCTCGACAGCGACCGGCTCTGGCAGGAGGCCAGCCAGACCGGCTCCAAGGGCTGCGGCGCCAATATGCGGGTCGCGCCGGTCGGGCTCGTGCCGGGGCTGAGCGAAGAACAGCGCTCCGGCACCGCCCAGTTGCAGGCCGCCCTCACCCACGGCCACCCGACCGCCCTCGCCGCGTCCGACTTGATGGCCCGCGCGGTGTACCTGCTGGCGCAGGGTGCGGAGCCGATGGGCCTGATCGGGCAGCTGCGCAGTTACGCGTACGAGAACAGCAGTCGTTACCTCACGCGCTGGCTCGGCGACCTCTGGCGGTACGCGGGCGACTCCTCGCCGGAGCTGTACATCCAGCGCGGCTGGGACGAGTGCCTCACCGCCCTGGCCCGCGTCCAGGACGCCCTGCGCGACCCGTCCCCGGAGACCGACCCCTGCGAGACCACCGGCGACGGCTGGATCGCCGAGGAGGCCCTCGCCACTGCCCTGCACTGCTTCCTGCTCTTCCCCGAAGAGCCCGTCACCGCCCTCCGCCGGGCCGCCTGCACCCGGGGCGACTCGGACTCCCTCGGCTGCCTGACCGGCGCGCTCGTCGGGGCGCACCTGGGAGCGGGGGCCTGGCCCAAGGAGTGGTCGGAGCGGATCGAGTACCGGAGCGATCTGCTGTCGCTGGGGGCGCTCTGGGACGCCTGATCCATTCGTATGGAAGGGGTGCGTTCATGAGGGCACCCCTGCCCTGTGTCAGGGGTGGGGGAGGCGGGGCCGTTCACCCCTGGTCGGGCCGCAGCGCGGACGACCGGCGGGTGCGGATCAGGAAGTCCTCCACGCGAGCCCGGTCCGGTCGTGGGGGGAGCGGGGAGCACTCGGCCGCCTCGTCGTTCTCCTCGGCCAGGCGGCTCATGCGGCGTTCGACCTCCGGCCACGGCACCTCGCCGCGCTTCACAGCCAGCAGCTCCTCCCGGGCCGGCCCCACCTCGATCACGAGCTCGCCCGTGCGCAGCAGATCCCGGCCGCTGGTCAGCAGCCGCAGCAGATGCATGGCGTGCTTCCAGCGCGGCGCCCCGTACTGCCGTACGTCCGCCTCCAACTTTCTGTGCTGGCCCAACGCGTAGCGGACGAAGGTCTGATGGGCCAGCCGGGACAAAAACGCCCCGCGCAGGGAAAGGAGTTCACGGCCCACGGCGTCGACGTGTTCCACCAGCGGCGAGTGCAGGCACTCCAGCACATTGGGGTTGGCGCGCAGGGCCAGCTCGCAGAAGCGTTCCAGCTCCCAGGAGAACTGCTCCTCCGCCGGACCGTCGACATGCGTCGGTGGCTTGTCGAACCGCCAGAACAGCGGGGTCGGCGCGAGGAAGACGCCGCGCCGGTCGGTGTCGCTGCCGTCCGTGGCGAGTCCGAAGGCGCGTGAGCCCATGACACAGGAATAGACCGTGTGGTCGCGTACGAGAGCCTCGGGGTCAGGGGTGATCATGCCGGCGAGGTTACGTGGGCGAAAACGTGTTGCACCGGAAGATCCCCGGTGCCACGATCACCGCCATGACGATGATCGGAAAGGCTCGCCGCGCCACCCTCCGGTGAGCGCGATGACGACACCTCCGCACCCCAGAGAAGAAGTAACCGCTCTGTACACCAGGTTCGAACACCTGCCTTACCCGGCCCGTATGCGGGCCATCGCCGAACACACCCGCTCCCTGGACGACACCGCCTACCGCGCCGCGTACACGGCCCTGGACGCCGGGAACCCCGATGAACGCCGGCTGGCGCTGTTCCTGGCCGTCGTCCGCCGCGACCTCGACGCCGTCTCCCGGGCACTCGGTGATCCGCTGCTCAGACCGCGCGCCCTGGCCGCCGCGATCAGACTTCCGATCGACGAACAGGCCCTGACGGCACTGGCGTTGGGTGATCTGAGATGCGTACGCCATCACACATACCGGATCCTCCGGCTGTCCCGCCGGACCGCGCTCGCCGACCGACTGCTCCCGCAGGTCCACGAACGGCACGGCGACGAGGACACGGCCCGGCTGCTACCCGCCTGTACGCCCGACGCGGCCGAACAGTGGCTGCCACGGCTGGTCCAGGTGCCGCTCGGCGTCCTGCACGCCCTTGCCCGGACCGCACCGGCCGCCCTCGCCGCCCATCTCGCCGACCGGTTGCCCGCGGGGAGCGCCGACCGGTCCGAACCCAGGGGCCTGCGCGGACGCAGCCGGTACCTTGTGACCCGCCTCAGCGCCCGCGATCCGGCAGCCGGGATGCTGCTGCTCGACAGGGCCCCTCATCTGGTCACCGGCACAGCGACGGCCACGCTGCTGCGCGACCCCGCCGCCGTACTGGCCTCGCTGCGACGTACCGGCACCGAACGCCTGCCCCTGGCTCCGGAACCCTTGCCGCGGCGGGTGCTGAGCGCCCTCGCGGCCTGCCCGCAGGAGGACATCGCCCTGCTCACCGGTGTCCTGCGCGTCGAATCCCCAAGGGAGCTGAGCCCCTTCCGGACGCACGTGGCGCCGGAGCCGCTGCTCACCCTGTTGCCACCGGCCCGACGGCGGCGAGTGGTCGAATCACGGTCGGCCGACGGGCTCACCGACTGGCGGGGCGAACTCGGCGGCGTCGCCTCCCTCGCCCCTGCCGACCGGGCAGAGATCGCCACACGCTGGCTGAACGGACGGGCCGGGCGCCGGACACACCCTCGCAGCCTCATCGCGGCACTGCTCCCGCTGCCCGAGGGCGAGCCGCGCCTGCGGGAACTCGCCTCCGCGCACCGCCCGTTCGAACGGGCTGCCGCCTGGCCCGCGTTGCTGGAATGCGCCGCACGGCACGGCGATCCGGAGGAATACGCACGCGTCCTCACCTCCTGCGAACGGGCCTGGCACGACCAGGAGGAGGTGCGCCGAGCGACCCTGGCCGCGGCCGGCACCGTCCCGGATTCCTTGCTGGACGCGGCACCGTACGGGGTCCTGCGGGACGCCGCGATGACCACGGTGCAGTCCCGCGACTCGACCCGCGCCTCCCTCGTGGCCGCCGAGTACTGGCTGCGGCGCACGGCGCTGAGCGCCGCCCGCCACGGGGACCTGGACCGGGCCGCCGCGGTCGTCGGGCTGTTGATCCAGGTCCTTGCCGACCCGCGCGGCTCCGGAACCGTCCGGCCGTTGCCGCTCGGCAGGGAAGCGGCCGTCGGAGTGTGGGAGCTCGGCAGCCCGTGGTCAGCGGGACGACTCGTGCTGTTCGGCGCCCTGTTCGTACGTCACCTCCCGCACATCCCCGCCCTGGACGAGGCGATCGGCCGGGCGGCGGCACTGGGCCTGTCGGGCGGAGGTCAGGCCCGGCCGGCGGCCGAACTGTGGCTGGCCGATCCGGCCACCCGGGAGCAACGTTGCGCCGAACTTCTGGCCGCCAACCCCCTGTCGGTCGTCGTGCCGGTCGTCTGGCGCACGATCGCCCGTCGCCGTACCGATCTGCTCGACACAGTCCTGGGCTCCGGACTGCCGCCGCACTGGGCGCCGCGGATGCGGCGGAGCGTCCTCGGGCGCTGGCTGCCGCGTCAGCGCGCCGCACTCGATGCGCAGCTGTCGCGTATCGCCGCCGACGACGAGGTGCCGCTGCTGGAACGGACCGACGCCACTGCCCTGCTGGGGGAGACTGGCAGCCTGCGCCTGCTGGCCGGGACGGCACCGCAGCCCGTTGCCGCGGCTGCCCTCACCGCGCTGGGGGAGCGCGCCGCCGACAGCGGCGGAGTGCCGGCCCATCCCGAGACCCTGGACTTCCTGCTCGGACACGCCGGGACCGGCGGGGTACGGGGGCGGGCCGCGATGACCGGTGTGCGGGCCATGCTCGACACGGTGCCGGACGTCGAGGCCGTTGCGCGGTTCAGCCGGGTCGTCATGGACGTCACCGGGTCCGTCGGCAGCCGGAAAGCGGCCGTGCGCGGGCTGTCCGCGCTGTCCTCGCCGACGGCTTTCGCGGCCGTGCTGGCCGGATGGGACGCACCCGGTCAGCATCGTGACGTCCACGCCACGATGGTCGGGGTGCTCGTGACCCGCATGGACGTCGCCGCTGTCGCGGAGCGGTTCACGGCGCAACTGCACCATGCGGCGGTACGTGAACGGGTGATGGCGGCGCGGCCCGACCGGCCGTCGGCCGCCGACGCCCTGCGCCGGTTCCTCGCGCACACGGTGGCGACGGGGGAGAGGGCGTCCGCGACGGCCGCCGCCCACGCGCTCCTCGGGACGCAGGTCACCGCTCCTGTCGGAGGAGTCGTCGCCGCCGCGGTGACCGACAGCTGCCGTCCGCACGGGGTCCGCGAAGAGGCGGCGCGCCTGCTGTGCGAGTGGGCGGCCACCGAGGAGGGGCGGTCGGTGCTGAAGGGCGCGCTCGATGCGGTGGTGAGTCAGGTCCGTTCCGTGGACGAGGGGGAACGGCGGGACGCGCTGCTGGTCCTCGACTCGCTGAAGCGGGGGTACGGGCCGCGCCCGGTCGCCGCTCTGGATGCCGTTACCGAGGCGCTCCGGGAGGCGGGGCTTGTCCATACGGCGTCCGGGGTGGCGCTGTCGGCGGCCCTGTCGTCGCTGACGGATTCGGACGAGGGGATGGTCGAGCGGTGGGACCGGTGGCTGTCCCTCGCGGGGGAGCGGCCGGGCCCGCTCGACGTCATCCGGTACGAGTGGCGGGGGCCGGGGCCGGTGCTGCCGATCGCGGCGATCGGCACGGTGGTGGCCGCACTGCGGGCGCGGGGGTCGGCCGTTGCGGGGCTGGCCGCGGTGGAGCTGGTGGTCCGGGCGGGCGGTAACACCCGGTGGGCGGATCCCTGGCCGGACCAGCTGGCCGCGCTGCGGGACAGCGAGCATCCGGATGTCGCGGAGGCGGCGCTTCTGGCCGATGTCCGCCGGGCCGGTCCGGCGACCGCTGTGTGACGGCGGACCTGCCCCGCTCAAGTGGCAGAAGCCCGGGTTCTGATCGACATTGTCGATAAATCATCCCCTCCGGAAAGGCGGAACCATGGCGGGAAACGACCTCGGCAGCCTGCTGGGCAGTTTGCTGGGCGGCGGCGGCCAGGGCGGCGCCTCCGGCGGAGCCGGGAACATCCTCGGCGCGCTGCTGGGCGCACTGGGCAACGGCCAAAGCGGTACGGGCGGCGGTGGCAACGCGCTCGAAGGTCTGATCGGGATGCTCACCGAGTCCGGCCTCGTCGACCAGGCGCAGTCCTGGGTCGGCACCGGTGAGAACCAGGCGGTCAGCGGCGCCCAGATCGCCGAGGCGCTGCCGGACGAGACTCTGCAGAAGGTCGCCCAGGAGACCGGGGTCTCCACAAAACAGGCGGCCGACGAGATCGCCCGGTCGCTGCCGACGGCGGTCGACAGACTGACCCCGTCGGGAGAGGTCCCCGAGGGCCGCTCGATCGAGGACCTGGTCCGGGAACAGCAGCTCTGAGACCGGGGCGGCCGCAAGGGCCGTTCACCGGGCAGAAGGAAGTGTTCCTCCGGAACACCCCGCGCGGCCGGAGGCCTTCGCCACCGGGCGGAGCCCTCCGGCCGACGCGCTCCGCCACGTGCGCGTCACCGCCCCGTCTCACTGGGAGAGCACCCCGGCCGCCCGCCGCGCCGCCCCTCTAGGCTGATCGTGCAGAAAGATCACGCAGGCGGACAGCAGGCGCGACACGTACGAAAGAGCGAGGAGCACGACGTGGCGGTACGAGCGGTCCGTGGAGCCGTCCAGCTGGATCAGGACGAGGCCGGACACATGGACGAGCGGGTCAGCGCCCTGCTCACCGCCGTCCTGGAGCGCAACAACCTCGTCGCGGACGACCTGATCAGCATCTGGTTCACGGCCACCCCCGATCTGCACAGCGACTTCCCGGCCGCCGCGGCACGCGGGATCGGTATCGTCGACGTACCGCTGATCTGCGCCCAGGAACTGGACATCGTGGGGGCCATGCCCCGTGTGGTGCGCATCCTCGCGCACGTCGAGACGTACCTTCCCAAGTCCGAGATCGCGCACGTGTACCTCGGCGCCACCGCCGCCCTCCGCAAGGACATCGCCCAGTGAGAACCGCCCTCGTCATCGGAACGGGCCTCGTCGGCACTTCCGCAGCCCTCGCCCTGGCCGGGCGCGGCATTCATGTCCACCTCGTCGACCACGACCCCGAATCGGCCCGCACCGCGGCCGCGCTCGGCGCCGGTACGGGCGAGGCGCCCGAGGGCCGCGTCGACCTGGCGATCATCGCCGTGCCGCCCGCCCATGTGGCCTCGGTGCTGGCCACCGCCATGCGGGACGGCGTGGCCCGCGGCTACCTCGACGTCGCCAGCGTCAAGGGCGGCCCGCGCCGCGAGCTGGAGGCCCGCGGCGTCGATCTCACGCCGTACATCGGTACGCACCCCATGGCCGGCAAGGAGCGATCGGGCCCCCTCGCCGCCACCGCGGACCTCTTCGAGGGCCGCCCCTGGGTCCTCACCCCGACACGTGACACCGACACCGAGGTCCTCAACCTCGCTCTGGAACTGGTCGCGCTCTGCCGCGCCGTACCGGTCGTCATGGACGCCGACGCGCACGACCGGGCCGTCGCCCTGGTCTCCCACACCCCGCAGCTGATCTCGTCGATGGTCGCCGCCCGCCTGGAGGAGGCCGACGAGACCGCCGTACGCCTCTGCGGTCAGGGCATCAGGGATGTCACCCGGATCGCCGCCTCCGACCCCCGGATGTGGGTGGAGATCCTCTCCGCCAACCCCGGCCCGGTCGCCGACGTGCTGGCCGGGGTCGCCGCCGATCTGGACGAGACGGTACGGGCGCTGCGCGCTCTGCAGTCCGGTGACGACGACAAGCGCCGCGAAGGCACCGAAGGCATCGAGGACGTGCTGCGCCGCGGCAACGCGGGCCGGATCCGGGTGCCCGGCAAGCACGGGACGGCCCCCGCCTCCTACGAGATCGTGTCCGTGCTCATCAGCGACCGGCCGGGCGAACTGGCCGGGATCTTCGCCGACGCCGGCCGGGCCGGGGTCAACGTCGAGGACGTCCGCATCGAGCACGCCACCGGGCAGCAGGCGGGCCTGGTCCAGCTGATGGTCGAGCCGAGCGCGGCCCCCGAACTGAGCGCGGCACTGCGCGACCGTGGCTGGTCGCTGCGCCAGTAGGCCCGGGGTGGCGGGCCCGGGAGGCGGTTGTCCACAGGGGTGCAGAGGACCGCTCCGACACTCGGTAACCTTGTGCGGGGCGGGTTCACGCGCCCCCGTCCCGCCCACCCCGTGTACCAGGAAGGTGTCCACCACCGTGGAAACCGCAAGCGCCGCCGCCCGGACGGCCCCGGCCGCAGTGATCGTCGCCATCGACGGGCCCTCCGGCACCGGCAAGTCGAGCACGTCCAAGGCCGTCGCCGCCCAGCTCGGCCTGAGCTACCTGGACACCGGCGCCCAGTACCGGGCGATCACCTGGTGGATGCTGAACAACGGTATCGACGTGCAGGACGCGATGGAGGTGGCGACCGCCGCCGCCAAGCCGGTCATCGTCTCCGGCACGGACCCGGCTGCCCCGACGATCACCGTCGACGGCGAGGACGCCTCGGGGCCGATCCGTACGCAGGAGGTCACCTCCCGGGTCAGCGCGGTCAGCGCGGTCCCCGAGGTGCGTGCGCGGATCACCGAGCTGCAGCGTTCCATCGCCGCCGCCGCCGAGGGCGGCATAGTGGTCGAGGGCCGCGACATCGGCACCACGGTGCTGCCCGACGCCGACCTGAAGATCTTCCTCACCGCATCGCCGGAGGCACGCGCCGCCCGCCGCAGCGGAGAGGTCAAGGGCTCCGATCTCGCCGCCACCAAGGAGGCGCTGATCAAGCGGGACGCGGCCGACTCCGGCCGCAAGACCTCCCCGCTGGCGAAGGCGGACGACGCCGTCGAGGTGGACACCACCGAGCTGACCCTCCCGCAGGTCATCGAGTGCGTCGTCACCCTCGTCGAGGAGAAGCGGGCCGCGAAGTGACCCAAGCCACGGGCTCGCCCACGCTGCGTGGCGCAGCGGTCGGGCGCGGGATCGGCATCGGGCTGATGTACGGGCTGTGGAAGCCCCGCGTCCTCGGTGCGTGGCGGGTTCCCGCCTCCGGACCCGTCATACTCGCGGTGAACCACTCCCACAACATCGACGGTCCGATGCTGATGGGCACCGCGCCCCGGCCCGTCCACTTCCTGATCAAGAAAGAGGCGTTCGTCGGCCCGCTCGACCCGTTCCTGCGCGGAATCGGTCAGCTGAAGGTGGACCGCACGACCGCCGACCGCACCGCCATCACCCACGCCCTCGGCGTGCTGGAGAACGGCGGGGTGCTCGGGATCTTCCCCGAGGGCACCAGGGGCGAGGGCGACTTCGCCTCCCTGCGTGCCGGGCTCGCATACTTCGCGGTACGCAGCGGGGCGCCGATCGTGCCCGTGGCCGTACTGGGAAGCACCGAGCGCCGCGGACGGTTGATATCGGCACTGCCGCCGTTGCGCAGCGGGGTCGATGTCGTCTTCGGCGATGCCTTCGACGCGCAAGAAGGGGCGCGCGGCTCGGACAAGGGTGGTGGCGGGCGACGGGCGGGCGGAAGTGGCCTGCGGACCCGGAAGGCGCTGGACGAGGCGACGGTACGGATCCAGGGGCGGCTGACCGCCCATCTGGACGAGGCCAGGCGTTTCACCGGGCGCTAGGTAAGACTTGAGTAGTGGGCCGCGTGGTCGTGGCCCATCGATGATGATGCAAAGAGGAACGGACTTCATGAACGACCAGATTCACTCCGACGGCTCGGACCACGAGCACGGAGCGCTTGGCGACGCCGAGTACGCGGAGTTCATGGAGCTCGCCGCGGAGGAGGGCTTCGACGCCGAAGAGGTCGAGGGCGCGATCGGCGAGGCCGGTCACGGACCGCTTCCCGTGCTCGCCGTCGTCGGCCGCCCCAATGTCGGCAAGTCGACGCTGGTGAACCGGATCATCGGCCGTCGTGAGGCGGTCGTCGAGGACAAGCCCGGCGTCACCCGCGACCGAGTCACCTACGAGGCCGAGTGGGCGGGCC
Organism: Streptomyces sp. NPDC037301; assembly: GCF_055602785.1. Classification (NCBI taxonomy): domain Bacteria; kingdom Bacillati; phylum Actinomycetota; class Actinomycetes; order Kitasatosporales; family Streptomycetaceae; genus Streptomyces; species Streptomyces sp. NPDC037301. Next base: position 24,245 of record NZ_JBVJWD010000009.1, read on the forward strand.
GCCGCTTCAAGGTCGTCGACACCGGCGGCTGGGAGCAGGACGTGCTGGGCATCGACGCCTCCGTCGCCGCCCAGGCCGAGTACGCGATCGAGGCCGCCGACGCGGTCGTCTTCGTGGTCGACTCGACCGTCGGTGCGACCGACACCGACGAAGCCGTCGTCAAGCTGCTGCGCCGGGCCGGCAAGCCCGTCGTGCTGTGCGCCAACAAGGTCGACGGACAGAGCGGCGAGGCGGACGCCACCGCGCTCTGGTCGCTGGGCCTCGGCGAGCCGCACCCGGTCTCCTCGCTGCACGGTCGCGGCACCGGCGACCTGCTCGACGCCGTACTCGAAGCACTTCCCGAGGCCCCCGCACAGCGCTTCGGCACCGCGATCGGCGGACCGCGCCGGATCGCCCTCATCGGCCGCCCCAACGTCGGCAAGTCCTCGCTGCTGAACAAGGTGGCGAAGGAGGACCGCGTCGTCGTCAACGAGCTGGCGGGCACCACCCGTGACCCGGTCGACGAGCTGATCGAGCTCGGCGGCATCACCTGGAAGTTCATCGACACGGCCGGTATCCGCCGCCGCGTCCACCTCCAGGAGGGCGCGGACTACTACGCCTCGCTGCGCACCGCCGCCGCCGTGGAGAAGGCCGAGGTCGCCGTCGTCCTGATCGACGCCAGCGAGTCCATCAGCGTCCAGGACCAGCGCATCATCACCATGGCGGTGGAGGCTGGGCGCGCCCTGGTGATCGCGTACAACAAGTGGGACACCCTCGACGAGGAGCGCCGCTACTACCTGGAGCGCGAGATCGAGACGGAGCTCGCGCAGATCGCGTGGGCCCCGCGGGTCAACGTCTCCGCCGTCACCGGCAGGCACATGGAGAAGCTGGTTCCGGCGATCGAGACCGCTCTCGCCGGCTGGGAGACCCGCGTCCCCACGGGCCGGCTGAACGCCTTCCTCGGTGAGATCGTCGCCTCCCACCCGCACCCCGTCCGCGGCGGCAAGCAGCCCCGCATCCTCTTCGGTACCCAGGCGGGCACCAAGCCACCGCGCTTCGTGCTGTTCTCCTCGGGCTTCCTGGAGCACGGCTACCGGCGCTTCGTCGAGCGCCGGCTGCGCGAGGAGTTCGGCTTCGAGGGCACCCCGATCCACATCTCGGTGCGGGTCCGCGAGAAGCGCGGCCGCAACAAGTAGTACACAAGGCCCGTGACGGAGCCCCGGACCGTTTCACATATGAAACGGTCCGGGGCTCCGTCGTACGGTCAGGCCTCTCGCGATCCCGATCCCGGGGGCAGCGCCGCAGGCTGGGCCCGCCCGGAGTGCCGGCCCACCCGCTGCCAGGAGCCGAGGCTGCCGGTGTGCGTGCTCGGGCCGCTGCCGTGGCCGGTGGCCCCGTTGGGTACGGAGAGGCCGCTGGAGAGCCCGGTGGTGAGGCCGGAGAAACCGGAGTGGCTGCTGAGCGGGACGCGGCTGCCGAAGAGCCCGGCGCCGAAGGCCATGAAGCCGAGATGCTCCTCGCCGCTACGATCACCCGGCAGCGCCCGGAACGACCGGCGGTACTCGGAGTACAGCGCGTCGTAGATCGGGGTGTGGGACTGACCGCCCGATGGCTCCTGCGAGGGACGCATGGCAGGGATCGGGCTCGGGCGCTGATGGGAGGGGTCGTATGAGTGCACGTATGTGCCAACGACCCCACTGTCCGTCGGATGCGGGCCCGGCGGAGAAATAGCTGTTCGCCGCGGGTGCGAAGAGCCGATGGCCATGATCAGGTCCCGGCCAGCGGCATTGCCGCGGCGACCAGGAGCCCGCCGGCGGCGGCCCTGTCCAGAGCGTCGCGCAGCAGGTCCTCGCGGGGCTGCTGGCCGATCGCCCCCGCCGGGGCGGCGAAGACGAGCACGGTCTGCGACTTGTTGGCCGCGGTCCGCCAGCCCTCGGTGACCTGGAGCGGCGCATGCGCCTGCCACCAGGCGACCGGGGCGCCACCGCCGGTGCCGGGCTGGAGCACGGCGTGCAGCTGGCCCATGGCGAGCAGGATCGACCAGCCGTGCAGCACCGCGGGCATTTGGTCCATCCGGTGGACCGGGTGGAAACCCTGCTCCAGCAGCAGCTGGAGGAATTCGTCGCCCCGGCTGCCGTCCGTGCCCGGGCGGGCGATGGCGCCGGTCGGCTCGACGACGAGGGCCGGGTGGAGCTCGTCGTCGATCAGGACGAGGCCGCTGGTGATCCCGAGGACGGCCTGTTCGGGGCTGAGGCCCTCCGGGTACTCAAAGTTCTCAGGGTGCTCCGCGTCGCTGCCGGTGATGCTGCGTACGGCGCCCTGCAGCTGCTCCTCGGCGACCTGGACGACCTGCGAGGGGATGCAGGTCGCGTGGGCGAAGGCGAGGACAGCGGTTTCGTCACCGACGAAGAGCACCGTGCTGGTGCGTTCCTGTTCGGAGTCGCCAGGGGTGCGGCAGGAGGTGCAGTCGTAGCTGCCTGGGGTGTTGTCGCCGACGAGCAGCCGGTCGGCTTCGGCGTCGCCGATCTCGGCGCGTACGTCCTCGCTGACGTCGAGCATGCGCGGCACGGGTGGCTCCTCGAACTCGGTGCGTGCGCCGGGCGGTTCCCGGCTCATGCAGAAGACAACGGGCGATCTGCGGCCGGGGTCACGCGAGAAAGGGAACGTAATCGAACCATCCGATGCAGAGGGAGAATCTCGGGATTCGAGGGGCCAATTACGACCTGTTTCTCCTGATTGGTCGTACGGCGATGTGGTCGACTCGGCCATGGAGCAGTCTGCCGATGCATCGATAAATCAGGAAAACAGGTGAGTATGAGGATGGCTGAAATTGGCCGGTGTTCGGAGTGAACCGCCGGCCGGTCTGCGCCGTCATGGCAAGTGCCGTCCCCCGTCTACCAGCCGAACCAGGAGATATGGCGTTTCATGCACATTTCTTTCCTGCTCCACAACGCCTACGGAGTCGGGGGCACGATCCGTACGACGTTCAATCTCGCCGGGGCGCTGGCCGGGCACCACGACATCGAGATCGTGTCGGTCTTCCGGCACCGCGACATCCCCGCACTGGGCGCCCCCGAAGGCGTGCGCATGAGCCATCTCGTCGACCTGCGGAAGAAAAGCCCGTCATACGACGGCGACGCGGTCGAACACGCCCGTCCCGCGACCGTGTTCCCGCGTGGCGACAGCAGGTACCGCCAGTACAGCAGGCTGACCGACGCGCGGGTGGCGGACCATCTGCGTTCCCTGGACGCGGATGTCGTGGTCGGAACCAGGCCGGGGCTCAATGTGCAGATCAGCAGGCAGGCCCGGCGCGGTCCGGTCCGGATCGGGCAGGAGCACCTCACCCTCGACAGCCACAGCTACCGGCTGCGCCGCGAGATCGGGCATCGCTATGCCCTGCTCGATGCGGTCACCACAGTCACCGAGGTCGACGCCCGCGCCTACCGGACCGGGCTCAAGCTGCCCGGCGTACGGATCGAGGCCATTCCCAACAGCGTGCCCGAGCCGGGGATCGCGCCCGCCGACGGCGACAGCAAGTGGGTGATCGCCGCGGGCCGGCTGCACAAGGTCAAGCGGTACGACCTGCTCGTCAGGGCGTTCGCCGACGTGGTCGCCGTCCGTCCGGACTGGCGGCTGCGCATCTACGGCGGCGGCGACGCGACCGGGAACGAACGCCAGACGCTGCTCGCGCTCATCGGTGAGCTCGGCCTGCACAACCATGTGTTCCTGATGGGTCCGGTCAACCCGCTGGAGGCCGAGTGGCCCAAGGGGGCGATCGCCGCCGTCACTTCGGACCGCGAGTCCTTCGGCATGACCATCGTCGAGGCGATGCGCTGCGGCCTGCCGGTCGTGGCCACCGACTGCCCGCACGGCCCCCGCGAGATCATCGAGGACGGCACCGACGGACGGCTGGTGCCGGTCGGTGACACGGCGGCGGTGGCGGACGCCCTGCTCGGTCTGATCGGCGACGACGAAGCGCGGCGCCGCGCCGGCCGCGCCGCGCTGGCCGCGTCGCAGCGGTTCGACCCGTCACGGATCGCCGAACGCCATGAGCGGCTCTTCACCGAACTCGCCTCCCGAGCCCCGCGCGACCGCTCGCACGGCGCTCTGCGCACCACAATGCACCGAGCCCGCGGCACCGTGCTGGACGGGGCGTACGCCCTGCGCTACAAGGCCGCCGATGTCATCCGCAAGGGGAAGCCCGCATGACCGTCTCCGCAGAGCGACAGACGCCACGAGCCGACTGCACGGCAGGCCCCGACGGCGGGATCACCTTCGACCTCGACCTCCGTCGCCGCGAGGCCGGGGAGACGCCCGAACTGCTTCTGCGGCTGCGCGGGGCCAAAGGCACGGGCGGCGACGGCGACACCGTACGGCTGCCCCTGAGCCCGCTCGGCGGTGGACGGCTGCGAGCGGTGCTGCCGGGCACCGTGGCGCCCGCCGAAGGCCGCTGGGACGTCTATGTGCGTGAGCCGGGCGCGGACGACGACGGAGCGGTGGCCGTCGAGCCCGGAATCAGGGATGTGCGGTTCCTCATGGACCGCACACCGGAGACCGGGCGGATCGCGGTCCGTATCCCGTACCCGACCGTCGACGGCCGGCTCGCCGTGCGCTGCTGGGTCCGCTCGCCGCACGCCGAGGCCGGGCCGGTCACCTTCGACGGGGGCGGGATGACCATCGAGGGCACGCTGTACGGGACCCGCCTCGGGGACGACGCCCGCGTCGAGGCGCGACTGGCCGGCGCCCCCGACCGGGTCTGCCGGGTGCCGGTGGCCGGGAAGGAAGGCACGTTCTCCTTCACACTTCCGCTCGACCGGCTGGGCACCGGGCCGGTCACCGAGCAGCAGCTGTGGACGCTCTGGCTGCTCCCTGGGACGGGCGCCGGGGAGCCGGCCGACGGCGTACGGATCTCGCGCATCCTCGATGACGTCTGGGACCGCAAGAACAGCTTCGTCTACCCGGGCCGCAGCGCAGGGGAGGGCGTCCGCGCCATCCCCTGCTACTCGGCCGACAACGATCTCTGCGTACGGCTCGTACCGGATCCGGCGCAGGCCCGGTAGACCGTCGGCAGCCGGTTGCGGACGCAGGCTGTCCGCAACCCCTGGCAGACTCGCCCCATGTTGGAGACCTCGGCACGACTGCTGCGCCTGCTCTCTCTGCTCCAGGCGCACCGGGACTGGTCGGGCGCCGATCTCGCCGAACGGCTCGGGGTCACCCCGAGGACCGTCCGCCGTGACGTCGACAAGCTGCGCGAACTGGGCTACCCGGTCAATGCCAGCCCCGGTACCGGCGGCGGATACCAGCTCGGCGCCGGTGCCCAGCTGCCGCCGCTGCTCCTCGACGACGAGGAGGCCGTCGCCGTCGCCGTCGGGCTGCGCACTGCGGCGGGCAATGGCGTCGAGGGCATCGGCGAGACCTCTGTACGCGCCCTGGCCAAGCTCGAACAAGTGCTGCCGAACCGGCTCCGGCGGCGGGTGAACGCGCTGAACACCTTCACCGTGCCGCTGCTCCGCGGACCCGGCGCGTCCACCGCCGATCCGGGTGTCCTCACCGAACTGGCCGGAGCCTGCCGGGACAGCGAGCGGCTGCGCTTCGAGTACCGGGACCACTCCGGCTCCGTATCGCGCCGGACCGTCGAACCGCACCGGCTGGTGTGCACCGAGCGCCGCTGGTATCTCGTCGCCTGGGACCTGGACCGCGCGGACTGGCGCACGTTCCGCGCGGACCGGATCACGCCCACGCCGCCGCACGGCCCGAGATTCGTCCCCCGCGACGCACCGGCCGAGGATCTGGCCGCCTATGTCGCAAAGGGAATCTCGACCACCGTGTACGCGACGCACGCGGTGATCCGGCTGAGGGCGGGGATCGAGCGCGCGGCCGAACGGATCTCGCCGTCCTCAGGGGTGCTGGAGGCGGAAGGAGCCGACAGCTGCCTGCTGCGCGCCGGGGCGGCGAGCCTCGATGTGCTGGTCATCCACGTCATGCTGCTGGGGATCGACTTCGAGGTCGTCGAACCGCCGGAGCTCAATGACGCGATCAGGGCGGCCAGGGACCGGCTGTCCCGGGCCCTGGACTGAGCGCTTCCTCCGGCGTAGCCATACAGGGACGGTTCGGGTTGTCCGCTATACGGGCGGCGGTGCGCGGCTGTCCCCGGCCCGTGGTACGGATTTTGTGACCAAAAGATAAGGCTGCCATAAGGAAGCGTGAATTCCCGGTGGCATGCTCATTTGCGCAGGCTATTCAACCCGAAATTCCAGCTGTTCGACACGGAATATTCCGCTTTGTTTTCGGTCCTTCCGTCTGATTGTTTTCCGGCCTGTGTGATTACTGTGTGTCCGGTAGCGGGCCGCATGCTCGGGTGGCGTGATTCGAGCGGCACGCGTGTCGTGATCCTGTGACACAAGCGTGACCGCCGAGGGACGTGTGGATGCCGTGCGGTGGTCGGCGCCCCGGCTTCCGTCGTGGTCCGCAGCCGCCTACGGTGAGAGGCATGGCACCCATACCGACTCCTCCCGTCCAGCCGGACGACACACCCGATGCGTACGTCGGCCTCTCTGCCGACGCGGCCGAGCAGCGGGCCCGCAGGCATGGCTGGAGCACCGTCAGATCCCTGCCGCCGGGCGCGATCATCACCATGGAGTTCCGGAGCGGACGGATCAACTTCGAGGTTGCCGATGCCGTCGTCACCCGCTGCTGGGTGGGCTGAGGATTCCTGCGCCCTGGGCTCCGGGCCCAGGCATGAGTGAAGGCCCCGACCGAAGTCGGGGCCTTCACCGTGCGGGGGAGCGGCTGTGCGTACCGGCCCCGCTGCTCCTGGGGTGTTCAGCCGCCGGTCATCGGGCGGGCGGGGGTGGTGCCGCCGCGTGGCGTACGGTCCGCGTGCGGCGGGCGGCGGCTGCCGGCCGGGGTGACCGGGGTCCGCTCCGAGCGCACCAGATGCGCCGGGGGCGCCGGGTGTGCACGCGAGCGGGCGCCCGTGACCGTGCCCGTTGCGGTCGCCGTGTGTCCTCCCGCGGCGACCGGCTCCAGCACCGGGCTCTCCGTCACGCCGTCGCCGCCGTCCGGTTGCGGGAGCAGTACGGTCCGGGGTCCTCCGGCCGCGACGGGCACGGAAGGTACGGGACGGCCGCGTCCCCGCAGGTTCTCGCGCTGGGCGAAGATCCAGGCCTCGGCCCGGGTGATCAGCGGCTCGACCCAGGGCAGGCCCAGCAGGATCAGCAGTCCCGCCACCCAGCCCAGCAGCACATCGCTGAGCCAGTGCGTGCCGAGGTAGACGGTGGTGAGTCCGACGCCGAGCGAGACGATCGCCGACGTGGCCGACAGGTAGCGCCTGGCCCGCGGGGTGGTCGCCAGATAGGCGAGGATCCCCCAGGTGACGACCGCGTTGGCGGTGTGGCCCGACGGAAATATATCGCCGCCGGCGAAGAGCTCCGCGGAGCCGATCTGGGTCGCGTAGTGCGGACCGAGCCGCCCCAGGCCGATCTTGACCGCGCCGACCGTCATATTGAGCAGCAGCAGTGCGGCGGCGAGCGTCAGCAGGGGCCGCAGCGTGTGCTGCCGCCAGGAGCGCCAGCCGAGCCAGCAGGCGACCATGGTGGCGGTGGGGCCGCGCTGGCCGAGCACGATGTAGTAGTCGAGGAAGGCATGGATTTCCGGCCACTGTTGATACGGCCGGAAGAGCATGACCTTCCAGTCCAGAGTCACCAGCCAGGAAGAGACCAGCACGGCAACGACGATGGCGAGATAGAACGCCAACGTCCCGCAGAAGAGAGCGATGCGGTGACGGCTCATCCGCGGTGGCTCTATCTTCGGCGGCTCCGGCTCCCGGTCCAGGCGGGCAAAGATGTCGGTACGCACCCAATCGACGTTACAGCGAGTTAGCGCGTGAACAGGTCGATCCGGTCTCTTTGTGATGACGATGTGATGTGGACTATGTCTCAGCCGGGCCTTAATTCCCGACCCGAAGAAGCATATCGGTGGGTCTCCGCACTATTGATTTCACACTCATTTCGGAAGGGTGTTTGGGTGCGGACGGGAAAGCGCGAGGGTGCCGGTATGAATTTCTCCGGCCTCTCGATGGGGCGGAACGGGCAGTGTTCGTCCGGTTACCGAACGCTTTCGGCGTGGGCCCGGCATGTGCTCCGGGAGTCACGCCGAGTACCTTCTGTGCCGGGCGCGAAAGCCGTCCGCGCGGGTTCGCGCGGGTCCGGGCGGCGGCCCGGCGTGGCGTACGCCACACTCCGCGGCCCATCGGGGTATGAGGTGGACCACGTGTGAGTGCTCCGAACTCGCGTACGCTGACGGATCACTCGCCCGTCGATGCCGGGCCCCGAGGGACAGTGAACCGCTGCATCCCCGGCTGGCCTGCCGAGCGCGAGGGACCTTTTGGGAGGTACATGCATGTCCGGGACGACCACAGCCCGAATCCGGCTGCGCTCAGCCGCCGACGGTGCCAATCGATGGGTCGTCCTCGTCGTCCTCTGCCTCAGTCTGCTGCTCGTCGCGCTCGATTCGACCGTGCTCCATGTCGCCGTCCCCGCGGTCACCGAGGACCTGCGGCCCAGTGCCGTCGGTCTGCTCTGGATCGTGGACGCCTATCCGCTGGTCTGCGCCTCGTTGCTGATCCTCTTCGGCACCCTCGGCGACCGCGTCGGCCGGCGCCGCATTCTGCTGCTCGGCTATGCCCTCTTCGGCGTCGCCTCCGCGATCGCCGCGATGGCCGACAGCCCCGGCGTACTGATAGTGGCGCGTGCCCTGCTCGGCGTCGGCGGCGCGATGATCATGCCGGCGACGCTGTCGATCCTCCGGCAGGTCTTCCCCGACCGGCGCGAACGGGCCATGGCGATCGGCGTCTGGACCGCCGTCGCCGCCGTCGGCGCCGCCACCGGACCCGTCATCGGCGGCTTCCTCGTCGAGCACTTCTGGTGGGGCTCGGTCTTTCTGATCAACATCCCGCTGATGGCGCTGATCCTGCCGGTCGGCCGCCTGCTGCTCCCCGAGTCACGCGGCAGCAATGACGGCCCGTGGGATGTGCTGGGCGCGCTGATGGCCGCGGCCGGAGTGCTCGGTGTGGTCCTGGGCGTGAAGCGGGCGGGCACCGGTGAGGGGCTGCTGAGCCCGGCCACACTGGCCCCGCTGCTGATCGGGGCCGTACTGCTCGTAGTCTTCGTGCGCCGTCAGAAGCGCCGTACGCATCCGCTGATCGACATCGGGATGTTCGCCAGGCCCGCCTTCTCGACCGCGGTGGGCTGCATCATCCTCGCCATGCTGGCTCTGGTCGGGCTGGAACTGATAGCCGTGCAGTACCTCCAGCTCGTCCTGGGTCTGAGCCCGCTTCAGACCGGTCTGCGGCTGCTGCCGCTCACCTTCGCGGCCATGGCCGCGGGGGCCACCGGCTCGTACACCCTGCGCCGCATCGGGCCGCGCCGGATGGTCGGCTGGGGCTTCGTGCTCACAGCCGCCTCAGTGCTGGTCCTGACCGCGATGGGGCAGCACGACCGGCCCGGCCTGATGACCGCTTCCTTCGTCGCGCTGGGCTTCGGGCTTCAGTCCACGCTCTTCGGGGCGTACGAATCCATGCTCAGCGAGGCCCCCGCCGACCGGGCGGGCGGCGCGGCGGCGATCGGCGAGACCTCCTACCAACTGGGCGCGGGCATGGGGATCGCTCTGCTCGGCAGCGTCATGAACGCCGCCTACGCCCCAGGGCTTGCGAAGCTTCCCGAAGAGGGCGTCCCCGCCGGGGACGGTGCGGCCGCCTCCCACTCGCTGGGCGAGGCATACCAGGTGGCGGACCGGCTGGGCGGCCCGCTGGGCGAGGTGCTGCGCTCCACGGCCCGCCACTCCTTCATCATCGGGCTGCATGTCACGCTGCTGGTCAGCGCGGCTCTGCTGCTGGTCGGAGCGCTCGCCGCGCTGCGGCTGCCGCGGGTGATGGAGTGCCCGTCGCCGGGTGTCCGTGAACCCCAGGAGGCCGACGACGTCCGTGAGTCGCCGGGGCGGAGTGAGGCGCCGGACTTCCACGGAACGCACGAGGCGCCCGCCGCGGGCCGCACGCAGCGGCCGCGCCCGCTGTCCACCCGGCGCCGACCCGCCGAGGCGACCGGCTCTGGACGGGCGGGACACTGAGCCGTAACGTCGGTACGACACCATAACTAACACTGCTAGTTTTAGTATCGTGCGAGCCGCCGGAGGCACCCTCATGTCCACCACTGAGTCCTCGAAGCTCCCGCCCTTCGACCCCGCCGACCCGATCGGCATCGACGATCTGCTCAGCGCCGAGGACCTCGCCATCCGCGACACCGTCCGCGACTGGGCCACCGACCGTGTTCTGCCGCACATCGCCGAGTGGTACGAGAACGGCGAGCTGCCCGGCATCCGTGAGCTGGCCCGCGAGCTCGGTTCGCTCGGTGCCCTCGGCATGTCCCTGCAGGGGTACGGCTGCGCGGGCGCCACCGCCGTCCAGTACGGACTGGCTTGCCTGGAGCTCGAAGCGGCCGACTCGGGAATCCGCTCCCTCGTCTCCGTACAGGGATCGCTCGCCATGTACGCCATCCATCGCTTCGGCTCCGAGGAGCAGCGGCAGCAGTGGCTGCCGGGCATGGCGGCCGGCGAGATCATCGGCTGCTTCGGCCTCACCGAGCCGGACCACGGCTCCGACCCGGCCGGGATGCGGACGTACGCCAAGCGCGACGGCGAGGACTGGGTGCTCACCGGCCGCAAGATGTGGATCACCAACGGCTCGGTCGCCGGGGTCGCCGTCGTCTGGGCGCAGACCGACGAGGGCGGTGTGGGCGCCGGAATCCGCGGATTCGTCGTGCCGACCGACACCCCGGGCTTCTCGGCGCCCGAGATCAGGCACAAGTGGTCCCTGCGCGCCTCGGTCACCAGTGAGCTGGTCCTCGACGAGGTACGGTTGCCGGCCGATGCCGTGCTCCCCGGGGTCTCCGGCCTCCGCGGCCCGCTCAGCTGCCTCAGCCATGCCCGCTACGGCATCGTCTGGGGAGCCATGGGCGCGGCGCGCGCCAGCTTCGTGTCGGCCCTCGACTATGCGAAGACCCGGGAGCAGTTCGGCAGGCCGATCGGTGGCTTCCAGCTCACCCAGGCCAAGTTCGCGGACATGGCCGTGGAACTGCACAAGGGCATCCTGCTCGCCCACCATCTGGGCCGGCGGATGGACGCGGGCAGGCTCCGTCCGGAACAGGTCAGTTTCGGAAAGCTCAACAATGTGCGGGAGGCGATCGAGATCTGCCGTACCTCGCGCACGATCCTCGGCGCCAACGGGATCTCGCTGGAGTACCCGGTGATGCGCCATGCGACGAATCTGGAGTCGGTGCTCACCTACGAAGGAACCGTGGAGATGCACCAGCTGGTGCTGGGCAAGGCGCTCACCGGCCTCGACGCGTTCCGGTAGACCGGTCCGGCGAGCGCCCTGCTCAGCTCTGGTTGAAGAAGCCGTCGGCCGGCCGGCCGACGGCTTCGCCGTTGACCACCTGGGTGTCGGCCGGGGTCAGCAGGAAGACCCGGGTGGCCACGCGCTCGATCGAGCCGCGCAGTCCGAAGGTCAGCCCCGCCGCGAAGTCCACGACGCGCTTGGCGTCGGTGGGGTCCATGGTCGTGAGGTTGACGATCACCGGGACGCCGTCCCGGAAGAGCTCTCCGATCGCTCGCGCGTCCCGGAAGCTGTCCGGGGTGACGGTGGCGATCCGGCGGCCCGTCTCCTGGGCCGCCTCGGAGGCCACCTGCACCCGGGGGTCGGTCACCCAGGCCTGACCGGTCCCGGTCTGTGCACCCTCGGCGTACTCGTCGTCGTCGTAGTACCGCTCGTCGTTGTCCTCTACGAGGCCCAGCCAGGCACTCGCCTTGCGCACCGATCCCATGGACGCCTCCTCTCACCGCGGTTCCGTGGTGTTCCGCATCTCTTCGTATCCCTATGGTCGTCCATGATGCGGATCGTGCGCCAAGTGGATAGTCGGCGCGCAGGGGATTCGTGACGGTACTGGTGCAGAAGATGTGGCGGTTCGTCAAGGTTCCTCCTGCATCAGGGGCCTGAAAGAAAGAAAATATGATCCACCGGTCCGTACGGGTGACATGGGGGACGTACGGGTGAACGGAGCCCTCGATACGATGCACGTCGCGCATACGCACGAGCGCGGCGCGCAGGTGAACGACTCTCGGGGGACCGTCGTGTTCGGAATCGTCAGGCCCTGTGCCCACCGCTTGTCCGAGGGACTCAGGGCCGAGTGGATGGCCCATCTCTGCGGGCTCTGTCTGGCACTCCGTTCCGGCCATGGGCAATTCGCCCGGATCGTCACGAATTATGACGGCCTGATCGTCTCGGTTCTGACGGAGGCTCAGTCCGAGCGCGCCACCGGATGGCGACGTACCGCGGGGCCCTGCCCGCTGCGCGCCATGCGGACCGCCCCGGTCGCCCGGGGCGAGGGAGCCAGGCTGGCCGCCGCCGTCTCCCTGGTGCTGGCATCGGCCAAGGTGCGGGACCACGTAGCCGACAGGGACGGTCTGTTGAAGCGCCGCCCGGTCGCCGCCGCTGCGCGCCGGGTCGCCGCGGGCTGGGACCGGGCCGGCGCGCGCACCGGCGCACAGCTCGGCTTCGACACGGCGCTGCTCGTCGACGCCGTCGACCGGCAGGCAGGCATCGAACTGCTCGCCGGGCCCGGCACCCCGCTGCTCGTGGTCACCGAGCCCACCGAGACCGCCACCGCGGCGGCCTTCGCCCACACCGCGATACTCGCGGGCAAGCCGCAGAACGCGGAGCCGCTGGCCGAGGCGGGCCGCCTCTTCGGACGCCTGGCGCATCTGCTGGATGCCGTGGAGGACCAGGAGGCTGACGCCGCGTCGGGTGCCTGGAACCCGCTCACCGCGACCGGCACCACGCGGGCCGAGGCCCGGCGGCTCTGCGACGACGCGCTGCGCGGCGTGCGGCTGGCGCTGCGCGACGCGGAGTTCACCGACGACAAGCTGGCCCATGTGCTGCTGGTGCACGAACTGCGGCAGTCGGTGGACCGGGCGTTCGGCACCACGGCATGCTCGCACCGGGCAGGCGTCCCGGCCCTGGACGGAACTGCCCCTCCGTCAGGTGTGCGGCAGACCGGGTCCTTCGGGCCGCCGCCCGGCAATCCGTACGCGCCGAGCCCCGGCAGCCCCGTCGGCCCGCCGCAGCCCCCGCCCGAGCCCCCGCGCGACCGGCGCGGTCTGATCGCGGGCTGCCTGGTGTGGGCGGGACTGGCCTGCACCTGCCAGATGTGCTGCGGCACCTTCAACGACCCGTGGACCCATCAGCGCCGCGAGGGGCTGTGCAGTCAGTGCGACTGCTGCGATGCCTGTGACTGCTGCAGCAACTGCGGGGACTGCTGCGAATCCTGCGACTGCTGCGACTGCGGGTGCGACTGCAGCTGCTGAGGCGAGGTGTCCGGCCTCGCGGGCCGGGCGGGACTTGGCTGCCCCGGCCCGGGCCGGATCACTTGATCTCGGGCGGCGAGATCTGCGAGGTCTTGATCGCCGACGCGCTGATGCCCCACTTCTTCAGGATCCGGTCGTAGGTGCCGTCCGCCTTGAGGCCGTTCACCGCGGCCTGGAAGGCGGGCGCCAGCGGGGTGCCCTTCTTGAAGGCGAAGCCGACGTCGAGGCGCTTGAACTCATTGAGGAAGCGCACACCCTCCTGCTGCTCCACCGCGTAACGCAGGCCGTTGATGGTCGACATCACCACATCGCTGCGGCCCTGCTGGAGCGAGCCCCAGATCGCGCCCTGGTCGCTGTAGGTCTTCACCTCGTACGGCTTCTTGCCCGTATCGGAGCACAGGTGCCTGTTCTCCTCCAGCGTCACCTCGAAGGTGGTGCCCGCGCCGGTGCCCACGGTCAGGCCGCAGAGCTGGGTGAGATCGGTGACCTTCTTCAGCTTGCTGTCGTCGCGGACCGCGAAGCCCTGGCCGTCATTGATGTACGTGACGAAGTCGACCGTCCTGCGGCGCTCCTCGGTCACCCCGAAATTCCCGGTGCCCACGTCGTACTTCCCGCTGCCCAGCGCCGGCAGGATCGCCTCGAAGGAGGCCACCTCGCGCTTCGGCTTCAGCCCGAGCTTCCTGGCCACCGCGTCCGCGAAGTCGATGTCCGTACCGGTCACCGTCCTGCCGTCCTCGAGGTAGGTGGCACCGGGCGGATTGCCGATGCTTGAGGCGATGGTGAAGGTGCCGGAGGCACGGACATCGGCGGGCAGCAGCTTCGCCGCGGCCTCGTCCTTGTGCACCGACGACACGACATCCGTCGTCGGGATCCTTCCCTTGGCGGCCGTTGTCCCGGGGGGGGGGGGGGGGGGGGAGGGGGGGGGGGAGGGGGAGGAGGGGGGGGGGGGGGGGGAGGGCAATGGAGGAGGCCCAGGGGGGCGGGGGGGTAATTGGGCCATGAGTTACCGCGGAGGGTTGGG
>NZ_JBVJWD010000009.1:38670-187783 GCF_055602785.1 Streptomyces sp. NPDC037301
TCGACACCCACACCACCCTCCCGCTGTTGGGGATCCTCCCCTTGCCTGCCCTCCTCCCTCCCCCCCCCCCCCCCCCCGCCGCCGGATCGCCGGACCCGCACGCGGTGAGGGCGAGAGCGGCGACGGTGATCAGCGCGAAGGCAGCGGAGTGCCGAGTTCGGGGCATGAGGTGTGGTTCTCCTGGTTCGTCGGCCGTGAACAGGCGCGAAAGCGCGGCAGCAGGGCAGCGCGCAGCGACACCACGGTCGTGGCGAAGGGGAATTCGGCGGAGCGGGGAAACGGCGGAGCGAGGGGAGGGCGGAGCGGTGTTGTGTACGTGAAGGCACGCAGGGAACGGTGCTCAGGCGCCGCACACGGCGCGAGGCAGAGACGCGAGGAGACGCAGGGGGTCAGCTCAACAGGAGGAGGACCACACGCGACCGAAGTCGATGTGGGAGCGCTTGACCAGCCACTGCTGCGAATGCATGGCCCAAGTGGAACAGGCATCCAGTGGCCCGTCAACTGAACTGAGACGTACGACTCACAGTGTGGACAAGCTTGACAACACGCAGTGAACAGCGCTTACCTCGGAGGCGGACCGGTGCTGAGGGGCCCGGTCCGCGTTGTGTTTCCGCTGAAGGCGCACCCCGTGTTCGATCTCTGCATCCACGGAGCCTTCGCATGTCCGCGCAGACAGATACCCGCCCTCCGTCTCCCCCCGCCCCGCTCACGAAGAGCAATGATGCCGACCGGCTCCGGATCGTCCCGGTACGCCGGACGGGACAGTGGGCGGGGGCCGTTGTCGCCCTGGCGCTCCTCGCCCTGGCGCTGAACTCCGTCATCCGCAACGAAGCCTTCCAATGGGATGTCGTCGCCGACTACTTCACGACCACCGCAGTCCTGCGCGGCCTCGGCCTCACCCTCTGGCTCACGGCGCTGGTCATGGTGCTCGGCTTCGCACTCGGCACGCTGCTTGCCATCCTCAGACTCTCCGGCAACCGCGTTCTGCGAGCGGTCAGTTGGGGATACGTCTGGCTCTTCAGGTCCACCCCGATCCTGGTCCAGCTGCTGTTCTGGTTCAACATCGGCGCGCTCTACCCGGAGATCCTCGGCGTCCGTACGGTGAACCTCCTGGGCCCCGTCACGGTCGCCGTCATCGGGCTCACCCTGCACGAGGCCGCGTACGCCGCCGAAGTCGTCCGCGGCGGCATACTCTCCGTCGAACGCGGACAGATCGAGGCCGCCCAGTCGCTCGGCCTCGGCCCCTGGCGCCGGCTCCGCCGGATCGTGCTGCCGCAGGCGATGCGCTCCATCGTCCCGCCCGCCGGGAACATGCTGATCGGCACTCTCAAGGGCACCTCGATCGTCAGCATCATCGCCGTGCAGGACCTGCTGTACTCGGTGCAGCTCGTGTACCACCGCACCTACCAGGTCATCCCGCTGCTGCTCGTCGCCACCATCTGGTACGCCGTCGTCACCTCGTTGCTCGGCATCGGCCAGCACTACATCGAGCGGCACTACGCGCGCGGCACGGCCGGTGCCCGATGAGCCGGTCGCCGACGCTCGTCGTCATCGGCGCCGGGCCGCGCGGCACCGGCCTCATCGAGCGCATCGCAGCCAACGCCCCCGGCCTGTACGAGGGCCGCCCGCTGGACATTCATCTCGTCGACCCGTACCCGCCGGGCGGCGGACGGATCTGGCGGCACGACCAGTCGCCGCTGCTCTGGATGAACTCCATGGCCGAGGACGTCACGATGTTCACCGACGAAACGGTCCAGCAGGAAGGGCCGATACGGCCGGGGCCCGCGCTCCACACCTGGGCGGCGGACGTCCGGGACGGACGTCTCGCACTCCCGGACGAGGACGGCATCGAGCCCGAACTCCTGGCCGAGTTAAAGGCGTTGGAGGGAACCGACTTCCCGAGCAGACGACTGCAGAGCGTCTATCTGCGCTGGGTGTACGAGCAGGCCGTGACCGCACTCCCGAAGGACATCACGGTCCACTGGCGCAGGGGCAGGGCCGTGTGTGTCACCGGGCCGCGCGAAGGCCGTCAGCGCGTCTGGCTGGAGGGGTGCGACAAGCCGATCCTCGCCGATCTCGTCGCCGTCACCATCGGCCACCTCGACGCCGAACCAGAGCCTGAGCAAGTCGAGTTGGCGGACTTCGCGAACCGGCACGGACTCGTCCACCTGCCGCCCGACTTCACCGCGGACACCGATCTGACCGACCTGCCCGCGGGCGAACCGGTCATAGTCCGGGGCTTCGGACTCGCCTGCGTCGATCTGATGGTGCTGCTCACCGAGGGCCGCGGCGGACGGTACGAGAACGGCGAGTACGTACCGTCCGGCAGGGAACCCGTGCTCCATATCGGATCGCGCCGAGGTGTCCCTTACCACTCCAAGATCGGCTACGCCTGGCAGGGCGAACGGCCGCCGCTGCCGCGCTTCCTCGGCCCCGACCGGACCGAGGCGCTGCTGAGGACGGACGAGCCGGTCGACTTCCGGCGCGATGTGTGGCCACATGTCGACAAGGAGCTCGGCTACGCCCACTATCACCGGCTCTTCACCGCCCACCCCGAGCGCACGACGGGCGAATGGCCCGAATTCGAGGCGAAGTACGCCGCCGCGGACCCGGCCGGCCCCGAGCTGCGCGCCCTCGTGTCGGCCGCCGTCCCCGACCCCGCCGACCGGCTCGACCTGGAAGCGCTCGACCACCCCCTGGACGGGGTGCGCTACCCCTCGTACGACGCACTGCAGGAGGGGCTGCGGGGCTACATCGCCGCCGACCTGGAACGCCGCCACGACCCCGCCCACAGCCCGGACCTCGCCGTCTTCCTCGGACTGCTCTCCGCCTACGGGCAGTTGATCCGGCTCGGTGACATCGGCGGCTGGTGGCACGGCTTCTTCAGCTATCTCGCCTCCGGCCCGCCCGGGCCCCGGCTGCACCAGCTCCTCGCGCTCTCCCGGGCCGGTGTCGTCCGCTTCCTCGGCGCCGGGATGACCGTCGAGGCCGATGAACGCCAGGGCGTCTTCCGGGCCGGCAGCGCCACCGTGCCCGGGCAGCGGATCGAGGCCCGCGCCCTGGTCGAGGCCCGGCTGCCGGACCCCTCGCTGGAACGTACCCGCAGCCCACTGCTCCAGGAGCTGTACGAGGACGGGGCCGCCGCCACCGACACCGGGCTGCTCTCGGTCGACCCCGACAACGGCCGGATCCTGGGCCGCGACGGCCGTCCGCACCCGCGCCGCTTCGCGCTCGGCCCGTTCACCACCGCGCGCGCCGGCGGAGCGTTCACCCGGCCGCGCACCGGCGGCCCGGCCTTCCGGCAGAACGACGCCACCGCGCGCACGGCGCTCACCTTCCTCCGGGACCTCGCCTGTAGCGACGGCCCCCTCGGCGCCTGAACCCGGCTCCGCGCAAAGCCCCACCCCACCCTCGTACACCTGCAGCTCAAGGACCCCTCATGTTCCTCACCAGCGATCCGCCCATCGGCAAGACGACCGGACCACATGTCGCCGCGCCCACCGCCGCGACCACGACGCGCTCACCGTCGTCCCCGTACGCCACCCCTGGCGCTGGGTCGCCGTCGCCGCCACCGCCGTCGTACTCGCCCAGTTCCTGCACGGCCTGGTCACCAACCGTTCCTGGGCAGTGAGCAGGAGTGAGTCCTGTCTCACCGGCACGCCCCGAACGGTGTTGGGCGCGCTGGTCCTCCGCTTTCACGTCCTGGGCGGCGACGCATATCACGTATGCGGTCCGTCCCAGGCGGGCGGAATCCCTACGACCTGGCCATGTGGGTGTGGCCAGAGGCGACGGGGAGGCCCCGAACCATCACTCCGGTGATACGGGGGCCCCGACTGCTGACGCCACACCCGGCGTCCCAGATCGCTTCACACATTACGCACACCCAGTCAGGCACACCCACAGACCGGAACACCGTTCACTCAATCGTGCCCATGTTCGCCAAAACAAGGTACTGGACCAGCAGTTGTGAACCCCGGCTGGGAGTGTGGCCGCCTATGCGGCGGAGATCGTCCGCGGCGGTGTACTGGCGGTGGACGGCGGTCAGCTGGAGGCCGCCGCCGCGCTCGGGACTCCCCGGCACCGACAGCTGCGGCGGATCGTGCTCCCGCAGGCGATGCGCTCCATCCTGCCGAACGCCGCCAGCGAGATCATCTCGCTCTTCAAGGGCACCTCGATCGTCTCCGTGATGGCGATCGGCGAACTCTTCTGCCAGGTCAAGGTCGTCTACGGACGCAACGGCAGGGTCGTGCCCCTGCTGATGGTCGCGACGCTCTGGTACATCCTCCTGACCACCGTGCTCTCCGTCCTCCAGCACTACGTCGAACGTCACTACGCCAAGGGGGCCGCGCGATGAGCAGCACCACCACCGACACCACCGGATCCGCGGACGCCGTGGTCGAGATCCACTCCGTCCACAAGCGCTTCGGCAGCCTCGAAGTGCTGCGCGGAATCGATCTGTCCGTGCGTACCGGAGAGGTGACCGTCGTCCTCGGCCCTTCCGGCTCCGGCAAGTCCACGCTCCTGCGCACCATCAACCACCTGGAGAAGGTCGACAACGGCTGGATCAGCGTCGACGGCACCCTGGTCGGCTACCGCAGGGACGGCGACAAGCTGTACGAGCTCCGCGAGCGCGAGGTCCTGCGACAGCGCACCCGGATCGGCTTCGTCTTCCAGAACTTCAATCTCTTCCCACACCTCACCGTGCTGGAGAACATCATCGAGGCCCCGGTCGCCGCACTCGGCCGCCCGAAGAAGGAAGCCGTCGCCGCCGCGGAGAAGCTCCTTGCCCGGGTCGGGCTCGCCGACAAGGCGGGGGCGTACCCCAAGCAGCTCTCCGGCGGGCAGCAGCAGCGGGTCGCCATCGCCCGCGCGCTGGTCCTCGAACCGAAGCTGCTGCTCTTCGACGAGCCGACCTCGGCGCTCGACCCCGAGCTGGTCGGCGAAGTCCTTGACGTCATCAAGGACTTGGCGCTGCAGGGCACCACGATGATCGTCGTCACGCACGAGATCGGTTTCGCCCGCGAGGTCGCCGACACCGTCGTCTTCATGGCCGAGGGACGGATCGTCGAGCAGGGCGCCCCCGGCGACGTACTCGACCGTCCGGAGCACGAGCGCACCCGCGCCTTCCTCTCCAAGGTTCTGTGACCCCACCCGTGCTCCCTTCAGTGTTCTTTTCAAGGAGTACGCGCGTGTCCGTCCGCCGCACCCTTTCCGCCACACTCGCCACCCTCGAACCGGCGGCCCGCAGACGGTCGCGGCGCAGCTGACGGAGTTCGTCGCCGCCGATGCCGCCGACGGATTCATACTCGTTCCGCATCTCACGCCGGGCGGCCTGGACGATTTCGTCGACCGGGTCGTCCCGCTCCTCCAGGAGCGCGGTGTATTCCGCTCCGAGTACACGGGTCCCACACCGCGGTCGCATCTCGGGCTCGCCGAGCCGGTATGGAAAGGTTGATCGCATGAGCACGGACGCACAGCAGCCGCACGATTCCGGGCAGGCGGCACAGGACTGGAAGCACTGGCACGAGGAGCGCACCGCCACGGTCGCCGCACCGTACGGACCGCTCTCCCTCACCGGCACCCACTGGCTCTCCGACTACCCGGAGGGCCACATTCCAGGGGTGCCCGGGCAGTGGCGGGAGGATGGCGAGGAGCTGGTGCTCAGCGCCGCCGCCGCGGACGGTCTGATCGTCGACGGCAAGCCCTTCACCGGCCAGGTCCGCCTCACCGCCGACCGCGGCCCGATCGGCGAGTCCCGCGTCGCGCACGGCGAGCGGCGGCTTGTCGTGCTGAGTCGCGAAGGACTCTGGGCGGTACGGGACTTCGACCCGGACTCCGTGGCGCGGCGCACCTTCCGGGACATCGAGGCCACCCCGTACGACGCCCGCTGGGCGCTGCCGGGCACATTCCGCCCGTACGAGAGCGCCCGTACGGTCCGGGTCGAGAACGCCGACGGAGTCGAGCGCGGCCTCGGACTCGCGGGCGAGATCGCCTTCGAGGCCGACGGCACGGAGCACACACTGCAGGTCGCGGTCGAGCCCGATGGCTCGCTCTGGGCGGTCTTCGCGGATGCCACCAGTGGAAACAGCAGCTATCGCTTCCGGTTCCTGCGGCCCGCGGCCCCGTCCGAGGACGGCAGTGTGACGGTCGACCTCAACCGTGCGCTGCTGCCGCCCTGCGCCTTCGCGGACCACTTCATCTGCCCCTTCCCGCCGCCCGGCAACACCCTTCCCATCGCCGTCGAGGCGGGGGAGCGGAACCGCGTCGACGGCTGACGCACCGCCATATCCCCTCGGGACGACGTCCCCGGCAGTCCGTGTGCTGCCGGGGACGCCCGTGCAGCCCGGCAAGTTCAGGCCAGAAGGCCCTCTTGCGCCAGAAGTTGACGCCTTGAATACTCCCGAGCAGCGCTTGTCAGGAACACGGCATTCCGCACTGCGGGCATGCCGTGCGAACGACTGCGCCTCACGGGTCCGACCACCCCACAGGCGGACCCCCGACTTCCCCTCGGGAGGAATGAAAAGTGAGGATCAAGCGCACCACCCCCCTCAGCGGTACCGCGAGACGCAGCAGGGCTGTCGCCATCGCCGCAGGCCTTGTCGCCGTCGCCGCACTCGCCGTCCCCACAGCCCATGCCGACACCACCACAACCTTCAGCGCCAAGCAGCTCTCCGCCGCGAGCGACGCGGTGCTCGGCGCCGATGTGGCGGGGACCGCCTGGAGCATCGACCCGGCGACCAACACCCTCGTGGTCACCGCGGACAGCACGGTCTCGCGGGCCGAGATCAAGCAGATCAAGCAGTCCGCCGGAGCCAACGCCGGCGCCCTGCGGATCGAGCGCACCCCCGGAAAGCTCAGCAAGCTGCTCTCCGGCGGCGACGCGATCTACGCCCCCGGCTGGCGCTGCTCCCTCGGCTTCAACGTCCGCAGCGGCAGCACCTACTACTTCCTGACCGCCGGTCACTGCACCGACGGCAACCCGCCCTGGTACACCAACTCCTCCAACTCGACCAGCATCGGCCCGACGGTCGGATCCAGCTTCCCGACCAATGACTACGGCCTGGTGCGCTACGACAACACCTCGCTCGCCCACCCGGGCACCGTCGGCAGCGTCGACATCACCAGCGCGGCCAACGCCACGGTCGGCATGTCGGTCACCCGCCGAGGCTCCACCACCGGCATCCACAGCGGCGCCGTCACGGGCCTCAACGCCACGGTCAACTACGGCGGTGGAGACATCGTCTACGGCATGATCCAGACCAACGTCTGTGCGGAGCCCGGCGACTCCGGCGGTCCGCTCTACTCCGGCTCCAAGGCGATCGGTCTCACCTCGGGCGGCAGCGGCAACTGCTCCTCCGGCGGTACGACGTTCTTCCAGCCGGTCACCGAGGCGCTCAGCGCGTACGGGGTCAGCGTCTACTGACGCCAGGCACCCCGGTCCGGCCACCGAACAGGCAGTCGGCCGAGACGGAGCCCCCGCCCGAATCGTGGGCGGGGGCTCCCGTTCACCCCGTGGCTTTTGAGAGGATGTGGGGCAGGTCGGTCATGCAGGAGCAAACGGGGGCGGATGCTGTGCCTTCCGGAGGGATGCCCTCCGGGAACCCCCGGCAGACACCTCAGGGGGTTCCAGGTCCGTGAAACGCATCGGAGTGACCGGCCATCGCAGCATTCCGCAGGAGGCCCATGCCCATGTGCTGGCCGGGTTACAGGCGGCGCTCTGCGGCTTGGAAGGCTCCCTGGAGGCCCTCTCCAGCCTGGCGGTGGGGGCGGACCAGCTCTTCGCCGACCTCGCCCTGGCCCGCGGTGCGGATCTGACCGTGGTCATCCCCAGCGGCGACTACGAATCCTGCTTCGCCGACGCAGCCGAACTCGCCCGCTACCGGGCCCTCAAGGACCGGGCGGTCCGGGAAGTCCGGCTGGACTACCCGCACTCCACCGACGAGGCGTACTACGCGGCGGGCGCGTACATCGCCGACCACTGCGACCGGCTGCTCGCCGTGTGGGACGGAAGGCCGGCCCGGGGCTTCGGCGGCACGGGCGACATCGTGACGTACGCCCGCAGCCTGGGCCGCCCGGTCACAGTGATCTGGCGCGAGGGCGTGGAGCGCGCCTGACCGGTTCCCGCGGCCGTCTTCGTATACGACCTCGCGTCCGCCCCGACTGATTGTTCGTCACATCTGATGCCGGGCAAGCCAGTCGGTGTGCTGTGGGGAGACGATGCGCTCGGTCTCGAAAACCGCCCGCGGCCACTGACGCTCGGTCAGTGTGGTCTCCATCGCCACCTGCATCGCCTCCAGATCCTGCTCCACCAGCGAGTGGGCCGAGATCAGCGGGTGGTGGCGGCGCATCTCGCTCCACGCCAGACAGGCCGCCGCGGCGGCCGACAGCACCCCCGTCAGGGCGAAGGACTGGGTGACGGAGAACGTCCGCAGCAGCGCGAACACCAGGGCGAGCGCCGCCAGTACGGCAATGGTGGTCGACCAGACGAGCGTGGCCCGCCGGGACACCTCCTGGCGCCTGCGGTACCAACTGCGCTGCTCGATCAGCCGGTCCCGTACATACGTCTCCTTGCGCACGGTGAATGCCTTGTTCCGCAACTCGCGCATGGAGTCCGTTATCAGTCCGCCCGAATCCGCCGTCAGGTCGCGAGGGTCGGCCCACCCCACCTTCCGGAGCTCCTGAAGACCTTCTTCGAGACGATTCGCGAACACCGCCTCGGGGTGCTGGGCGGTGGTGTCGAAAGGCGAGCCGTGCACCGAGTAACGCCAGCACATCGACTTGATGAACTCTGCTGCCGAGCGGTTGAGTTGCCATTGCGACTTTGCTTTGCGTTGGGCGGTGAGGTACATCGTGATCAGGACACCCACATAGGCCAACACGCCGATGGCATCGGCGAGTTGAAACGTGTCACCTATCTCCAGGTGCCAGGGCACCGCGGCCGGCATCGCGCCGATGACCAGTAGAATCAGCTGGACGCGGGTGGTGTTCACGGCCTCCCGCTGGCTGGCGATGGCGATCGCGTCCGTGTGATGGAACAGCGCCGGCAGGTCGGCGTTCCTGAACACCATGCTCTGCAGCGGTCCGGGAATCGCCGTCATGTTCACTCCCGTCTGCGGTTATGTCGTCACCTCAATGGTGGAATCGGTGGTTCCGTTCGATCCGGGGCGGTCCCACATGACGCTCTTGTTCCAAGTGGGCGTCCTCAGTTGCCAACCGAAGCCATGAGAGTAAAGTCGTGCCGCCAGACACTGCAATGGTGCAGATACCGTTGCTGCATTCCTGTCTGGAACCATTCCATCGGAACAAATCCCCTCAAGGACGGCCGTGAAGACCTCTGAATCCTCCCTCTCCTTCGCTGTTGCGAAGAGGAACCGTGTGCCGCTCGCCGAGATCGATGTCCGCGGCACTGCTGCTGCCCGGAAGCTCGGTCGTGTGCATGCCGCGTCAGCCGGTCGCCCCACCCAGGCATCGACCTTCAACTCGGCACTCTGAACCGACGCCTCGGCACTCCGAACCAATGCCCCGAGCACCCCTTCGGGCTGGCTAGACTGGTGGAATGACTGGACCCCTGGTCCCTTTCCGCGAAGTCGTTCTCAAGGTTCACAGCAGGTGCGATCTTGCCTGTGACCATTGCTATGTCTATGAACATGCAGATCAGAGCTGGCGAACCCGGCCGAAAACAATCTCTGATGATGTCATCTTCCGGACTGCTCAACGCTTGGCCGAGCATGCCAAGACACATGCACTGCCCTCCGTGTCAGTGATCCTGCACGGAGGGGAGCCTCTACTGGCGGGCCCCGCCCGATTGCGGCGCGTCTGCGAGGAGCTCACCTCCGCCTTCGAAGGCATCGCGGAGCTCGACCTCCGTATCCATACCAACGGACTCCAGCTCAGCCCCCGCTATCTCGACCTCTTCGACGAGTTCGACGTCAAGGTCGGCATCTCTCTGGACGGCGACCGGGCCGCCAACGACCGGCACCGCCGCTATGCCGACGGACGCAGCAGCCACCCCCTGGTTCTCAAGGCCGTCGAGCTGCTCCAGCAGGAGCGCTACCGCCATCTCAACCTCGGGCTCCTGTGCACCGTCGACATCGAGAACGACCCGCGCGCGGTCCTCGACGCTCTCACCGAGCTCGACCCGCCGCTCATCGACTTCCTGCTTCCGCACGCCACCTGGGACGAGCCTCCGCCCCGCCCGGACGGCTCACCCACCGCCTACGCCGACTGGCTTCTCGCGGTCTTCGACCGCTGGCAGGAGCAGGGGCGCCCGGTGCCGGTACGGCTCTTCTCCTCGGTGCTGTCCACGCTGAGCGGCGGCCCCAGCCTCACCGAGTCCCTGGGGCTCGCCCCCACCGACCTCGTCGTCGTCGAGACCGACGGCCAGCTGGAGCAGGTCGACTCGCTCAAGAGCGCCTACGAAGGCGCGGCGGCCACCGGATTCGATGTCTTCACCCACACCTTCGACGAGGTCGCGGCCCACCCCGGGGTGCGGGCCCGCCAGCTCGGACTGGCCGGCGTCAGCGAGACCTGCCGCCGATGCCCGGTCGTACGTTCGTGCGGAGGCGGCCTCTACACCCACCGGTACCGCTCCATGGAGCCGTCCGGCGCATTCGACAACCCGTCCGTGTACTGCGCCGATCTGGAGGCCCTGGTGCGCGGCATCGAGGCGCGCAGCGCAGCGGCCCTTGTCGCACCCGCGGTGGCCGAGCCCGTCGAGCTGCTCGCCGCCCAGCAGGACCTCACCCGCACCCTGCTCGCCCGGCTGAACGCCGACATCGGACGGCGCGGCGGCGGGCAGTGGGCGGCCGTCTGGGAGCTGGCCGCCACCATCGACGCGTCCGAGGAAGGGGCCCGCGGTCTGGACGAGGTGCTGGCCCACCCCTACACCCGCAGCTGGCTGCTGTACGCGATGGAGCTGGCCCAGGAGCGGCCCGGGGCCATGCAGGTGGCGCGCCGGATGCCGGTGTATCTCGCGGCCGCCGCCGTACGGGGCGGTCTCGATCTGCCCGTACGGGTGACCTTCTCGGACGGCAGGATCTTCCTGCCGGGTCTCGGCGAGTTGCGGATCGCGGATGCGGGGGAGCACGGCACGGCGCTGGTGCGGGCAACCGAGGACGGCTTCCTGGTCCGGCAGGAAGGGAGTGACGCGGCCGAACTGAGGGTCGTACGGCCGGAGGCGGCCGGCCCCGGCTGGCGGCCGCTGCGCCGACTCGCGACGCCCGGTTCGACGCCCGGCCTCGTGCTCGACGACCTCGACCCGTACCGCACATGCTTCTCCGTGCCCGCCGCGGACGCCCTCGACGACCGGGCCGCCGCCGACCTGGAGGCCAGGACCGGCGAGGCGTGGACGCTGATCGAGGCGAAGGCGCCCGGGCGTACCGGGGAGATGGCGGGCCGTCTCACCACCCTCACACCGCTGACCCGTCTGGCCCCGGCGGAGCCCGCCGTCGGGCGGCACGGATACGGCGCTCTGGGGATCTCCCCGGACGGCAGCGCGGAGGAGTTGGCGTTCGCGCTGCTGCGGGGCTTCCGGCGGGCCGAATTGCGGGCGCTTCGCGATGTCACGGATCTTTACGCGGCAGACGGCTCCTGGGAACATCGGATGCCCTGGCAGGAAGAACCAGTTCCGTTTTCCCGGTTGCTGGCCGATACCTATGAGCGGATGGCGTTGGGGGCTTTCGAGCCGAGCTATCTGGAGGGCGTACCGCAGGCCCTCGACACGCTGGAGGGTGCCGCCGAGCTGACCACCAGTGGAAAGCGGCTGCTGGATCAGATGCGAAAAGAGATCTGAGGCTCGCATTCCGGTTTAGCCGGGGCCGTCGGTACGCACAGGACAACTGGGAGGAACAGACGCAGACCGAATTCGATCAAGGAATGATCGACTGAACCTGGGAACGTATGACTGAAAACTGGCGTTGAATGACCGAACGCCATGGGGGTGGAGCAACGTCCGCTCCGGAATGATGAATTCGCTCGCATTCACTTCAATCCTCGGGTGCGGGTGCTCACACAGGACGGGGGTCGTGTGCACGCAACAACGCAGCAGCGAGCGGCGGACCATCGGCCGTACTTCTTCTTGAGTTATGCACATACACCGGGGTACGGCGGTGGAACGGACCCCGACATGTGGGTCGAGCGGCTCTTTCAGGATCTCTGCGGTCATGTGATGGCCATGACCGATCTGCCCGCGGGCGCGCCCGCCGGGTTCATCGACCGCGAGATACGCTCCGGCGAGGGCTGGTCGGAGCGGCTCGGCGAGGTGCTCGCCACCTGCCGGGTGTTCGTTCCGCTGTTCTCGCCGCGCTACTTCGCCAGCGAGATGTGCGGCAAGGAGTGGTACGCCTTCGCCCAGCGCGCCATTCACTACCGGGCCCGCTCCAACCAGCCGGCCGAGGCGATCGTCCCGGCGCTCTGGGTGCCGGTACCGCCGAGCCAACTCCCGGGACCCGCCGAGAGATTACAGTTCAACCACCGCGACTTCGGGGACCGTTACGTCAGCGACGGACTCTACGGACTGATCAAACTCAAGCTCTTCACCGAGGAGTACGAGCGCGCGGTGTACGAACTCGCCAAGCGCATCGTCAACGTCGCGGACACCATACGGATCGGCACCGGCCGCCCCGTCGACTACCGGCTGGCCCCCAGCGCCTTCGGCCCGCCGAACAGCGGAGCCGGCGGTCCCCGCCCCATGCAGGTGACCATCGCCGCTCCCACCCGGCACGACCTGCCCGAGGGACGCAACGCCGATTACTACGGCGACAACCCGCAGGACTGGAACCCCTACCACCCGGCCGCCGCCCGTCCCCTGGCCTATGTCGCCGAGGACCTGGTGCGCTCCCTCAACTACCAGGCCACCATTTCCTCCTTCGACGAGGAGTCCGGGCACCCGGAGGGCAAACAGCCGCCCAGCAGGCCGGAGATCCTGCTCGTCGACCGGTGGGCCCTGCAGGACGAGGACCGGCGCCGACGGCTCGCCGCCTTCGACGCCGAGAACCGCCCCTGGGTGACGATGGTCGTGCCGTGGAACCGCGAGGACCACGAGAGCAGGGCGGCCGAGGCCGAACTGACCGAGAAGCTCGAACAGACCATGCCGACCAAGATGCGCCAGGGGCGGGCCTACTGCCGCGCCGCCGCCAGGGGCGTACCCAGCATGGAGGCCTTCGGGCAGATCCTGCCGCAGGTGGTCGAGGTGGCGGCCCAGCAGTACCTGAGACATGCGGCGGTCTACCCACCCGCCACCGGCGGCGGGCACACCGAACGGACACGGTTGATGGGGCCGATGGCACAGACGTACTACACCCCCGAGACACACGACCCTGCGACGGATGCGGAGGACACGGATGACGGCCAGTCGTGACGGGCGCATCGTCACTTTCTACTCGTACAAGGGCGGCACCGGGCGCACCATGGCTCTGGCCAACACCGCCTGGATACTCGCCGCCAACGGGAAACGGGTACTGGCTGTCGACTGGGACCTGGAGGCACCGGGGCTCCACCGGTTCTTCCACCCGTTCCTCGACCCGTCGACACTCGGTGCCACCACCGGCGTCATCGATCTGATCACCGAGTACGCGTGGGCCGCGACCAGCCCCGTCCAGCGCGCCGACGACTGGCACCGCGACTACGCCCGTATCCAGCCGCACGCCGTATCCCTCACACCCGAGGCGCTCGGCTGGGAGTTCCCGCAGGGCGGCACCCTCGACTTCGTCTCCGCCGGGCGGCAGAACCGCGAATACTCCGCGACCGTCTCCACCTTCGACTGGGACAACTTCTACGACCGGCTCGGCGGCGGCCACTTCTTCGACGCCCTGCGCGACGACATGAAGGCCAACTACGACTACGTTCTCATCGACAGCCGGACCGGCCTCAGCGACATCGCCGACATCTGCACCGTCCACCTGCCCGACGTCCTCGTCGACTGCTTCACCCTCAGCGACCAGTCCATAGACGGCGCCGCCTCCGTCGCCCGGCAGATCTCCGAGCGCTACACCGGCCGCCCCATCTCCATCTTCCCCGTCCCGATGCGCATCGACGAGGGCGAGAAGGAGAAGGCCGATGCCGGACGGGCGCTGGCCCGGCTGAAGTTCGACCGGCTGCCGCGTGATCTGTCCGGGGACGAACTCACGGCCTACTGGGGCGCGGTGGAGATTCCGTACCGCCCCTACTACGCCTACGAGGAGACCCTCGCGACCTTCGGTGACGAGGCCGGTCTCACCAACTCCCTGCTCTCCGCCTTCGAACGGCTCACCTCCGTCATCACCGACCAGCAGATCACCTCGATGCCGCCGGTCGGCGAAGAGGTACGGCTGCGCATCCGTGACGCGTTCACCCGGCGCAGGCCCGCGCTGCCCGCCGATCTCTTCCTCAGCTATGTGGCGGAGAACCGGATGTGGGCCGACTGGATCGAATCCGTGCTCACCCGGGCCGGGTTCCGCGTCGTACCGCGCGATGTGTCCGCCGAGCGGGAGAACCCGGAACCGGCGGCCGCCGCCGCGGAGAACGCGGCCCGTACCGTGGTGCTGCTCTCCAGCGCCTACCTCAAGTCGCAGCGTGCGGTGAACCTCTGGGAGCGTGCCGTGGCGGAGGACCCCGGCGGTGGCCGGCGCCATCTGCTGCCGCTCAGGGTCGGTGACGTACGGCTGTCCGCGCCCTACATCGACCGCAACCCCGTCGATCTCTTCCGGCTCGACGAGGTGCACGCCACCGCCGCCCTGTTGCGCGCCCTGGACCGGCCCGTACAGCTCACCGACAGTGTGTCGCCCGGACCCCGCTTCCCCGGTACCGTCCCCAGGATCTGGAACGCGCCGCCGCGCAACCCCGGCTTCACCGGCCGCTCCCTGGTCCTGGAGCGGATGCGCGACCAGCTCGGCGGTGGCATGGCCGTCGTGCTGCCGCAGCCGCAGACCCTGTACGGACTCGGCGGCGTCGGCAAGACCCAGGTCGCCCTGGAGTACGTGCACCGCTTCATGGCCGACTACGACCTGGTGTGGTGGATATCGTCCGAGCAGACCGACGACGTGGTGGCCGGGCTCGCCGAGCTCGCCGTCCGGCTCGGTGCCCAGGGCGGCGACGACATGGCGGCCGCCTCCCAGGAAGCCGTGGACCTGCTGCGGCGCGGGGTTCCCTCGGACCGCTGGCTGCTGGTCTTCGACAACGCCGACGACCCCGAACGGCTCAGGCGCTACTTCCCGCAGGGCGGCTCCGGACACATCCTGGTCACCTCCCGCAACCAGGCATGGTCCCAGCACGGCGACGCACTGCCCGTCGACGTCTTCCTGCGCGAGGAGTCCATCGAGCACCTCCAGCGCCGGGCCCCGGGGCTGAGCGACGAGGACGCCGCCCAGGTGGCCACCGCAGTCGGTGACCTGCCGCTCGCTGTCGAACAGGCGGCGGCCTGGATCGCGGAGACCGCCACCCCGATCGACACCTATCTGGAACAGCTGGCGCAGCAGGCCCCCGAGGTCCTGGCGCTCAACCAGCCGGCCGGCTACCCGCAGCCGGTCGCAGCGACCTGGAACATCTCCATCGAACGGCTCAAGGAGCGCTCGCCCGCCGCGGTGCGGCTGCTCCAGCTCTGTGCCTTCTTCGCCCCCGAGCCGATCTCGGGGAACCTTCTGTACAGCAAGGAGATGATCGAGGCACTGAAGCCGTACGACGCCTCGCTCCAGGAGAAGCTCGTGCTGGGCCGGGTCATCCGGGAGATCGGCCGGTTCGCCCTCGCCAAGGTCGACCAGGTCTCCAACTCCATCCAGGTGCACCGTCTCGTCCAGGCCGTCATCCGGGCACAGCTCAGCGAGGAGGAGCAGCGCGACGCCCGGCATGCCGTCCACCGCATTCTGGCGGGTGCCCGGCCCGATGAGGACGAGCCGATCGACAACCCCTCGACCTGGCCGCAGTTCGCCACCCTCTGGCCGCACCTCGTCCCGTCCGACGCCCGCAACTGCAAGGAGCCCGAGGCCCGCAGGCTGTTGATCGACCGGGTCCGCTATCTCTGGAAGCGAGGTGACTTCAGGACCGCGGGCGCACTCGGCGAGGAGTTGCGCGCCATCTGGAAGGAGACGTTGGGGGAGCGGGACATCCAGTACCTCTACCTCTGCTTCCACCTCGCCAACATCTACCGCTCGCGCGGCCGTTATGTGGAGGCGAGGGAGCTCGACGAGATCACCCTCGCGACGCAGCGGGAGGTCCTGGGACCGGAGCATCCGCACACGTACATGAGCACCAGCAGTCTGGCGACGGACCTCGGCACGCTCGGCGAGTACACCATGGCGATCGAGTTGGCGACCGAGGCCACCGACGGGTTCAACCAGATCTTCCACGATTCGCATCCGAGGACCCTGGCAGCGGCCAACAACCTGGCGTTCACCCTGCGGTCCATCGGGCAGTACGCCAAGGCCAGGGAGATCGACCAGGACGTCTTCGACCGGCGGGTCGAGGTGCTCGGCGCGGAACACCCGTACAGCCTCTCCTCGGCCATGAACCTGGCCCGTGACCTGCGTGACGTCGGGCGGTACGAGGACGCGGTCGGCATCCTCAGCCGCACGTACGACAGTTACAAGGCCACGCTCGGCCGGTCCTTCCCCGGCACGCTGAGCGCGGCGAAGAGCCTGGCGGTGTCGCTGCGCCGGGCGGGCAGACTGGAGGACGCCCGCAGGCTCACGGTGGCCACCCGTGCCCGGTACCGGGCCAAGTACACCTCCGCCAACCCGGAGTGGCTGGCCTGTGACCTCAATCTGGCGGCCGACCTGTTCGCGGCGGGCGAGGCGTCCGAGGCCAGGGACACCGCGCAGGAGGTCGTCGACCAGTACATGAAGGTGCCGGGGGAGAAGCACCCGTACACCCTGGCCGCCCTGAACAACCTCGGCGTCTACCTGCTGGGGGCCGGTGCGGTGGAGGAGTCGGAGCAGGTGCTGACCCGGGTGGTCGCGTCGATGCGGGAGGTGTACGGGCACGAGCACCCCAACACCCTGTTCTGTGTGATGAATCTGGCCAATGCGACGGCCGAACGGGGCGATCTCGAAATCGTGCTGGAGACCGAACGGAAGGTGGCAGGACAGCTCAGGCACGTCCTCGGGGCGCACCACCCGGAGACCCTGGCCATGATGTCGAACATGGCGGTCACGCTCGATGCGATGGGGCGCAAGGACGAGGCGCTGCGGCTGAGGGCGGAGACGGTCGACGAGCTGTCGCGGCAACTCGGTGACGACCACCCGATGACCCGGATCGCCCGGGACGAGCGCCGGTTCGAGCGCGAACTGGAACCGACGGCGGTATGAGCCACGGGAGCGTCCGGACGCCACCGGACGCTCCCTGTCTCTCCCTGTCCCTTCTGTCTCTCTCGGGTCCGTTCCTCAGCAGACAGCCGGCTCCAGCAGCCAGTTGAGGATCGTGGGCAAGGCGTGCAGCGCGTCGAAGTGCGCGGCCGCCGGTTCCACCACGACGGTGGAGTTCGGGATGCGCTCGGCCAGCCAGCGGGAGTGGCCCACCGGAGAGAACACATCCTTCTCGCCGTGCCACAGCATCACCGGACCCGGGATGTCCGCAGGGTCGAACCCCCACGGACGGCTGAACGCGATCGCGTCGTCGATCCATCCCCATGCCGAAGTGCGCAGCCCCTCACGGTAGTTGCGCAGCAGCATGGTGCGGACCCCGGCGTCGTTGACCACCATCCGGTCGGAGTCGGTCAGCTCCCGGCGCAGATCGTCGATGAGCCTGACCGGGTTCTTCCTGATCACCGCGGACCGCGAGGTGAACGACTCCGCGAGCCCGTCCGGATCGGCCGCCGCGGTGGAGTACGCCAGTACGTTGGAGGCGGCCATCCCGTCGAACCAGTCCAGGCCGTCGGCGCCCCAGGGGGCCAGCCCGACCAGTGCGGCGGTACGGGTGACCCGCTCGGGCATCAGCGCGGCGCAGGCCAGGGCGTGCGGGGCGCCACCGGATCGGCCCACCACGGCGAAGCGCTCCAGCTCAAGGTGGTCCGCGATGGCCCGTACGTCCTGAACGACATCGGCGACACGGCGGCCCGGCAGCCGGTCGGAGTCGCCGTAGCCCGGCCGGTCATAGGTGATCAGCTGTGTCTTGCGCTGGTACAGCACCATCCCGCGCGGAGCCGGACCGAGCCTGCTCCCGGGCATTCCGTGCAGCAGGAAGACCGGTCTGCCGCAGGGATCGCCCAGACGCTCCACCACCAGATGCCGCCCGTCCGTTGCGCGCACCCGACTACGCACTCCGCGCCTCCTTCGTATGGTGCGGGCACCGCGTGCCCGACTTTTCCCGCCCGATTCGATGATGGCCCATCAGAGCACTTACCGGGACTGTGTGTTGGGAAACCGTGGGGGCGTTCGGGGGGCGCGTAATCGTGCGGCGTCTTCGGGCAGTTCTCGATCCGGCACGCCGGGGGGGGGGGGGGGGGGGGGGGGAGGGGGGGGGGGGGGGGTGGGGGGGGTGGGGAGGGGGGTGGTGGGGGAAAAACCGGGGGTGGTGTGGGGGGGCGGGGGCGTTGTCCGTCTTTTCCCCCCTCCCCCCCCCCCCTTCCCCCCTCCCCCCCCCCCCCCCCCCCCCCTTCCCCCCCCCGAGCCCGTCGATTCCGATCAGGAAGCCTCGTCGGCGCTACCCCCGCGCGAGCGTCACGAACGCCGCCCACTCGCCCCGGCCGACCCGCAGCACCGGGCGGGTGCCGTCGAGGTGACCGACACCCGCCCGGAGCGCCTGCCGCCCATCCCGGCACCGGGACCCGCGTCCGCCGACGCGGCATCGGGCCGCGGTCTGCTGCTCGTCGAGGCGTACGCGGACCGCTGGGGCTGCACCGTCCGCGACGCGTTCACGAAAGCGGTCTGGGCGGAGGTGGCTTGCTCCTCCTGAGCGCGGCGCGGAGGACTGCTGGGCCCCCAGGAGATCTCCACTCAGGCTCCGGGGCTGTTCTTCGGTCCCGGCACATGGCCGAAGCCAGGATGCCGGGACCGAAGGCGCAGGCAGACGTGCCGGATCCGGCGGTGTCCCCGCCGTTCGGCAGGGGCCCGGCCGGACGACGTGATCCGACAGGTCAGCCGGCCCAGACCTCGGCTTCGTCGGCCGGGACGGTGGTGGCGAGCTTCAGCTCCTTGCGCGCGGCGACCGTCTTGCCCGGGTCGATACCGGCGAAGGCCCGGTCGTAGGCGAGGTAGAAGGCGTCCGTGTCACCGGCCGAAGCGGCCTTTTCCCACGCACCGGCGGTCTCCTTCAGCCCTGCACGGAGCTTGGCGGTCTCCGGCTGCTGAATGCTCTTCAGAGCCGTGAGGTGGGTGCCGAGCGCGGCGGCAACGGCTTTGGCCTGCTTCTTGTAGCCGGCGAAGTCGTCCTCAACATGCTCCGTTTCGGGCTGGTTCGTCCACAGGGCCTCGTAGACGGCGTTCGAACCCTTCAGGTACGCGAGCTGGTCGGCGTTCAGGGGCTTGCTCTTCAACGAACCGGAGAACGTGCCCGCTTCCTTGGTGTACGTGCAGCTCACGGCCCGATCGCCCGTCGCCCAGCTCTCCTTGGTGGGGGAGTAGTAGTAGACATCGACGCCCTTGGGCAGGGCCCAGGCGTCGGGGGTGAACTTCTGCGCCTCGGCCGGGCATCGCTCGTCGGCGATCTGTGCGGTTTTGTCCTCGCCGGGGTAAGCCGACTGCCCGTCGATCTTGAAGTCACCGACGACCTGGCCCTTGTGCGGTTCCTTGCACGGCACGACCTCGACGCTGAGCTCCTCGCTCTTGGGCGCCTCGTTGTTCGGGTTGTAGCAGTCGCCGGTCGCGAGCGAGAAGACCGATTGCTGGCGAACCACTTTCTTGGCGCCGGCCTTTGCGCTGTCGAGGGCCTCGGAGCATCCCACCGCTCCGACCGAGATCAGGGCTACGACAGCGGATATACCGCGCAGAGAACGGGACGTGGCACCGAAAGACATGACGTAGGCATCCTCAAACGGAAGGGTTGTGAACAGATGTGCGCATCGTATGGCATGTCAGTGACAGTGCTGTGCGCAGGCGCTTTGGTGCACCGGCGGTGGTGGTGCAGGTGATATCCGGACGAGTTGTCGTCCGGCGCGCTTGAGAGTGGTCGAGAAGCGAACTCCTGATGCAGCGTGGAGAGCCTGAACGTGAAGGGGCTCGCCCGCACCCGTCTGGCGAAGTCCGTGCACGACGCGGGATGGTCCTCCTTCGTGACCATGCTGGAATACAAAGCGGCCCGGTACGGACGCACCCTGACCAGGGTGGACCGTGCTTTCCCGTCCTCGCAGGTGTGTTCCGCCTGCGGTCACCGCGACGGGCCCAAGCCCCTGCACGTCCGGGCATGGACCTGCAACGCGTGTGGCACCCGGCACGACCGGGACCACAACGCGGGCCAGAACATCAAGCACGAAGGGCGGCGCATCCGCGCCGCACAACAGGCTGTACCACCCGCCCCCGGACCGGGGACCCCGCCCGGCAACGCGTGAGGTAAACGCCTGCGGAGCGAATGTAAGACCAGGATTCGTCCCGGCAGAGCCCACAATCCCCGCCCATCGGTGGGGAGGAACCAGGAACCCGGCTCAAGGCGCACCGCACACGCGGACGCCAGGGAGAGAATCCCCCACACTTATGGGAACGACGTCGGCGGGAGCGGCGCATCCATTACGTTCGGACCTGGTGAGCAGGAGGGGGAGTCCATGCCTACAGAGGGCCGGTTCCGGGCGAGCGGGTGGCGAGGGCGGGAAGTTGAGATACCGCAGCCTGCTGGGACTCAGCGGCCGGTCCCTCTGGAGTTCAAGGGGGGGCGGACCACATCGTTCAGGGTGCACGCGCTGCGGCGATCGACGGCACGCAAGGTGCACGGCGGGGAGCTGCTGTACGCATACGGGCCCGGGGTGCGCAGAGTGCTGCTGCCCGCCGGTTACAACCGGGTGGAGGTCACTCGGGACAAGCCGAAGCCGAGCTCGGGGACGGGCTTCTCCCGCTGGCGCCTGCAAACCGTCGAGTGGATCCCCTGGGGTGCTCACCGAGCAGCGGGAGTCGCCCCGATGTCAACCGTTCGTGCCCACGCGGGCGGCGAGTCCGGGACGTAATCGGGATCGTCCTCGTCCTACGACCCGGCTGCCTGCTGGAGACCCGAGGCGGCCTGCGCCGGAGGCGTGCGGCCCTTGCAACGGGCCCCCGAGCACGACTGTACGCACGGCCTTCCGCTGTCCGTACTGTCGGGCCGCAACGAGGCTCTGATCGGAGACCCGGCCGGACGTTTTGCAACGCGTGGTTCCCGGATGCCGATGAGCGCTCGCGCTGCCACGATCCGCTGGGTCAGGCGGCCGTAGAGCCCACGGGCGCCGTGTCACCGGCGACATCATCCGGTGTGCGGCGCATGGCCATCAGGAGTGTGACGAGTGTGCCCGCCACCGCCCACGCGGACAGCACCAGCAGTGGTCCGGTGACCGCGTTGCCCTTGAAGTACGCGATCGAGCGTGCCACCCAGGTGCCCGCCCCGGGCGGCAGCGCGGGGCCGATCGCTCGCCAGAAGTCCGGGAGCATCGGCAGCGGGAAGGCGCCGCCGGCGCTCGGGTTGCCCGCGATCACCACGATCAGGACGGCCAGGCCGATGCCGACGATGCCGGTGAGGGCCTGAAGGGCGAGGGTGAGCATGCCGACCGCGAAGACGGTCAGCGCCCCCAGCCCCGACAGGCCCCAGAAGCTTCCGGGCAGGGCGCCGAGGATCGGGCCGATGATGATCGCGCCGCCGATCCCGCCCACGATGGAGTACAGCGCCATGACGCCGGTCCGGATCACCGCGCGCTGTCGGTTGGCGGGCTTGGAGCCGGCGCTGATTGCCAGGATCGAGGCGCAGAGGTAGCCGCCCACGCACCAGCCCACGACCAGGTAGAAGGACGAGAGCCCGTCGAAGTCCTGGTCGGAGGCCGGGGCCACGTCCACGGACCGCACTGTGCGCTGCTGGGTCAGATCGACCTTCGTGATGATCTTCGTCAGGGTGTCGGCCAGCGCGGCACCCCCGCCGGAGGCGACCAGCACGGTGTCGGCCGTGCTCCTGGGACTGACGATCAGGGCGCCGTCGATCTCGCGGTTCAGGATCTGCTCGCGGGCTGTGGCCGAGTCGGCGACCGTACGGGGGGCCAGCGGGCCGCCCGGGAGATTCTTCAGCTCGGCGATCAGCTGTGCGGACATCTGCCGGGGCGCGACGACCCCGAAGGGTACGTCCGTCGGTTTCGGCTTGTGCAGAGCCCCGACGTAGGACGCGATGAACAGCAGCTGCAGTCCGAGCACACCGATGACAAGCAGTGCTGCCCGTGGAGTGACGGCGTTCTTCACCTCGTCAGCGAAAGTCATGCCCCCACGGTCCGGGGCGTCGGCCGTTCGCGCAGGTGGGGCTGGGCCGAATGGCTGACCGGAGCGCCGGTCCGGGGCCGGGTGCATGTCCCGCACTGCGGGTATCGTACGAATGTTCGAAATTTGGTCTATGGTGGAGAGCGAGGGGTGGTGAGTGCGGATCGGTCCAGGAGGTGCAGATGCCAGGGTTCACGCATCTGCACACCGTTTCCGGGTTCTCCCTGCGGTACGGGGCCTCGCACCCGGAGCGGCTGGCGGAGCGCGCCGCGGAGCGGGGGATGGACGCTCTCGCGCTGACCGATCGCGACACGCTCGCGGGTACGGTCCGCTTCGCCAAGGCCTGCGAGAGGGCCGGGGTGCGGCCGATCTTCGGGGTGGAGCTCGCGGTGGACCCTGCGGCGGCGGAGCATACGAGGGAAGGCGGACGTACGCATCGGCTGCGGACCCCGGTCCGTGGCGGTGCCTTTGTCGATGAATCCGCACCCCGGGTCACCTTCCTCGCCCGGGACGGTGCGCAGGGCTGGGCGGAGTTGTGCCGTCTCGTCACCGCCGCCCACGCCCCCGCGCCCGCCGGTGCCGGACAGCCCCTGGTCGGCCGGTCCGAGCTGCCTGCCGAAGGGCTCACCGTGCTGCTCGGCCCCGCCTCCGACGTCGGCAGGGCGCTGGCCGCCGGCCGCCCGGACCGGGCCGCCTCGCTGCTCGCCCCCTGGCGGGAGATCTACGGCGACGACCTGCGCCTCGAAGCCGTCCACCACGGACGCGAAGGCACCGGACCCGGATCGCTGCGGCTCGCCGCCCGTACCGTCGGCTTCGCCGCCGAGCAGGGGATACGGGCCGTGCTGACCAATGCCGTCCGGTACGCCGACCCCGGGCAGGGCCCGGTCGCCGATGTGCTCGACGCGGCCCGCAGGCTGGTCCCCGTCGACCCCCGCCGCGGCCCGCTCGACAGTGATGAGCGCTGGCTGAAGGATGCCCGCGCGATGACGGAGACCGCCGAGCGGATCGCCTCCTCGGCCGGGCTCGGCCGGGACGGCGGAGCCCGGCTGCTCGCAGAGACCCGGCGCACCGCCGACGCCTGCGTCGTCGACCCCGAGGGCGACCTCGGCCTCGGCACCGTCCACTTCCCCGAACCGCATCTCGTCGGTGCGGGGCGGCGCACCGCCCAGCGGGTACTGGCCTCCCGCGCCGCCGCCGGAATGGTGCTGCGCGGCTACGACCGCAGGCGCGACTACTGGGAGCGGATGCACCAGGAGCTGGACATCATCGCCTACCACGGTTTCGCCTCCTATTTTCTGACGGTCGCTCAAGTCGTTGATGACGTAAGGGCGATGAAGGTACGGGTTGCCGCCCGGGGCTCCGGCGCGGGCTCCCTGGTCAACCATCTCCTCGGGATCGCGCACGCCGACCCGGTCGAACACGGGCTGCTGATGGAACGCTTCCTCTCCAAGCGCCGCTTCGTGCTGCCCGACATCGACATCGACGTCGAATCGGCCCGCCGGCTCGACGTCTACCGCGCGATCATCGGCCGCTTCGGCACCGAGCGGGTCGCGACCGTCGCCATGCCCGAGACCTACCGGGTGCGCCACGCCATCCGGGACGTCGGCGCGGCGCTCTCCATGAACCCGGCCGAGACCGACCGGCTCGCCAAGGCCTTCCCGCACATCCGGGCCCGCGACGCCCGCGCGGCCATGGAAGAGCTGCCCGAGCTGCGGGCTGTCGCGGCGGAGAAGGAGAAGTACGGGCGGCTCTGGGAACTGGTGGAGGCGCTGGACGGCCTGCCGCGCGGTATCGCCATGCACCCGTGCGGGGTGCTCCTCTCGGACGCCTCCCTGCTGCGCCGGGTGCCTGTCATGCCGACCAGCGGGGAGGGTTTCCCGATGGCGCAGTTCGACAAGGAGGACGTGGAGGATCTCGGGCTGCTCAAACTCGATGTGCTGGGCGTACGGATGCAGTCGGCGATGGCGCACGCGGTCACGGAGGTCAAGAGGGCCTCGGGCCAGGACGTGGACCTGGACGCCGTACCGCAGGGCGACCCGGAGACGTACCGGCTGATCAGGAGTGCCGAGACACTGGGCTGCTTCCAGATCGAGTCGCCGGGCCAGCGCGACCTGGTCGGCAGGCTCCAGCCCGCCACCTTCCACGATCTGGTGGTCGACATCTCGCTGTTCAGGCCGGGGCCGGTCGCCGCCGACATGGTGCGGCCGTTCATCGAGGCCAGGCACGGCCGTGCGCCCGTGCGCTATCCGCATCCCGACCTGGAAGGGCCGCTGCGCGAGACGTACGGAGTGGTCGTCTTCCATGAGCAGATCATCGAGATGGTCGACATCATGACCGGCTGCGGCCGGGACGAGGCCGACCGGGTGCGGCGCGGGCTCTCCGACCCCGGGGTGCAGGGCCGGATCAAGGTGTGGTTCGCGCAGCAGGCGGCGGCGAAGAAGTACAGCGCCGAAGTGATCGCCCGCGCCTGGGAGATCATCGAGGCGTTCGGCTCGTACGGCTTCTGCAAGGCGCACGCGGTCGCCTTCGCCGTACCGACGTACCAGTCGGCGTGGCTCAAGGCACATCACCCGGCGGCCTTCTATGCCGGGCTGCTCACCCATGATCCGGGGATGTACCCGAAGCGGCTACTGCTCGCGGACGCGCGGCGGCGCGGGGTGCCGGTGCTGGGGCTGGATGTGAACCGGTCGGCGGCCACCCATCGAATCGAACTGGTGCCTGATGGTGAGGAGGGGAGGGAGGTCTGGGGGGTGCGGCTCGCGCTCTCGGACGTCCATGGCATCAGTGAGGCCGAGGTCGCCCGGATCGAGGCCGGGCAGCCCTTCACCTCGCTGCTGGACTTCTGGCAGCGGGCCAGGCCGGGAAAGCCGGCCGCTGAACGGCTGGCCCAGGTCGGCGCGTTGGACGCGTTCGGCGCCAACCGGCGTGATCTGCTGCTGCATCTGTCCGAACTGCACCGTGCCCAGCGGGGTACCGGGGCGCGGTCCGGCTCCGGTGGCGCGCAGCTCCCGCTCGGCGAGGGGCGCAGGACCGGCTCCATCGGCCTGCCCGACCTCAACGAGGCCGAACGCCTCAGTGCCGAGCTCGGCGTCCTGAGCATGGATGTCTCCCGCCATCTGATGGGCGATCACCATGCTTTCCTGAAGGAGCTCGGCGCGGTCTCCGCCAAGCGGCTGCGCGAGGCACGGCACGGGGATACTGTGCTGGTCGCGGGCGCCAAGGCGGCCACCCAGACACCGCCGGTCCGCTCCGGCCGCCGGGTCATCTTCACCACCCTGGACGACGGTACGGGCCTGGTCGACCTGGCCTTCTTCGACGACAGCCATGCCGCATGCGCGCACACCGTCTTCCACTCCTGGCTGCTGCTGGTACGCGGAGTGGTACAGCGGCGCGGACCGCAGAGCCTGAGCGTGATCGGTGCGGCCGCCTGGAATCTGGCGGAACTGGCCGAGCTGCGGCGTACCGGCGGACTTGACGCGGTCGCGGCCCGGCTGGCGGAGGAACCCTCGTCCGAGGAGAGCGCCCCCGAGGCTCCCGAGCCTGCTCCCACCGACAAAGGCCGCCGCATCCAGATGACCACCGGGTACGAGATGAACCCCTGGTCCGACCTCCAGCCGCCCGGTGAAGGAGTCGCCACCGGAAGGAAGTTGTGGCACCAGAGCCCGGGGAGTGCGGGATGAGCACTGCGCACGATGCGCCGGGAATCCTGTATCTGCGGTTCCGCAAGGTCGGCGGCGGCTCCCCGGACAGCGCCGGTTACGAGGGACTGCTCGCCCTTCTCGGTGCGTTCACCCCGGTGGTCGAGGCGGTCCCGCCCGACGGGGCGCTCGCCGATGTGCGCGGCGCGCTGCGCTACTTCGGACGGGATGTGAAGGGGCTGGCCTCGGTGATCCGGATCCGTGCGCTCGCCCTGCACGGCGTGGACTGCGCGATCGGAGCCGCGGAGAACCCGATGCTGGCCCGGATGGCGGCACGGCAGGCCGCGCCCGGAATGACCTTCGTGGTGCCCGGGGGCGGGGGAGCGGAGTTCCTCGCGGCCAAGCCGGCCACGGCGCTGGACGGCGTCGGGGCGGCGACGGCCCGCACCCTGTGCGGGTACGGGCTCGACTCCGTCGGCCGGATCGCGGCTGCCCCGCTCGGCACCCTGCAACGGATCACCGGCGTACGGACCGGACGTGAACTGTGGGAGCGGGCGCGCGGCATCGACCGTACGACGGTCGTACCGGGCGCCGCCGCACGGTCGATCGCCGCCGAACGGTCCTTCCCGCGCGACGAGCTGGACCGGGAACGCCAGCGCCGCGCGCTCATGTCGCTCACCGAGGAGCTGGGGGCCAGGATGCGCGGGGACGGGCAGGTGTGCCGGGGGCTCGCGGTCTCCGTCCGCTATGCCGACCGCACCGGATACTCGACGCTGACCCGCAGTCGTACGCTCCGGGAGCCCACCGCACACTCCGCGGCGCTCACCGAACTCGCGTACCGGATCCATGACTCGTTCGCTCTGCAGCGGGCCCGGGTTCGGGGGATCGCGCTGCGCGCGGAGGGGCTGACGGACGCCGAACGGGCCGCGCACCAGCTGTCGTTCGACCCGGTGGACGAACGGGCGCGCCGGATCGAGGCGGTGGCGGACCGGCTGCGGGCCAGGTTCGGGCCGCAGGCCGTGGTGCCGGGGCGACTCGCGACCTGATTTGCTGAGCGCGGTGACGGCGATCGTTATGACCGCCTTGAGGACCCGCTCAGCAGCGATTGAGAACAGCCGGCCGTACGGTGCGTACATGACCGCCGAAGCTTCCGAGAAGATCCGCCTCGCCACCCCGGCCGACGTCCCCGCCGTGCGGGCCGTCACCGACGCCGCCTACCGTCACTACATCGAACGCATCGGTCTCGTACCCGCACCGATGGAGGCGGACCACGCGGCGGTTGTCGCCGCGGGCCGGGTGCACGTTACAGGGGCCTTGGACGTCGTCGGCGTCCTGGTCCTCGTACCGCACGACGACCACC
Source organism: Streptomyces sp. NPDC037301 (assembly GCF_055602785.1). Lineage (NCBI taxonomy): Bacteria > Bacillati > Actinomycetota > Actinomycetes > Kitasatosporales > Streptomycetaceae > Streptomyces > Streptomyces sp. NPDC037301. The sequence continues at coordinate 65,991 of NZ_JBVJWD010000009.1, forward strand.
TCTTCCTGGAGTCCGTCGCCGTCCACCCGGACGTGGCCGGCCGGGGAGTCGGCCGACGGCTGCTCGCCCACGTGGACGCGCACGCCCGCAGCCTCGGCCTCCCTGAGATCCGGCTCTACACCAACGCCCTGATGTGGGAGAACCGGAAGCTCTACCCGCGCTACGGGTACGAGCTGGTGGAGCGCCGTGTGGACGGCGCGTACGACCGCTTCCACTACCGCAAGCGGCTGGCCGGCTGATCGACTCCGTCAGTGCGGGATGGCACGATCGGCCCATGACGACGATCGACTGGGATTCCGCAGCCGACTCCTTCGACGAGGAGCCCGACCACGGGCTGCTCGACCCGGCGGTCCGGCACGCCTGGGCGCAGCGGCTGGAGAGCTGGCTGCCCGGTGAGCGCTCCGAGGTGCTCGACCTGGGATGCGGCACCGGAAGCCTTGCGCTGCTCGTCGCCGGGCAGGGGCACCGGGTCACCGCCGTCGACCGGTCGCCGCGCATGGTGGAGCAGGCACGGGCCAAGCTCGCCGGGACGGGTACCGGGGTGTTCCTCGGGGATGCGGCCCAACCACCGGTCGGAAAGCAGCAGTTCGATGTGATCATGGTCCGGCATGTGGTGTGGCTGCTGCCCGATCCGGTGGCAGCCCTGCGTCACTGGTTCACCCTGCTGCGGCCCGGCGGCCGGCTGATCCTGATCGAAGGCGTCCGGGGTGGCGTCGGCCTCTCCGCCGAGCGGCTGACCGGACTTCTCTCCGAGCTCACCGAACGCATCCACCACGAGCGGCTCTCCGACGATCCGACCCTGTGGGGCAAGCAGATCGACGACGAGCGCTACGCCCTGGTGGCCCGCGCCGAACCGCCGCACCGGCACACCGAGGTCGTCGATGTGCATCTGATCCTCCGCCGAGGCCCGGACGTCCTGCTCGCCCGACGGGCCAATACCGGTTACGCGGACGGACTGTTCAACGGCCCGTCCGGACATGTCGAGGACGGTGAGGACGTCCGCGAGGCGATGATCCGCGAGGCCGCCGAGGAGATCGGTGTCGAACTCGGCCCGGACGAGCTGCGGGTCGCCCTGGTCATGCAGCACCGAGGCCCCGGCGGCAGTCCCAGGACCGGCTGGTTCTTCGAGGCTGAGTACGACCCCGCCCGCCCGCCGTACAACCGCGAACCGGACAAGTGCTCCGAGCTGGCGTGGTTCCCGCTGGACGCCCTTCCGGACGACATCGTCGCCTACTGCCGGGCAGGACTCGACGGCTACCGCGCGGGGGAGCACTTCCTGATCCACTGGCACGAGGACGGCGACACCGTGGCGTACCAGCCGCACGCGATCCGCCGCGCCGTCCCGCTGCCGGCCGGCGGGGCCCGCACCGGCGGGGTGCACCACATCGAGCTGTGGGTGCCCGATCTGCCGGCGGCCGAACAGGGGTGGGGCTGGCTGCTCGGCGCGCTGGGCCATGTCCCGTACCAGCGCTGGGAACACGGGCGGAGCTGGCGGCGCGGCGACAGCTATGTGGTGGTCGAGCAGTCACCCGATCTGACCGGGGGGACGCACGACCGCCGCCGCCCCGGGCTCAACCACCTGGCGTTCCACGTCCGGGACCGGGCCACCCTCGACGCACTGGTGGCCGGGGCCCCGGAGCACGGCTGGCGGCCGCTCTTCCCGGACCGATACCCGCACGCGGGCGGGGACGGGCACATCGCCGCCTATCTGGAGGACGCGGCGGGGTACGAGGTGGAGCTGGTCGCCGGAATCCAGCAAGCCCGCCCGGTGCCACAGGACCCGGCGCCGCACACCGATGTATGGGCGCGGCGCCGGGACTAGGGCCTGCGTCTTTCACTCACAGGGTGCGCTCAAGGCGGTCGGCCATCAGTCTGACGAAGCGCGACGGGTCGCCCAGTTCGCCGCCCTCGGCCAGCAGCGCCAGGTCGTGGAGGAGTCCGGCCGTCTCCTCCAGGCCGGTGCCGGCATCCTCGCCGCGTTCGGCGTGTGCCCGGTTGAGACCGCTGACCAGCGGATGCTCCGGGTTGAGTTCGAGGATGCGCTTCACGTGGGGGACGGGCTGGCCCATGGCGCGGTACATGTTCTCCAGGGCCGGCGTCACATCGTGCGTGTCCGAGACGATGCAGGCGGGCGAGACGGTGAGGCGCGAGGAGAGCCGTACCTCCTTGACGGTCTCGCTCAGCCGGTCCGTCATCCAGGCGAGCAGATCCGCGTATTCCTGCTGCCGGTTCTCGCGCTCGGTCGCGGCCTCCTTCTTCTCCTCCTCGGTGCCGAGGTCGACCTCGCCCTTGGCGACGGACCGCAGCTTCTTGCCGTCGAACTCGGGCTCGGCCTCGACCCACACCTCGTCGACGGGATCGGTCAGCAGCAGCACCTCGACGCCCTTGGCCCGGAACGCCTCCATGTGCGGGGAGTTCTCGATGGCCTGCCGGGACTCACCCGTGAGGTAGTAGATGTGCTCCTGGCCGTCCTTCATCCGCTCCACGTACTGCCGCAGAGTGGTCGGCTCGTCCTTGTCGTGGGTCGTGGCGAAGGAGGCGACACCGAGGATGGCGTCGCGGTTCTCGAAGTCGCTCAGCAGCCCCTCCTTGAGGACGCGGCCGAACTCCCGCCAGAACGTGGCGTAGCGCTCCGGGTCGGCGGACATCATGTCCTTGACCGTCGACAGCACCTTCTTCGCCAGACGCCGGTGCATCAACTGGATCTGACGGTCCTGCTGGAGGATCTCGCGCGACACGTTGAGCGACAGGTCAGAAGCGTCGACGACGCCCTTGACGAAGCGCAGGTACGGCGGCATCAGCGCTTCGCAGTCGTCCATGATGAAGACGCGCTTCACATAGAGCTGGATGCCGCGCTTGTACCCCTGCATGAACAGGTCCTGGGGCGCGTGCGACGGGATGAAGAGAAGCGCCTGGTACTCGAAGGTGCCCTCCGCCTGCAGCCGGATGGTTTCGAGCGGGGCGATCCAGTCGTGGCTGATGTGCTTGTACAGCTCGTGGTACTCGTCGTCCGTGACCTCGTCGCGCGAGCGCGCCCAGAGGGCCTTCATCGAGTTGAGGGTCTCGGGTTCGCGCGGGGCGTCGTCGGCCCCTGCCCCGGAGTCCGCGGCGTCGTCGGCAGCGGTCTCCGGGGCCATCCTGACGGGCCAGGTGATGAAGTCCGAATACCGCTTGACGATCTCCCTGATCTTCCAGGGAGAGGTGTAGTCGTAGAGCCGGTCATCGGCGTCCTCCGGCTTGAGCCGGAGTGTGACCGAGGTGCCCTGGGGAGCGCCGTCGACGGTCTCGATCGTGTACGTGCCCTCGCCGGTCGACGTCCAGCGGGTGCCCTGGCTCTCGCCCGCGGGCCGGGTGAGCAGCGTGACCTCGTCGGCCACCATGAAGCTGGAGTAGAACCCGACACCGAACTGGCCGATCAGCCCTTCGGCCGCGGCGCTGTCCTCGGCCTCCTTGAGCTCCCGCAGGAACTTCGCTGTGCCCGAGTTCGCGATGGTCCCGATGAGCTGGACCACTTCGTCGTGCGACATCCCGATGCCGTTGTCCCGCACGGTCAGCGTACGGGCCTGCTTGTCGGTCTCGATGTCGATGTGGAGGTCGGACACGTCCGCGCCGAGCGAATCGTCGCGGAGCGCTTCGAGCCGCAACTTGTCGAGCGCGTCGGAGGCGTTGGAGACGAGTTCGCGCAGGAACACGTCCTTGTTCGAGTAGATCGAGTGGATCATCATCTGCAGAAGCTGGCGCGCTTCCACCTGAAACTCGAACGTCTCAGTGGGCATAATCCGTGATTCCTTCTCAGGTCACCGGGTGGGGAACTGACCTGAGCACTGTAGATCAACTGGTCATCACGGGAACTGCGTTCCGGCGGTCAGGGGTGTCCGTCGTGCGGTTTCGGCGGTGAGGCCGGACCGCATTCACGGAAATTCAGTACAAAGCGGGCGCGCTGTCCCTGGGTGCGTCGGCGGACACGGCATCCGGGTCCCGTGGGCCCCGTCCTGCGGAACCCTCCGTTCCGCTGAGGCCATCGAGCTGACGGCTGACGGCTGACGGCTGACGGAAACGGTGGGCGGGGCTCCGGGCGGATCGTTCAGTGGTCCGCCCGGAACCCGGAACGAGTACCTCCGCCGGTCAGGCCAGCAGCGTCGCGAGGCCCTCCGTGCGGGCCAGGTGTTCCAGTTCGTCCAGCGCCCGGCGGGCCGCATCGGCCGCCGCCGGATCGCGTTCGGCGAGACCGCTCTCCTCGAATTCGTCCTCGTCCAGCCGGAGTACGGACGAGCCGTCCGCCGACACCCACAGATCGAGATCCAGGTCCTCGACCAGAAGTTCCGCGTCCCGCAGCACGGCGGGACGGGTGATGTCGCAGTACCAGCCCTTGAGTTCGCCCGCGCCGGTACGGACCTCCTTCACGGCGAACCAGCGGTCGCGCCAGTAGTGCTCGGTGAACACATCGCCCGGCTCGAACCGCACGAAGCCGAAGTCACGGACCCCCGGCGCCGCCCAGGGCGCACGCACCGTCACCCGGGTGCCGTCGTCGCGGACCACATGTGCCGGGTAGCGGATCTTGGTCCGCCCGGCCTTCACCAGGGCGACCACCAGCGCGGTCTCAGCCGAGCTTGCGGACATACCGCACCTCCGTGGCACAGATCTCGTAGCCGAACCATCGATTGACCGCCAGCATCGGACCGTTGTCCGCGTCATTGCCGGTGTACGCGTCCGTGTACCCGGCGGCGCGCGCCCGGTGCAGCGAGTCGTTCTTCGCGAGCCTGGCCAGGCCCCGGTTGCGGTAGGCCCGGCGGGTTCCGGTCATCCCCGACATATAGCGGGTCAGACCGTCGGTCTGCGCCGCGCTGAACGCCGCCACCTTCCCGTCGGCCACCACGACCGAAGTCAACTCGTGGTCGAGCCCGGGGTGGCGCCAGATCTGATTCAGCCAGTCCTCGTAGTCGGACAGTTCGGCCGGGGTGTCGCTCGGCTCGTCGGCCGTGGTCTCGGCGTCCGCCTCGAAGAGCGGGCGCGGATCGTCCGCGAAGTCCGCGCCGGTACGCAGCTCGACGTCCGCCGGGGGCTCCTGACGGGGCGGCAGCGAGCCGCCCGCCAGATCGAGGTGGAGGAAATGAGCCGAGCGGCTCGGCGCATAACCGCGCTTCTCGGCGAACGCGCGGTTCGACGGGGTGTCGAGCACCCAGGTGTAGAGCGCGAGCGCGTCCTCCCGCGCGAGGTACTCCTCGGCCGTGCTCAGCAGCAACCCACCTGCCCCGCGCCCGGTGCGGTCCGGATGCGTGTACGGATTGCAGAACGCCTGGCCGGGTTCGGGGCTGTCGTGGACGAGACCGACCTGTGCGGTCCCGATGAGCTCACCGTCCTCCTCGGCGACCAGTAGCCGGTAGCGCTTGTCGGGATGGGCAGAGGCCAGATCGAAGGCGACCTGCTCGGGAGTCGTCACCATGTAGGGCAGTGCGGCACGCCGGACCTGCACCCAGGCCTCTGCGTCGGCGGGCAGGAAGTCGCGAACGAGGACAGTCATGGGCCGGACGTTACGCGTGGTCCCGCACGGGGCGCCGCTGATTTTCCGGCGGTGGGGGACAATCGGCGCGTGACCCTGAAGATCGCCCTTGATCCGGATTCCGGTACCGCCCCGTACGAGCAACTGCGCACGCAGATCTCCGAACTGGCCCGCTCCGGCGCGCTGCCCGTCGGTTTCAGACTTCCGACCGTACGCGGCTTCGCCGAGGAGCTCGGCCTCGCCGCAAACACCGTCGCCAAGGCATACCGGGCGCTGGAGGCCGACGGGGTGATCGAGACCCGTGGCCGCAATGGCACGTTCATCGCCGCTGCCGGTGATGCGGCGGACCGGCATGCGGCGGCCGCGGCGCAGGAATACGCGGAGCAGGCCCGGCGACTGGGCCTGTCCCGGTCCGAGGCGCTGTCCCTGGCCGAGGACGCGGTACGGGCGGCGTACGCGGCCCGATGAGTCGGGGGCCTGGGCGGGGCAAAGCCCGGCGCCCGGTCTGCCCTCAATCACCGGACGGGCTTGAGGGATGTCGTTGAGCGCCGGACGGGCTCGGTTTTGCCGGGCTCAGAGGTACAGGCCCGCGTCCGCACCGGAATCCTGCTTCGGTACCGACGCGGGACCGCTGCCGCGCCGCAGCGCGTACAGCTCGGCGAGCGTGGCGCCCTCGCGGCCCAGCCCTTCCTCCGTACCCAGCCAGGCCGCCGCCTCGTTGCGGGTCAGTGAGCCCACTTCGATCCTGGCGAGGCAGCGGCCGGGCCTGACCACGGCCGGGTGGAGCCGCTCCAGGTCCTCGTTGGTGGTGACACCCACCAGCACATTGCGGCCCTGGCCCAGCAGCCCGTCGGTGAGGTTCAGCAGCCGGGACAGCGCCTGGCCCGCCGTGTGCTTGGCCTCGCCGCGGATCAACTCGTCGCAGTCCTCCAGAAGCAGCAGTCGCCAACGGCCCTTCGCCGTGCCGTCGTCCTCACCGATCGCGATGTCCATCAGATAGCCGACATCGTTGAAGAGCCGCTCCGGATCGAGCACGCAGTCGACCTGGCACCAGTCCCGCCACGAGCGCGCCAGCGTGCGCAGTGCGGACGTCTTGCCGGTGCCGGGCGGGCCGTGCAGCAGGAGCAGCCGGCCGGCGATGTCGTCGGGCGTGACCTTCATCAGCCGGTCCATGGCATCGGCCACCGGTGCCGTGTAGTTGTTGCGGACCTCGTCCCACGTACCGGCGGCGATCCGCCGGGTGGTGCGGTACGGGCCGCGGCGCGGGGACACGTACCAGAAGCCCATCGTCACATTCTCGGGCTGCGGTTCCGGCTCGTCCTGGGCGCCGTCCGTCGCCTGGCCGAGGATTTTCTGCGCCAGCTCCGGGCTGGTCGCGGTGACCGTGACATCGGCGCCGCGGTTCCACCGCGAGATGAGCAGCGTCCAGCCGTCGCCCTCGGCGAGCGTGGCGCTGCGGTCGTCGTCGCGGGCGGCGCGCAGCACCTTGGCGGCCGGGGGCAGCAAGGTGGCCCCGGCCTTGACGCGGTCGAGGGAGGAGCTGTGCGAGTACGGCTGCTCGCCCGTCGCGAAGCGGCCGAGAAACAGCGCGTCGACGACGTCGGACGGGGAATCGCTGTCGTCGACGGTGAGCCGGATCGGGAGAGCGGACTCAGGGTTGGCAGACATGGCGCCCATGATCCGGCAAGGGGGCACCCGGCGCACCCCGGTTTCGCCACCTTCCTCCCTGCTTCCGGCGGCGGACAGCGGACATGACGCAACCTCAGCGGGACGCGCAGGAGAACTCATTGGACAAACTTGGCATGGACACTTCCGGTGAGGGCGTGGGTGCTGCTACCACGGACACGGCAGACCAGGCGGAGATCCTGCCGGTCGGTCCAAGGAGGTTCCATGAAAATGTCCAGACTCGTGGCGTTCTCGTCCTCGCTCCTGCTCGGTGCCGTACTCGCTCTGACCGGAGCGGCCACCGCCAACGCGGCACAGTCTGTTCAGGCCGTCGACTACGTCGCCCTCGGCGACTCGTACTCCTCGGGTGTCGGATCCGGCAGTTACGACAGTGCCAGCGGTGACTGCAAGCGCAGCACCAAGGCCTACCCCGCACTCTGGGCCGCCGCCAACTCGCCCTCGTCCTTCGGTTTCACCGCTTGCTCCGGTGCCCGCACGGGTGATGTCAAGGCCAACCAGCTCGGCCCCCTCAGTGCCTCGACCGACCTCGTCTCGATCTCCATCGGCGGCAATGACGCGGGTTTCTCCGACGTCATGACCACCTGTGTCCTCCAGTCGGAGGCCACCTGCCTCAGCCGGATCGCCACGGCCCGCAGCTATGTCGACACCACCCTGCCCGGCAACCTCGACTCGGTGTACTCGGCGATCCGGACCAAGGCGCCGTCCGCTCGTGTCGTCGTCCTCGGCTACCCGCGCTTCTACAAGATCGGTGGCAGCTGTGTCGTCGGCCTGAGCGACAAGGTGCGCACCGCGATCAACGGTGCCGCGGACTACCTCAACGCGGCGACCGCCAAGCGCGCCGCCGACCACGGCTTCACCTTCGCCGATGTCACGGGGAACTTCACCGGGCACGAGATCTGCTCCGGAAGTGCCTGGCTGCACAGCCTCAACTGGCTCGACATCGGTGAGTCGTACCACCCCACCGCTGCCGGGCAGTCGGGCGGCTACCTGCCCGGCCTCAACTCGGCTGTCTGACCCCCCACCCAGTGCATGCGCCGGGCCCGTTCAGCCGTCTGACGGGTAGGAGGCCCCGTACGCAGGGGTCTCCGTCCGGCACCCCGTCGATTCATCGCGGGCGAACCGCTTCCGTTCTGTCCAACTCGCCCTGGAATCGGGCGGATTCAGAGGTCAGTCGTCAGCCTCCGTATGTGTGTGCTCAATCCTGCGACCGGGATACACGAGTGTCGTCGCGGGGGGATAGGGTTAACCTGCCCGGGCCGGGTGCCCTCGTACGGGTGGGGAGTGACATGGAACAGATAACGGTGCGCAGCAGGCCGCGTGTGCCTGCCATCACATGCGGGAGCAGTGCGACGAGTTCGCGCCTCGACCGCCATCTCGCGGTGCTCGGCGGCCCTGCCGTCCCGCAGCGGGAGGCCGCGGAGGCGACGCTGCTGATGCGTGAGCTCACCTCACGCGATGCCGCCCACAGCCGTCGGAGCAAGAGTGCGCGGGTCTCGCTCTTCGCGCCGCTGCGGCGACTGCGACGCTCGCTCTTCGGCAGCCGCCACTGACCCGACGGCCTGTCACGACCGCGCTTCGGTCCACCGCCCGGGCTTCCCGGCCAGGGTCCGTCGCCCAGGCCCCCCGCTCGGGGCCGCGCGGGCGATCACACCGCCCCGGCGCTGCGCTGCTGTCTGCTCTCCCGTCATCCCAGGGCCCGCAGCAGCGCTTCGGTGTGCTCGCCGGGCGTCGGCACGGCGGCCATCGGTGGCTGCATCCGTCCACTCGTACATATCGTGTACGTAACATCTTTGTCATCCCGAGATGGTGACGCAGAAAACTTCCGGGTCCAGTGCGCTAATCGTTTGGCAAGTACGCGACATCGATCCCGGGAACAGGGATACGGAACGGGTACCGAAATAATTCGGCTCCGAAGTACTTCTAGACTGTCCGCATGTCCGAAAAGCGAGCCGCGCGCCTCAGTCCCGACGAACGAAGGGCCCAGCTGGTTGCCATCGGCCTGGACATGCTCGCCGACCGGTCACTGGACGAGCTCTCCACCGACGAGGTGGCGCGCCGGGCCGGGATCTCGCGGGGGCTGCTCTTCCACTACTTCGAATCCAAGCGCGACTTCTACCGCGCCGTGGTGCGGCAGGAGTGCGACAACTTCGCCGCAGCCACGGAACCGGACTCTTCGCTGGAGCCCGTCCCCTGGCTGCGGTCGTTCATCACCGGTTTCGTGACGTACGTACTGGAGCACCGCAAGGTCTATCTCGCCCTGGTCCGCGGTGCCGCCGGCAGTCACCCCGCGGTGGAGGACATCGTGGAGGGGACCAGGGACACCCTCGCCCGGCGGGTGGAGGAGGGGCAGCGGCGGCTCGGGATGCCCGACTCGCCCCGGCTCTCCATTGCCACGCGGGCGTGGATGGCGTTCGCCGAGGAGGCCGTGACCAACTGGCCGCTGGGTGAGCCGGACGCGCTGACGGAGCTCGGCGCCTTCCTGGAGTCCAGCTTCATCAGCCTGCTCGGCGCCCTGGACCGGCCCGCCGCGCTGCCCCGGTGAGCGTGGCGCGCGGCGGCGGTCACTCGCCGCCGCGCGCGTAACGCCGTACGGACAGCGGCACGAACACCGCGAGGAGCACCACCGACCAGGCGAGCGTTCCGGCCACCGGGTGGGCGACCGGCCAGGCCGCGTCGGCGGCCGGGGACGCGTTGCCGAACAGTTCGCGGGTGGCCGAGGCCATCGCGCTGATCGGGTTCCAACTCCGCGATCGTCCGCAGCCAGTGCGGCAGATTGTCGGTCGGGATGTACGCACTCGACAACAGCGGCAGGATGAAGGTGGCGCTGCCCAGCTGACCGGCGATCTCCTCGTTGCGGATCAGCAGGCCCAGCCGGCAGCCCAGCCAGGACGTGGCGAACCGGAGGAGCGGCAGCCCGAAGGCGCCCAGGGCGGCGAGCGGACCGCCCTCGATCCGCCGGCCGACCGCGAGTCCGACCAGGATCAGCGGAATCATGCCCGCGTCGAAGCCCTCCGCATCGGCGATGCGGACGGCGGCTGCCGCGATGTCGGCGCGATGCACCGCCACACCTGGGTGCCCCGGCTGATGTCACCCGTGTACGGCTTCAGCCCGAACGCCCTGCGGTATCCGGAGTACTCGCTCAGCTGCCTGGACGGGGTCGACGCGCGATTTGGCGAGAAGATGGAACTCATCGCCATGGTCACCAGTGTGGTCACCACCTATGTGGCCAACGAGATCGCCACGGCGGAGCGCAGCCGGTCGCTGCCCTGGTCCGAGGAGCAGGAGCACGCCGTGCGCACCGGCTATCCGATCAGCCAGATCGCGACCGGGAAGTATCCGCGGATGGCTGCGGGATTCGCCGAGGACCCCGGGCCGATCGATCTGGACGGGGTCTTCGACCGGGCGCTGCGCCGGGTGCTGGACTCCTTCGGCCGGTAGCGAGTGGGGCCAGGGCGCCCCCTCACAGCAGCGCGAACTGCCCGTCCGGGCCCTCCTCCTGATGGTCGAGCACCGATGCGGGCCGCCGGGCTGTGGCCGGGACCGGCAGGACGCCCGCCGCGCGGAGGTCGTCGGCCGTGATCTGCGGGCCGTCGGCCAGGCCCTCCTGCCGTGGCCGGAGTCCGTCGAGCAGGGCAAGCACGGTGATCAGTTCCAGCAACTCCGAGGTCCACTCCTGGGGCCAGGACCGGGGCCTGACCGCTTCCAGGCTGTCCGGGTCCTGCACTCCGGCCGCCGCCGTACGGCGTTCGAACCACAGCTCCAGCATCCGGACCCCGCCCACCCGGAACTCCCACGCCCCGGTCGGCACGGGCGAGATACGGCCCGTGCCCAGCGTCAGCGTCTCGTCGTCGGGGTCGTACGCCAAAGCAGTCGGCACGGGCGGAACCGCGGCCCGCACATAGGGGCGCCGCCCACCGGGCAGCCGCGGGCGCTCCCCGCCCCGGGCGCCGCGCAGCTGCAACCGCAGCAACTCCTGCCCCAGCTCCACCCCCGCCGACCAGCGCTCCGTGTCGGCGGGCAGCGGCACCACGCACCCGGCCGGGGAAGGGCGGGCCGCCGCGAGTGTCCACGCCAGCACGGACCGATCGGTGACCGCATCCCCGTGGCGGGCCCGCAGCAGCGCGAGCAGCCCGGGGGCCAGATTGGGTTCGAGACCGCCGGGGCGCCGGTACAGCGGCCGGATGCGGCCCGGCCGGCCGGCGGGGGAGTGACCGTCCGGCAACAGCGCCGTCACGGAGAGGGCGGGGCCGGGGTCCTGGGGCACGTAACCGTGTTCGACGGCGAAGAGCTGGTGCCCGTCGGCGACCCGCCACAGCTCGGGGCGGGCGGCATCGATCAGCCGGTGATCGGGGAGCAGCCACTGTTCGTCGAACGGGCCGTGCAGGATCCGTACCGGCTCGGGGCACGGTCCGGTCTCCCGGGCGAACCGGCCGGTGGAGGTGGCCTGTCCGGGAAGTGCCGCCACCGGGGTCTGCGGGGTACGGGAACGGGTGGGCCGGAACAGCCGTTCGCGTTCGGCGGCCTCCGCCCGAACCAGCCGCTCCCAACGGGCCTTGAGCGAACCGGCATCCGGGGCGGTCACCCAGGGGCGCCCTGTCCGCAGGGGCCGTACGGACCATGGCATGAGGTCGTCGAGCAGCGGGATGTCGTCGTTCCCGCCGGCTCCGGTCGCCGGCCGTGCTGCCACCGTGTCGTCCTCCCCGTCGCCACGCCGCCTCCAGGGCCGGTCCGGCGGAGCACGGCCGGGGTCGCGATGCCCGGCACGGCACCTCGCGGCGTTGCCGAAACGCCCGAACAGCTCCTTCCCCAAGCTCTCAACTTCGTTCGAGCAGGGGAGACCCCATCCAGGGCGCTCCGGTGCCTTGCGATGCACCGCACCGGACGCCGCGCCCTGTCCGCCCCTGATCCACCGGACCGGCCCTGGCATCGTAACGGCGCCGGGGGCGGGCCGTCAGTGCGCCTCCACCGTCACCGAGAAGGAGAACCGGTCGCCCCGGTAGCGGATCTGCGCCACATCCACCACCCGGCCGCTCTCGTCGTACGTCACGCCCGTGTAGAACAGGATCGGGCTCAGCAGCGGCACCTGGAGGAGTCCGGCGGTGGCCGGGTCGGCGAGGCGCGCCTCGACCGTGTCGGTGATGCGCGAGATCCGGACACCGACCCGGTCGCGCAGCACCTTGGTCATCGGCCAGCGTTCGAGATCGGCCACATCGAGCCGGGCCGCGACCTCGGGATGCACCGCGTTCTCCGCCCAGTTGGTGGGCTCGTCGCTCTCGCCGTCGCGGCGCAGCCGGCGGTAGCTGACGACCTCCGCGCAGTCGGGGAAGTACTCGGTGAGGTCTCCCGGCACGGCGAGCGGACCATGGCCGAGGACCACGGTCCGCTCGCCCGACTGCTGGGCCACGATCGCATCGATCGAGCCCAGCAGCCGGACCGGTGACACCCGGCGGGCGCGCGGCTCGATGAAGGTGCCGCGCCGCCGGTGCCTGCTGATCAGCCCTTCCGTCTCCAGCTCCTTGAGCGCCTGGCGCATCGTCAGGACGCTGACGCCGTAGTGCGCGGCGAGCTGTTCCTCGGTCGGCAGCCGCGCCGATGCGTCCTTGGCGCGGCCCAGTATCGAGGCGCGCAACGACTGCGAGACCTGGTACCACAGCGGCAGTTTGCGGTTCAGGACCAGCGAATCGGGGGCGAAGACATGCCCCTGGGGCATCTTGGGCATCTGAGGCACCTGGGTCACCTGGTCTCTCCGTACTGCGACACAGCGGACGCGACGACGCGGGGGCCGAGAAGCGGCGTCGTTGCCTACGGTCTGAAGTTGCGGCTCAGACCCTGCCACACGTCGTCGTAGCCACGCTGCAGATGGGCGGCCGTCGCCGCCTGCCCGGTCGCCGTCACCGGCCAGCGGGTCTCGAACATGAAGGCGAGACCGTCGTCGATCTTCTGCGGCTTCAGCTCCGCCTCGCTCGCCCGGTCGAAGGTCTCCCGGTCCGGGCCGTGCGCCGACATCATGTTGTGCAGCGAGCCACCGCCCGGGACGAAGCCGCCCTTGCCGGCCGTCTTCGCGTCGTACGCGCCCTCGACCAGGCCCATGTACTCGCTCATCACATTGCGGTGGAAGTACGGCGGCCGGAAGGTGTCCTCGCCGACCAGCCAGCGCGGCGCGAAGACGACGAAGTCGACGCCGGCCAGGCCGGGGGTGTCGGACGGAGAGGTCAGCACCGTGAAGATCGACGGGTCGGGGTGGTCGTAGCTGATCGAGCCGATGACATTGAAACGGTGCAGGTCGTAGACGTACGGAGTGTGGTTGCCGTGCCAGGCGACCACATCGAGCGGCGAGTGGTCATAGGTCGCGGACCAGAGGTTCCCGCAGAACTTGTTGACCACCTCCACCGGGCGGCCGTCGTCTTCGTACGCGGCGACGGGGGCGAGGAAGTCCCGGGCGTTCGCCAGGCCGTTGGCGCCGATCGGGCCGAGGTCGGGAAGGGTGAACGGCTGGCCGTAGTTCTCGCAGACATAGCCGCGGGCAGTGGCATCCAGCAGTTCCACGCGGAAACGGATACCGCGCGGGATCAGCGCGATGTGCCCCGGTTCGGCGCGCAGCAGGCCCAGTTCGGTACGGAGCAGCAGGCCGCCCCGCTCCGGGACGATCAGCAGCTCACCGTCCGAGTCGCTGAACACCCGGTCGGTCATGGACGAGTTGGCGTGGTAGAGGTGCACGGCCATGCCGGTGCGCTGCGTCGCGTCGCCGTTGCCGCCGAGGGTCCACAGACCGGCCAGGAAGTCCGTCCCGGCCGTGGGCTCGGGGAGCGGATCCCAGCGCAGCCGGTTGGGGTCGGGCACGGATTCGGTGAACGGGGCGGTGCGCACTGCGCCGTTGTCGATACGGACGAACGGGGGATGAGCGGCCGACGGGCGGATCCGGTAGAGCCAGGAACGGCGGTTGTGCACCCGCGGTTCGGTGAAGGCCGAGCCGCTCAGTTGCTCCGCGTAGAGCCCGAGGGGCGCGCGCTGAGGCGAGTTGCGGCCGTGCGGCAGCGCTCCCGGCACTGCCTCCGAGCTGTGTTGATTGCCGAAACCGGCGGAATGCTCAAGCCCTTCCGCGGTCTTCCTCGCCTGCTCGATGCCGCTCATGTGCGCTCCTGGTGCCGAAGGAATCCTATGGACAACCGTAGGAATCGGATCGAGGCGAGTCAACGGCATTCGTGGTGCGCAGGGGGGTTCCAAAAGTTGAACAATGCTCTACTCTCCCGCACATGTCGTGGACACGAAGACTTCTGGTGGTCCTGGCGGCGCTCGCCGTCGCCCTCCTCGCGGCTCCGGCCGCCCAGGCGCACGAGGAACGTCCGGTCACCCTGCCCGACGGAACCGGCAGCGTCCCCGTGTACCGCACCGGCGATCCGGATCTGCTGGTCTGCAAGAGCGACCGGGCGGACTTCGAGCGCCGCATATCCGGCTTCCCCGACGGGCTGCGGGCCCGGAACCTGCAGCTGTTCGACCGGTGCCTGAAGTCCGGCTACCGCCATCTGCAGCAGGCCGTCGACGCGGTCGGCAGGCCCGGCATGAACATCGCGATCCTGCCCGGCCTGTACGAGGAGGAGCCCTCACTGCCCAAACCGGCGGGGGAGTGCACTCGCCTGAAGGCGCCCAACTCCAAGCTCGGCTACCAGATCCTGTCCTACGCACAGCAGACGCAGTGCCCGCACAACCAGAACCTGGTGGCGATCCTCGGCAAGAAGAACCTCCAGATCGAGGGGACGGGCGCCGAGCGCACGGATGTCGTCATCGACGCCAAGTACCAGAAGCTCAACGCGATCCGCGCGGACGGCTCCGACGGCGTCTACTTCAAGAACTTCACCGCCCAGCGCACCACGTTCAACTCCCTGTACGTCCTGGCGCAGGACGGATTCGTCATCGACTCCGTCCTCACCCGGTGGAACGACGAGTACGGCTTTCTGACCTTCGCGAGCGACCACGGGCTGTACAAGAACTGCGAGTCGTACGGAAACGGCGACTCCGGCATCTACCCCGGCAGCGCGTCCGACATCAACGACGGGTACGGCTACAATGTCCCGCGCTACTCGATCGAGATCACCGGCTGCCGCAGCCACCACAACATGGTCGGCTACTCCGGCACCGCGGGCGACTCCGTCTACGTTCACGACAACGAGTTCGACCACAACATGGGCGGCGCCTCGATGGACAGCGCCTTCCCCGGCCACCCAGGACTGCCGCAGAATCACGCCCGCTTCGAACGCAACCTGATCCACGACAACAACGCCGACTACTACCCGTATGTCGCCGACGGGACCTGCGCCAAGCCGCCCGTGGACCGCGGCTACGAGGACGGGGTCGTCTGCCCGCAGATCTCCATGCCGCCGGGCTCCGGCATCATCACCGCCGGCGGCAACTGGAACCTGTACGAGAACAACTGGATCTACGGGCAGCAGCGCGCCGCCTTCTTCCTGACCGCGGTCCCCGCCTTCATTCGCGGCGAGAGCGCGCTGTCCAAGCAGACCGACACCTCCCACCACAACCGGTACGCGGGCAACCACCTCGGCACGGACAAGGCGGGCAACTCCCGGCCCAACCGCACCGACGTGTTCTGGGACGGCCAGGGCGACGGCAACTGCTGGCAGTCGGACACCGGGCCGTCCTCCCCGCGCACCCTGCCCACCTGCGGCTCCGAGCGCGGCGCCGTGTCCGGACGCACCGACCGGCTCGTCGGCGAACCGGTCAAACTCGCCCAACTGCTCGTCTGCGCCGACTACAACGTGCAGGCGCGACGGCTGCCGGCCGGCTGCGACTGGTACGGAGCACGTGGCATCGAGCGCATCGAGGTACAGGTGACGCTGGCGATCGCGGTGGTGCTCGCGCTGGTCGGCGGGGTGCTGTGGTGGCGCAGACTGCGCGGCAGCGGGCTCGCCACCGCGGTCACGGTGCTCGGCGCGATAGGCCTCGGGCTGGATGTGGCCGGATCGACGACGGGGCTCGCCTCCACCTATGTGCCCGCGCTGGCACTGCTGCTGACCGGGGTGTGGTGGACCGGGATCGGGCTGGTGCTGCGGGGGGAACGGCCCTGGCTGGGCTGGACCACGGTGGTCCTGGGTGCGCTCACCCTGCTCGACGCCGTCGACAAGGCCGTGTTCATGATCCCGTGGATTCCGCTCAGCCCGGCCTGGGTCCGTGGACTGCTCGGTGTGATCTGGGCGGTGTGGGCAGTCGTGGCCGCCGCCAGGCACGGCGAACGGGGAGCCTCGGAGGAGGGCCCTGCTCCGGACGCGGGCGTGCACGAGCCCGCCGCTCCGGCCCCCGCCCCGGCCGCCGCTCCGGCCCCCGCCCCGGAAGGAGACGCATCGTGAAGGATTTCCGCAGGCGACTGCTGCCCGCTCGGCCGGGCGTCGCAGCCGTCACCGTGCTCACCGCAGGCGCCCTCATGTTCGGTGCGAGCGCCTGTGGTGGGCGGGCCACCACCCACCACAAACCCGGCACCAGCCATGAGCAGGCCGGCGGCAGCGTCGGCCGGCTCCTCGCCGCCGACGACGGCTCCGGTCACCGGCTGCGCCAGGTCGACGCCAAGGGCGCCCCCGCAGTGACGGTCGCCGTCCGGCGGGACTCCGAGGACGGCTGGAACGTCCGTCTCTCCGTACGGAACTTCCGGTTCACCCCGGACAGCGTGGGCGGCGCCGCTCTCCTCGGGCGCGGCCACGCCCGCCTCTTCCTCGACGGCCACCCCCTCGCCCGGGTCTACGGCTCCTGGTACCACCTCCCCGACTCCCTCGTCCGCAGCGCCGGCGGCGGCGCCGGCCTCACCGCCCGCCTCTACGCCGACGACCACACCGCCTGGGCCGTGAACTCCGCCCCGATCCAGGCCACCACCTCCCTCACCACTGCCTCCGCACAGCCCTCCGCCCAGGCGCCGCACCCACCGGAAACGCCCCGGCCCGACACGACCCTTGAGATCGTCGTCTCCCACGGCAAGGTCAGCCCCGCCCCCGGCCGCACCGAGATCAAGAAGGGCCGGGTCATCGAACTCCGGGTCCGCAGCGACCACGCCGACACCCTCCACGTCCACGGCTACGACAAGGAGGCCCGGCTGCCCGCAGGAAAGACCGTCACCCTCACGTTCACCGCCGACCGCACCGGGCTCTTCGAAGTCGAGACACACGAGTCCGACCTGCTCCTGACCCAGCTCGTCGTACGGTGAGCGTCCTCGCCCATGGCATCGGCGCCCAGCACGACCTTCCGCTGTCCCCCTTCTACGCCTTCGCCGGGGCCTTCGCCGCGCTCTTCGTCTCCTTTCTCGCGCTCGGCCTGCTCTGGTCCTCCTCCCGATTCCGCGGCGACCGGGCGGGCCGCCCGCTCCCGGCCGCCGTCCAGCGCCTCGCCGACGCACGCCCCACCCGTATCGCCGTGCGCGTACTCGGACTGACCGCCGCCCTGTTCGTCACGCTCCACCTTCTCCTCGGTCCGGACGACCCGGACCGCAACCCGGCGCCCGGCGCCGTCTACGTACTCCTCTGGGTCGGGCTCGTCCCCGCCTCACTCCTTCTCGGCCCCGTCTGGCGACTGCTGAACCCGCTCCGTACCGTCCACCTCCTCGGCTGCCGCGCGCTCGGCCGCGATCCCGCCGCAGGCCGCCCCCTTCCCGTACGCCTCGGTCTCCGGCCCGCCGCGGCCGGGCTCCTGGCCTTCACCTGGCTCGAACTCGTCGCCCCCGACCCCGCATCGACCACCGCCCTCCTCCTCTTCCTCTCCCTCTACGCCGCCGTCCACCTCGCAGGCGCCGCCCGCCACGGCGCCGGATGGTTCGACCACGCGGACGCCTTCGAGGTCTACTCGGGGCTGCTCGCCCGGCTCTCCCCGCTCGGCCGCCGCCCCGCCGACCGCCGCCTCGTACTCCGCTCCTTTTTCAACGGCCTCGACGCCACCCCGCAGACCCCCGGACTCGTCGCCACCGTCTGCGTCATGCTCGGCTCCACCGCCTACGACGGCTTCTCCGACGCCCCCTCCTGGATCGCCACCGTCCAGACCTCACCTCTGGGCCGCACCACCGCGGCCACGCTGGGACTCCTGGGCGCCGTCGCCCTAGTCGCCACCCTCTATGCCCTCTGCGCCGGCGCCACCCGGCTGATCTCCGGTCAACTCCGCCACCCCCTCACCGTCTTCGCGCACTCACTCGTCCCGATCGCCCTCGGCTATCTCATCGCCCACTACTTCACGCTCTTCGTCACCGAAGGGCCACGCACAGTCATGGTGGCATCCGGCACTGACAATCCCGTCCCGCCCGAGCCGCCCCTCGGCCCGGGCGGCGTCGCCACGCTCCAGGTCGCCGCGATCGTCCTCGGCCACGTACTCGGCGTCATCGCAGCCCACGACAGGTCCGTGCGCCTCTTCCCGCCCGGCCGCGCCGTGGCGGGGCAACTCCCGCTGCTGGTCCTGATGATCACGTACACCATCGGCGGGCTGTCCCTGCTCATCGCGTGACGGCCGCACCGGCACCGACCCGCCACCCGCAGAGGAGACCCACGGCATCATGGATCCCGTGCCCCATGCGAACACGAACCTCCGCCGCGCCCCCGTGCAGCAGCGCAGCGCCGAACGCCTCGCCCGGATACTCGACGCCTGTGCCGAACTCCTCGACGAGACCGGATACGAGCAGCTGTCCACCCGTGCCGTCGCCGTCCGCGCCGAGGTCCCCATCGGCTCCGTCTACCGGTTCTTCTCCAACAAGCGCGCGCTGACCGATGCGCTCGCCCGGCGCAACCTGGACGGCTACGCCGAACGCATCACCGCCCGCCTCGCCGCCATACCGCCCGCCGACTGGCGCAGCGCCATCGATGCCGTCCTGGACGAATACCTGGCCATGAAGCGCTCCGTGGCCGGCTTCGCCCTCGTCGACTTCGGTGCTTCGGCCCCCGACGACGACCCGGCCGGTGACGCCAACCACCGGGTCGCCGGCCGGCTCACCGAACTGCTTTCCGGGCACCTCGGCCGGGCCCCCGACGAGGAGCTGCTCCGGACGGTCCTGGTCTGTGTCGAGGCTGCCGACGCCCTCCTCCAACTCGCCTTCCGCAACGACCCGTCGGGCGACCGAGCCATCGTCGGCGAGACCCGCGTCCTGCTCCGGGCCTACCTCGCACAAGTCCTGGACTGACCGCGAGGGCCTCGGCCCACGGCCCGTCCCCCGACCCGCCCCGCGTCGTCTCAAGGCCCGGCAGTATCGTCGCGACAACACCTCCCCACCATGCGTACCGGTCGGTATGCTCGGCCGTGCTTGCCCACGTACGCGCGCCACCGCTGTCGCCGCCCCGGGGAGGGCCCATGTCGCACGACCCCAGCAGCTCCCGCACCGCCCTGCGCATCTGCCCCCTCTGCGAGGCCACCTGCGGACTCACCCTCACCATCGAGGGGACCAGGATCACCGGTGCGCGGGGCGACCGGGACGATGTCTTCAGCCGCGGCTTCATCTGCCCCAAGGGCGCGTCCATCGGCGGGCTCGACGCCGACCCCGACCGGCTGCGCACCCCGCTCGTCCGAAAGGACGGCGTCCTGACGGAGGCGAGCTGGAGCGAGGCGTTCGACGCGACCGCCCGCGCCCTGCCCGCACTGACCGAGGAGCACGGGCGGCAGGCCGTCGGCGTCGTCCTCGGCAACCCGAACGTGCACACCATGGCCGGCGCGCTCTACCCGTCCGCACTGCTCTCCGCCCTCCGCACCCGCGCCCTGTTCACCGCGAGCACCCTCGACCAGATGCCCAAACACGTCTCCAGCGGACTGCTCTTCGGCGACCCGAACGCCATCCCGGTGCCAGACCTCGACCGCACGGACCATCTGCTGCTCCTCGGCGCCAACCCCCTCGAATCCAACGGCAGCCTCTGCACCGCCCCCGACTTCCCCGGCAAACTCAAGGCGCTGCGCCGCCGCGGCGGCACCCTCACCGTCGTCGACCCGCGCCGCACCCGCACCGCCCGCCTCGCCGACCGGCACGTCGCCATCCGCCCCGCCACCGACGCCCTCCTCCTCGCCGCACTCACCCACGTACTCTTCGAGGAGAAGCTCACCGACCTCGGCGCACTCGCCGAGCATGTCGAAGGACTCGGCGAAGTCGCCGAAGCGGTACGGGAGTTCACGCCCGAGGCGGTCGCCGAAGCGTGCGACGTGGACGCCGTGACCATCCGTACGATCGCCCGGGAACTCGCCGCCGCCCCCACCGCCGCCGTCTACGGACGCATCGGCAGCTGCACCGTCGAACACGGCACCCTCGCCAGCTGGCTCGTCGACGTCCTCAACATCCTCACCGGCAACCTCGACCGCCCCGGCGGTGCGCTCTTCCCGCTCTCCGCCACCGCCCGCGCTCCCCGTCCGGCCGCGCCCGGCAAGGGCTTTGTCCTCGGGCGCTGGTCGAGCCGGGTCTCCGGACACCCCGAGGCCAAAGGCGAACTGCCCGTCTCCGCGCTCGCCGAGGAGATCGAGACGCCGGGGGAGGGCCGGATCCGCGCCCTGATCGTCCTCGCCGCCAACCCCGTACTCTCCGCACCCGACGGCGACCGTCTCGACCGGGCTCTCGACGGCCTCGACTTCATGGTCAGCGTCGACCCGTACCTCAACGAGACCTCACGCCACGCACACGTGGTGCTGCCCCCGCCGCCGCCCTCGCAGAGCGCCCACTTCGACTTCGCGTTCAACGCCTTCGCCGTGCACAACCAGGTCCGTTACACCCGCCCCGCCGTCCCCCTCGACGACGGTCTGCTCGACGAGAGCGAGATCCTCGCCCGGCTCGTCCTCGCCGTCTCCGGGATGCACGGCACCGACCCGTCCGCCGTGGCCGCCGTGGACGCCACGGTCATCGACCGGATGCTGACCAGGGCCGTCGGCGACCCGCACTCGCCCGTGCACGGCCGCACCCCCGGCGAACTCGCGGCCTCCCTCACCGGCCGCACCGGACCCGAACGCCGCCTCGACCTGATGCTCCGCCTCGGCCCGTACGGCGAAGGTTTCGGCGCCGCCCCCGACGGCCTCACCCTGCAACGGCTGCTCGCCCACCCGCACGGCATCGATCTCGGCCCACTCCGGCCCCGGATCCCGGAGGTCCTCACCACCCGCAGCGGACGCATCGAACTCCTCCCCGCACCGATCGCCGCCGATCTGCCGAGGCTCCGCCACGCCCTGGCCGACCGGCGCGGACCGGACGCACTCCTTCTCATCGGCCGCCGCCATCTGCGTTCCAACAACAGCTGGATGCACAACATCGCCGAGCTGAACGGCGGCTCGAACGTCTGCACCCTGCAGATCCACCCCGCCGACGCGGCCCGGCTCGGACTGACGGACGGTGGCCCGGCCACGGTCACATCGGACGGCGGCTCGGTGACCGCCCCGGTCGAGCTCACGGAAGGCGTACGCACCGGAGTGGTGAGCCTCCCGCACGGGTGGGGGCACAACCGCCCCGGCACCCGGCTGTCCATTGCCGCGGCCCACCCCGGCGTCAACGTCAACCAGCTTCTCGACGGCAGCCGGCTCGACCCGCTCTCCGGCACCGCCGTGCTCAACGGCATCCCGGTGGCGGTGACGCCCGCCGCGACACCCGACGCCATGAGCCAGGGGGTGCCGCCGGTTGTGCCCATCACGTGATTAACGCGTTGACCTGGGGTTTTGCTCGTATTGCTCGCATGTCAACATCTTGTTAACGAGGCGAGGCGCGCCCTAACGTCATCCGCACCGCCGACTCCGGTGGGAGTTCAAGGGTGAACGATAGGTATCCCACATGCTGACAATCCTCGGCTTTGCCATGATTGCGACCTTCCTGGTCCTGATCATGATGAAGAAGATGTCGCCGATCGCGGCGCTGGTCCTGATCCCCGCACTGTTCTGCGTCGCCGTCGGGAAGGGTGCGAAGCTCGGCGACTACGTCATCGAGGGCGTCGGTAATCTGGCCCCGACCGCCGCGATGCTGATGTTCGCCATCGTCTACTTCGGCGTGATGATCGACGTCGGCCTCTTCGACCCGATCGTGCGGGGCATCCTGCGCTTCTGCAAGGCCGACCCGATGCGGATCGTGGTCGGTACGGCGGTGCTCGCCGCGATCGTCTCGCTCGACGGTGACGGCTCCACCACCTTCATGATCACCGTCTCGGCGATGTACCCGCTCTACAAGCGCCTCAAGATGAGCCTGGTCGTGATGACCGGTGTCGCCGCCACGGCGAACGGCGTCATGAACACCCTTCCCTGGGGCGGCCCCACCGCCCGCGCCGCCACCGCGCTCAAGCTGGACGCGGGCGACATCTTCGTCCCGATGATTCCCGCGCTCGGCGTCGGACTGGTCGCCGTCCTGCTCCTGGCCGTCGTGCTGGGCCGGCGCGAGCGCAAGCGGCTCGGCACGCTCACCCTCGACGAGGTGCTGGCCACCGAGACGGTCACGGAGTCGGAGACGGTTCTCGTCGGGGCGGGCGGCAGCGACCGTATCCGCAAGAGCTCCGGCGGAAGCGGTACGGGCACGGGCGCTGTCGGCGACGAGGCGGCAGACGCCGAAGCGAATGCGGACGAGGGCTTCAAGGGCCTGGACCCGGCCCGCGCCACCCTGCGCCCCAAGCTCTACTGGTTCAACGCGGGCCTCACCGTCGCCCTGCTCACCGCGATGATCATGGAACTGATGCCGATCCCGGTGCTCTTCCTGCTCGGCGCGGCCCTCGCCCTCACCGTCAACTTCCCCCACATGCCCGACCAGCGGGCCCGTATCGCCGCCCACGCCGACAACGTCCTCAATGTCTCAGGCATGGTCTTCGCAGCCGCAGTCTTCACCGGCGTCCTGTCCGGCACCGGCATGGTCGACCACATGGCCGACTGGCTCGTCGGCGCGATCCCCGACGGCATGGGCCCGCACATGGCGATCGTCACCGGCATCCTGAGCATCCCGCTGACGTACTTCATGTCCAACGACGGCTTCTACTTCGGCGTCGTCCCCGTGCTCGCCGAGGCCGGTGCCGCCCACGGTGTCTCCCCGCTGGAGATCGCCCGCGCCTCCCTGGTCGGACAGCCCCTGCACATGTCGTCCCCGCTGGTCCCGGCCGTCTATGTCCTCGTCGGCATGGCGAAGGTCGAGTTCGGTGACCACACCAGGTTCACCGTCAAGTGGGCCGCGCTCACCTCACTCGTGGTGCTCTGCGCCGGACTCCTCTTCGGGATCATCTGACCGTGCCCCGTAGACAAGAGCCCGGCAGGAGCCGGCTGCTGCGCCTCGTCATCGCCTTCGCCTTCGCGCAGGGGGCGGTGTCGATGGCGCGGCCCGCCGTCTCCTACCGGGCTCTTTCGCTGGGCGAATGGGGTCTCCCCTGCCCGAACGCAGTTGAGAGCTTGGGGAAGAGCGCGCCATCGGTATGATCACGGGGGTTGTGAGCTGCTGTCGGTTTGCTGAGCTGAAGTGCGTTGTAGTGAGCAGGAGTGAGTCCTGTCGGTGGGTTCACGCGGGTGGGAACGGAAGTTCTGGGGTCGAATGGGTGAACTTGGCGTCTGCTGCTCGTTGGGCAGGTGGCAGGTTTCCAGACTTGGGGAGGGGGTGTTGTGGTGGGTGGTGTGCGGGAGTTGGCGGCGCCCTTCGTGGTGCCCGGGCCGAGCGGGGTGGCGGCCCGGGACCGTCTCAAGCACCTCACCCCCCAGGACGAGATGGTTTTGCGTGCGGTCGGTGAGCATCAGGGCCGTCTGGCTTCGCGTGATCTCAGGGCCCGTTGTGCGGATGGTCTGGAGCACGGTGCGGACACCTGGGCGTCGCGTAAGCGGGACCTGACGCCGCTGTCGTCGTCGCGGATCGCCGGTGCGATCACCAAAGCCACGCACGATCAGTGGGCGCTGGCGCGCCGTTGCCAGGCCGCGCACATCCAGACGCTGGAGGCCGGGATCAGGACGCTGCGGCACCGACTGTCCCTCCCCATCGGCGCGCCAGGAACGAAGCGGGCTGCAGGCGGCTACCGCTCCAAGGGCGAGTGGTTCCACAAGTCCCGCCGTCTCGCGGCGTTGGAAGCCCGGCACGATGCCGCGGTCCGTGACCGGCAGGCCGGACGCGTCCGGGTCGTGCGGGGCGGCAGACGCCTCCTCAACACCCGCCACCACCTCACCCGGGCCCGGCTGGCCGAAGAGCGGTGGCGGGAGCGCTGGGAAGCGGAGCGCTGGTTCATCGCCGCCGACGGCGAGTCCGGGAAACGGTTCGGGAACGAGACGATCCGCGTCACCCCGGACGGCGAGGTCAGCATCAAACTGCCCGCCCCGCTCGCACACCTGGCCAACGCCAAGCACGGCCGGTACACCCTCACCTCCACCGTGGCGTTTGCACACCGGGGTCAGGAGTGGGCCGACCGCATTGTCGCGAACCGGGCCGTGGCCTACCGCATCCACCTCGACACCGGCCGTGGTCGCTGGTATCTGACCGCCTCCTGGCAACGCCCCGTCGTCCAGACCATCCCGCTGGAGACGGCCCGCGCCCGGGGCATGATCGGCGTCGACACCAACGCGGACCACTTCGCCGCCTACCACCTCGACCGGCACGGCAATCCGGTCGGCGACCCGCACCGCTTCCCCTACGACCTCTCCGGCACCGCCGATCACCGCGACGCCCAGATCCGCCACGCATTGACCCGGCTGATCCACTGGGCCAAGCAGGCCGGGGTCGCCGCGATCGGCATCGAAGACCTCGACTTCACGACCGAGAAGACCCGCGAGAAACACGGCCGCAGGAAACGGTTCCGGCAGCTGATCTCCGGCATTCCGACCGGCAGACTCAAGGCCCGGCTGGTCTCCATGGCCGCCGAACAGGGCCTGAGCATTGTCGCGGTCGACCCCGCCTATACCTCCCTGTGGGGTGCCCAGCACTGACAGAAACCACTGGCCACCGCGCACCGCAGAATGTCCCGTCATGATGCCGCCGGTATCGCGATCGGACGACGCGCCCTCGGACACCCGGTCCGGGATGGGGTATCCCCTGCTCGAACGGAGTTGAGAGCTTGGGGAAGGACGGCACCGCCCCCACACGACCGGAGTGATCGTGCGGGGCATCGGACCGCCCAGGCCAGGCCAGGCACCCGAGGACGTGACGGAACCCGCCCACCCACAACGGACCACGCCCCCAGAGACGTGCCGCCGAACGGGACGCGAAAGCGGGGACCGAGTGCATCCAACACCGTTCGGGATGCGCCCAGTACACATCGGTGGGTCCAGGACTCACTCATGCACACTGGCTAGGAACGGTGTACGCGCTCCTGCCGCTCTTCGCCGCCGTCCCGCTCGGGCGCAGGACCGACCACGGCCGGTGCGCACCCTTGCTGCCCTGTCGATGACCACCGTCGTCCAGGCCGCCCCGGCGGAGGCCCGTTCCACCGCACTCGCTCTCCGGCTGACCGGAAACCGCCTGGGCCAGGTCGCCGCCCCGGCGTCCGCCGGTCTCATCGCCGGAGTGGCGGGCACCGCGGCGCCGTTCGTCATGCTCGGCGCACTTTTGCTCGCGGCGGCGGGGCTGGGGGTACGCGGCGGGCGCGCCAGAAACGCCGAAGCGACCCCGGCCGTGCCGGCGCCCCGGCCCCGACAGCGCCCCGTGGACCGCAACCGCACCTGACAATTCCGCCGCACCCACCCCAGTGCGACGCAACCTTTGCCCTCGACGAGCCCGGCCAGGACAGCGACCCGAACGCCGTGCACAGCCCGGACCGCCCCGCGATCGCGGGGCGCCGACCTCGTCGTCCGTACCGGCCCCGACATGCGGCTGCGCACCGGCGGACAGGTCCCGCTCCTGGTCGATCTCGCGCACCTGTACGTCTTAGACCACCACGGACGCCGGATCTGCCCACGGCCCAAGGGCATCCCGGGTCTTGAGGTCCAGGAGCACCGGACGACTCCGGGCGGTTGACCTCAAGTCCACTGGAGGTCGTACGTTCCTTCCATGAGCATGGAAGCCACCGCGTGGACGCAGCTCCACAACGTCATGAACGCGCAGCAAGACCGACGCCCCTTCGACCGGAACACCCTGCGGCGCATCGCCGCGTTCGCCCGTCCGCACCGGCGCCGGGTCGCCCTGTTCCTGATGCTGAGCGTGGCGACGGCGCTGCTCGCGGTCGCCACCCCCGTCCTCGCCGGCCGCGTCGTGAACGCGATCGTGACCGGCGAGGACGGGGGCACCGTCACACGGCTGTCCCTGCTCATCGCCGTGATCGCCGTCGCGGAGGCGGCACTCGGCCTGGTCAGCCGCTGGCTCTCGGCGAACCTCGGCGAAGGTCTGATTCTCGATCTGCGCACCGCCGTCTTCGACCATGTGCAGCGCATGCCGATCGCGTTCTTCACCCGCACCCGCACCGGCGCACTCGTCAGCCGCCTCAACAACGACGTCATCGGCGCCCAGCGCGCCTTCAGCAACACACTCTCCGGCGTCGTCAGCAATGTCGTGACGCTGCTCCTCACCCTTGGCGTCATGCTCTCCATCTCCTGGCAGATCACCGCGCTCGCACTGGTGCTGCTGCCGGTGTTCGTGCTGCCCGCGCGCCGCATGGGTACGCGGATGGCGAGGCTCCAGCGGGAAGCCGCGGCCCACAACGCCGCGATGGGGACCCGGATGACCGAGCGCTTCTCCGCACCCGGCGCCACACTGATCAAGCTCTTCGGCCGGCCCGCCGACGAGTCCGCCGAATTCGCCGCCAGAGCGGGCAGGGTGCGCGACATCGGGGTGCGTACGGCCATGGCCCAGTCAGCGTTCATCACCGCCCTCACCCTCGTGTCCGCGCTGGCGCTCGCCCTGGTCTACGGGCTCGGCGGGTTCTACGCCCTGCGCGGGCAGCTGGACGCGGGCGCGGTCGTCTCCCTGGCCCTGCTGCTGACCCGGCTGTACGCGCCGCTCACTGCCCTTGCCGGGGCGCGCGTCGAGGTGATGAGCGCCCTCGTCAGCTTCGAGCGGGTCTTCGAGGTCCTCGACCTCAAGCCGCTCATCGAGGAGAAGCCGGACGCACGGACGGTCCCGGAAGGGCCGGTGTCCGTGGAGTTCGACGACGTACGCTTCGGCTACCCGTCCGCCGACAAGGTCTCCCTCGCCTCGCTCGAAGACGTCGCGGCCCTCGACACCCGCGGCGGCAGTGAAGTGCTGCGCGGGGTCTCCTTCCGCGCCGAGCCCGGCCGGACCGTGGCACTCGTCGGCTCGTCCGGCGCGGGCAAGTCGACCATCGCGCAACTGCTGCCGCGCCTGTACGACACGGACGAGGGTTCGGTACGCATCGGCGGCATCGACGTACGCGACCTGTCCGCCGACACCCTGCGTGACACCCTCGGCATGGTCACCCAGGACGGCCATCTCTTCCACGAGTCGGTCCGCGCCAACCTCCTGCTCGCCCGGCCGGAATCCACCGAGGAGGACCTCTGGGACGCGCTGCGCCGCTCACGCCTGGACGGTCTGGTCGCCTCGCTGCCCGACGGGCTCGACACGGTCGTCGGCGAACGCGGCTACCGCCTCTCCGGCGGCGAACGCCAGCGGCTGACCATCGCCCGGCTGCTCCTGGCCCGCCAGCGCGTTGTCATCCTCGACGAGGCCACCGCCCACCTGGACAACACTTCCGAGGCGGCTGTCCAGGAGGCGCTCACCGAAGCGCTCGCCGGACGCACGGCAGTCGTGATCGCCCACCGGCTCTCCACCGTACGGGCGGCCGACCTCATCCTTGTCGTGGAGAACGGGCAGATCGTGGAGCGGGGCACCCACGAAGAACTTCTCGCGGCCGGCGGCCGGTACGAGGAGCTGTACCGCACCCAGTTCGAGAGCCCCGGCACGGAGGCCGCGGAGCTCGGCTGACAACGGCCGCCCGGACCACCGGGCAGCCGGGAAATCCGGTACGGGCGGCGGCCCAGTCCGTCCCGCCGGCTTCATCCACCGCGAACGCCCCTGCGGGATAGGGGAGTTCCCTGACCAGGGCCGCAGCCCGCCCGAACTCCTCGTGTGCCGCCGCCTCCCGGCCCAGCGCCGCGAGCGCGGCCGCATGCACCGTGCGGGCATCGGTCTCCGACAGCCGCTCGCCGACCCGCTGTGCACGCAGCTCCCCCGGCTGGTCCCGGACGCTGGGAGGAGGCCGTTACTGGCGTATTACTGGCCGGGGCGGACGGACTTTCGGCGCATGGCGTGACACCGTGACGGAAGCCATGGGAATGGCCCCTGGCGCCCAAAAACTAACAGCGCTAGTTTGGGCGTGGACGACTACGCCGTAGCCACGGCACCCCGGGAGGAACGCGATGAAGGCCCACGACGGGATGTACATCGGCGGCGAGTGGCGGGCCGCCGCAGGCACGGACCTGATCGCGGTGGTCGATCCGGCGGACGAGCAGGTCATCGCCCATGTCCCGGCAGGCACCGCCGAGGACGTCGACGCCGCCGTGTCCGCAGCGCGTGAGGCCTTCCCTGCGTGGGCCGCGACCCCGCCCGCCGAGCGCGCCGCCAAGATCGCCGCCCTGCGCGACGTCCTCGTCGCCCGCAAGGACGAGATCGCGCAGACGGTCACCGCCGAACTCGGCGCGCCGCTGCCGTTCTCGCAGTTGGTGCACGCGGGCGTACCGATCCTGGTGGCCGGCTCGTACGCCGAACTCGCCGCGTCGTACGCCTTCGAGGAGAAGGTCGGCAATTCCACCGTCTACGCCGAACCGGTCGGCGTCGTCGGCGCGATCACGCCGTGGAACTACCCGCTGCACCAGATCGTCGCCAAGGTCGCCCCCGCGCTCGCGGCGGGCTGCGCGGTCGTCCTCAAGCCCGCCGAGGACACCCCGCTGACCGCCCAGCTCTTCGCGGAGGCCGTCCACGAAGCGGGCATCCCCGCAGGCGTGTTCAACCTGGTCACCGGCCTCGGCCCGGTCGCGGGACAGGCGCTGGCCGAGCACGAGGGCGTCGACCTGGTCTCCTTCACCGGCTCCACCGCCGTCGGCAAGCAGATCGGTGCCACGGCCGGCGCGGCCGTCAAGCGCGTCGCCCTCGAACTGGGCGGCAAGTCCGCCAATGTCATCCTGCCGAGCGCGGACCTCGCCAAGGCCGTCGGCGTCGGCATCGCGAATGTCATGGGCAACTCCGGCCAGACGTGCAGCGCCTGGACCCGCATGCTCGTGCACACCTCCCAGTACGACGAGGCGGTCGCGCTCGCCGCGGAGGCCGCCGCCAAGTACGGCGACCGCATCGGGCCCCTCGTCAACGCCAAGCAGCACGCACGGGTGCGCGGATACATCGAGAAGGGGGTGGCGGAGGGTGCGCGCCTCGTCGCGGGCGGCCCCGAAGCCCCGCGCGAGCAGGGGTACTTCGTCAGCCCCACCGTGTTCGCCGACGTCACCCCGGAGATGACCATCGCCCAGGAGGAGATCTTCGGCCCGGTCGTCTCGGTCATCCGTTACGAGGACGAGGACGACGCCCTGCGCATCGCCAACGGCACCGTGTACGGGCTCGCGGGAGCGGTCTGGGCGGGCGACGACGCCGAAGCGGTGGCCTTCGCCCGCCGGATGGACACCGGGCAGGTCGACATCAACGGCGGCCGGTTCAACCCGCTCGCCCCGTTCGGCGGATACAAGCAGTCCGGCGTCGGCCGCGAACTCGGTTCGCACGGGCTCGCCGAGTACCTCCAGACCAAGTCCCTGCAGTTCTGACCTTTCCGCCCCTGCCCCGATCCCTGCCGCCGACCGTCAAGGAGCCTGTTCGTGGTCCGCGCCGCCGTACTGCCCGCCGTCGGAGCTCCCCTGGAGATCACCGACATCGAACTCCCGGAGCCCGGCCCCGGCCGGGTGCGAGTCCGTCTCGCCGCCGCCGGTGTCTGCCACTCCGACCTCTCCCTGTCCAACGGCACCATGCGGGTGCCCGTCCCCGCCGTCCTCGGTCACGAGGGTGCGGGCACCGTCGTCGCGGTCGGTGAGGGCGTCACCCATGTCGCGCCAGGCGACGGAGTCGTGCTCAACTGGGCGCCTTCCTGCGGAAGTTGTCACCACTGCGGGATCGGTGAGGTCTGGCTCTGCGTCAATGCCCTGTCCGGTGCGGCCGGCATCCATGCCCGTACCGCCGACGGCACCGAACTGCACCCCGGCCTGAACGTGGCGGCGTTCGCACAGGAGACCGTCGTCGCCGCGAACTGCGTCCTGGCCGCCCCCGACGGCATCCCGCTCACCGACGCCGCCCTGCTCGGCTGCGCGGTCCTCACCGGATACGGCGCGGTCCACCACAGCGCCCGGGTCCGCCCCGGCGAGTCCGTCGTCGTGTTCGGCATCGGCGGTGTCGGCCTCGCCGTGCTCCAGTCCGCCCGGATCGCGGGCGCCTCGAAAGTCATCGCCGTCGATGTGTCCCCCGAGAAAGAGGAACTGGCACGACGGGCGGGCGCCACCGACTACGTGATCGCCTCCGACACCACCCCGCGCACCATCCGGGGGCTCACGGGCGGCCAGGGGGCCGACGTCGCGATCGAGTGCGTCGGACGGCCCGCCACCATCCGGGGCGCCTGGGACTCCACCCGCCGCGGTGGCCGCACCACGGTCGTCGGCATCGGCGGCAAGGACCAGCTGGTGTCCTTCAACGCCCTGGAGATCTTCCACTGGGGCCGCTCGCTGACGGGCTGTGTGTACGGGAACAGCGACCCGGCCCGCGACCTGCCGGTCCTCGCCGAGCACATCCTGGCGGGCAGGTTCGACCTCTCCATGATGGTGACCGAACGGATCGCGCTGGACGGCATCCCGGCGGCCTTCGACAACATGATCGCGGGCAAGGGCGGGCGGGCCCTGGTGGTCTTCTGACCGTTGCCCGGAAGGGACCCCGGCCGCCCTCGACGGCGGCCGGGGTCGCCGTCGAGCCCGGAGCCGCCGTAGCGGGCCGCCTCGGTGAGGGCGTCCAGCATGGCTTCCCGGGCCCCGGCCGGCTTTCTCTCCGTCTTCTTCTTACGGCCGCTCGGTTCCTTGGCGCTCCGCGTCATGTCGGAGTCCCTCCACCGGCTGTGCCGGATTCTTCCGCGTCAGGCCAGTCTGCGGACGCATCCGGGAGACAGCCACCCCGGCCAGACAGAGCAGCCCCCCGCCGACGGTGAGCAGCGCGGGCACCTCGTCCAACAGCAGCCAGGACATCAGCACCACCAGCGCGGGCACCGCATAGGTGGTTGCTCCCATCCGCCCCGCGGTGGTCCTGGCGAGCGCGTAGGCCCAGGTGGTGAAGGCCAGCGCGGTCGGAAAGAGGCCGAGGTAGACCACGTTCAGGGTGGCGGACAGGGGCGCGTCGGCGGCGTCGGAGATCAGCGCACCGGAGAACGGCAGACAGGCGGCGGTGCCGACCAGGCAGCCGAACGTGGTGATCTGCAGTGCGGATCCGTGCCGCAGCGCCGGCTTCTGGCTGACCACCCCTGCCGCGTACGCCACCGCGGCCAGCAGACAGAGCGCCACGCCGAGCACCGACGCGTCCCCGTGCCCCGACATCGAGAGTCCGACCACGGCGGCGCCCGCGAACGACACGGCCATGCCCGCGATCAGCCTGCCGGGCAGCCCCTCACCGAGCATCCGGGCACCGAGCAGCGCGATCAGGAGGGGACCGATGTTCACCACCATCGCGGCCGTGCCCGCGTCGACCTGCTGCTCGCCCCAGTTGAGCACCACCATGTAGAGGCCGAACCAGAGCAGGCCCGACCATATGATCCCCGGCCAGGCGGCCCGTGGCGGCAGCCTCTCGCGCCGCAGCACCAGCAACGTGCCCAGCGCCAGGGAGCCCGCGAGCAGCCGGCCGAGAGCGAGCGCACCGGGCGAGTAGGCATCCCCGGCGCTGCGGATGGAGACAAAGGCGGAGGCCCACAGCAGCACACTGGTGCAGGCCGCGGCAGGGGCCCGCCAGTCACGATGTGCCGCGGGTGCCGCCGCCGGGGTGGGTGTCGTCGTCATGTACCCGACCGTATGGCCGCGACCGTTCGGCACCTACCGAATGGTGGACGGTTCGATGCCCAGATGCTCGTACAGCGCCCGTTCCCCGTCCGGGGTCGCTCTCACCGCACGCCCGGACCCGATCCGTACGCACCACCCGGCATCCAGCGCATGGCGGCACAGCGCTGCTCCCGCGACCCCTGCCAGATGCGGCCTGCGCTCCGTCCAGTCCAGACAGCTCCGTACGAGCGGACGCCGCGACCTCGACTCCAGGCCGATACCCAGTCCGCCGAACCAGCCGAGCCCGTCGTCGGTGAGCGCGAAGCCGGTGTCCTGCTTCAGCAGTCCCCGTACGGTCATGGCATCGGCGATCGCGATGCCGATCCGGCCCGCGAGATGGTCGTAACAGGTGCGGCCGCGAGCGAGTGCGCTGCCGGCGCTCGCCGCGCTCAGGGTGCGCGGCCGCTCGGGCGCGGTGTCGGGGACGACCTGGGCCGCCAGGTCCTCGACGAGGTGCGCGGTCCGTTCGTCGGCGAGCCGCAGGTAGCGGTGGCGGCCCTGCCGCTCCTCGGCCAGCAGCCCGCCCGCGACGAGCTTGCCGAGGTGTTCGCTGGCGGTGGACGGTGCCACCGAGGCGTATCTGGCCAGTTCGCCCGCGGTCCAGGCGCGGCCGTCGAGCAGGGCCAGGCAGAAGGCCGCGCGGGTCTCGTCGGCGAGGAGCGTGGCCAGGGCGGCGAGGCGGGGTGCGGCCGGGGCGGGGTGTGCCATGCGTGCCATGTGTTCCAGGATGCGTCAGGAACGCTTCGGTGCCGGCCGAACAGTCCCGGCGGACGCCAGTTGCTCGTACTGGAGGGAGAGGCCCTCGACCAGTGCTCGCAGCCCGGTCTCGAACGCGCCCTCGTCGACCTTCTGGCGGCGCTCGGCCAGCAGATGGGCCTGGCCGAGGTGCGGATAGTCCGCGGGGTCGTACGCCGTCTCGTCGTCGACGAAGCCGCGGGCGAACGAACCGAGGGACGAGCCGGTGATGAAGTAGCGCATCAGGGCCCCGATGTACGTCGCCTGGGCGGGCGGCCAGCCGGCCCTGACCATCGCGCCGAAGACCGCGTCGGCCACCCGCAGACCGGCGGGGCGGCGTCCCGGGCCCTGGGCGAGCACCGGGACGATGTGCGGGTGCTCGGTGAGCGCCGCACGATAGGAGACGGCCCAGTCGTGCAGGGCGGCGCGCCAGTCGCGGGTGTCCGACTCGTCGAACATCGACAGATCGACCTGGGCGGACACGGCGTCCGCGACCGCGTCCAGGATCTCGTCCTTGTTGCGGAAGTGGTTGTAGAGCGAGGGTCCGCTGACCCCGAGTTCGGCGGCGAGCCGGCGGGTGGAGACGGCGTCGAGCCCCTCGGAGTCCACGAGTGCGCTCGCCGTCTCGACGATGCGGTCTCTGCTGAGGAGGGGCTTGCGCGGTCGGGCCATGCGGCACATAGTAGGGCCTGCAAGCGAAAAACTAGCAGTGCTAATTAAAAGTGGAGAGTCGAAGGATGAACCTGGAGCTCAGCGAGGAGCAGGAAGCCGTCCGGCAGCTCGCCAAGGACTTCGTCGCCCGCGAGATCGCACCCCATGTCGTGGAGTGGGACCGGGCCGAGAACGTCGACAAGTCGATCGTGAAGAAGCTGGGCTCCGTCGGCTTCCTGGGCCTCACCGTTCCCGAGGAGTACGGCGGCTCGGGCGGCGACCACCTCGCGTACTGCCTGGTCACCGAAGAACTCGGCCGCGGCGACTCCTCGGTCCGCGGCATCGTCTCCGTATCCCTCGGCCTGGTCACCAAGACGATCACGGCCTGGGGCGACGAGGCGCAGAAGCGGCACTGGCTGCCGAAGCTCACCGCGGGCGAGGCGATCGGCTGCTTCGGCCTCACCGAGCCCGGCACCGGCTCGGACGCCGGGAACCTGACGACGAAGGCCGTCCGGGACGGCGGCTCGTATGTCATCAACGGCAGCAAGATGTTCATCACCAACGGAACCTGGGCCGATGTGGTGCTGCTCTTCGCCCGCACCAACGACGCCCGGGGCCACAAGAGCATATCCGCCTTCCTGGTCCCCACCGATACCCCCGGCCTCAGCCGCCGCACCATCCACGGCAAGCTCGGCCTGCGCGGCCAGGCCACCGCCGAGGTGGTCCTGGAGGACGTCCGAGTGCCCGCCTCGACGCTCCTGGGTCCGGAGGGCAAGGGCTTCTCCATCGCGATGTCCGCCCTGGCCAAGGGGCGGATGTCGGTCGCGGCCGGCTGTGTCGGTATCGCGCAGGCCGCCCTTGACGCCGCCGTGGGTTACGCGGGTGAGCGCGAGCAGTTCGGCAAGTCCATCGCGGGCTACCAGCTCGTCCAGGAACTCATCAGCGACATCGCCGTCGACGTCGACGCCGCCCGGCTGCTGACCTGGCGGGTGGCCGACCTCATCGACCGCGGCGAGGACTTCGCCACCGCCGCCTCCACGGCGAAGCTCTTCGCCTCCGAGGCCGCCGTCCGCGCCGCCAACAACGCCCTCCAGGTCTTCGGCGGCTACGGCTACATCGACGAGTACCCGGTCGGCAAGCTGCTGCGCGACGCCCGTGTGATGACGCTGTACGAGGGCACCAGCCAGATCCAGAAGCTCATCATCGGCCGCGCGCTGACGGGGGTCTCCGCCTTCTGACCGTTTCATCGCCGCTCGAACGGGAGTCTGAGTACCGGACTGAGTACGGGGGCGGATGCGGTGCACACCGCGTCGGCCGATGCTGGGCGACATGAGTGACACAACATCGGTCAAGCAGCAGAGCACCGCGGCCTTCTACGGCCAGGCCGTCGCGTCCTTCGGGGTGGCGATGACCGCGATGACCCTCGGCATCTACTTCCTCGACGCCGATGCCTGGGTCCGCGGATTCCTCGCGATCGGCGTCCTCTACCTCGTCACCTCCTGCTTCACCCTGGCCAAGGTCATCCGTGACCGTCAGGAAGCGGGACAGATCGTCAGCCGGGTCGACCAGGCCCGGCTGGAGAAGATCCTCGCCGAGCACGACCCCTTCCAGAAGCCCTGACGATCCCGCCCGGACGGACCCTAAGCGCTTGCTCAGGTTCGGGGTATGGTGTTCGTCCTGCTGACGAGAGGGGCGAGTGACGATGAGCACGGCGGAGGAGACCGACGGCGACAGTGCGCCGTGGGCCGAGGTGACGCCCGAGGCGGCCAGGCGGCTCCTCGTCGCCGCCGTCGAAGCCTTCGCCGAGCGCGGGTACCACGCCACCACCACCCGCGACATCGCCGGCCGGGCGGGGATGAGCCCCGCCGCGCTCTATATCCACTACAAGACGAAGGAAGAGCTGCTCCACCGGATCAGCAGGATCGGTCACGACCGCGCCCTGTTCGTCCTGGAGGCCGCCGCCGACGGCGGGGGTACGGCCGCCGAGCGGCTGGCCGAGGCTGTACGGTCCTTCGTCCGCTGGCACGCCGAACGGCACACCACGGCCCGCGTCGTCCAGTACGAACTGGACGCCCTCGGTGAGGAGCACCGCACCGAGATCGTCGAGCTGCGCCGCAAGAGCGACGCGGTGGTGCGCCGGATCATCAGCGAGGGCGTGCAGGCCGGGGAATTCGACGTCCCCGACATCCCGGGCACCACGCTCGCGGTGCTCTCGCTCTGCATCGACGTGGCGCGCTGGTTCAACGCGCAGGGCAGCCGGACGCCGGACGAGGTCGGCGAGCTGTACGCCGACCTCGTGCTGCGCATGGTCGCCGGCAAGCGGTAGCTGTGGCGGGCTGCGCCGTCAGGAGCAGCCGTGCCGTCAGAAGTAGTAACGCGACACCGACTCGGCCACGCACACCGGCTTGTCGCCGCCCTCGCGCTCGACCGTGACGAGGGCGGTGACCTGCACGCCGCCCCCGGCCTCCTCGACGCTCTTCAGGACGGCCGTGGCGCGCAGCCGTGAGCCCACGGGCACGGTGGACGGGAAGCGGACCTTGTTCGTCCCGTAGTTGATGCCCATCCTCATGCCCTCGACCCGCATGATCTGGGGTACGAGGGCCGGCAGCAGCGAGAGCGTGAGGTAGCCGTGCGCGATCGTCGTGCCGAACGGCCCGGCCGAGGCCCGCTCCGGGTCCACATGGATCCACTGGTGGTCGCCGGTGGCCTCGGCGAAGAGGTCGATCCTCTTCTGCTCGATCTCCAGCCACTCGCTGTGACCCAGCTGTTCGCCCACCCC
This sequence comes from Streptomyces sp. NPDC037301, assembly GCF_055602785.1. Lineage (NCBI taxonomy): Bacteria > Bacillati > Actinomycetota > Actinomycetes > Kitasatosporales > Streptomycetaceae > Streptomyces > Streptomyces sp. NPDC037301. Next base: position 102,266 of record NZ_JBVJWD010000009.1, read on the forward strand.
GTCGCGCAGCTCCTGCGCGGACGTGAAGATCCTCGGCTCTGCCATGTCCCTGGTCCCTGCCCTTCCAGCTCTCGGCCATCCGGCGTCGCGCCCCTGCCTAAGCGCTTGCTCAGCATGGTTGGCGGGTGCGTTCCTGTCAACGACGGACCGGCCGGGGGCGGACAAGTAGGGTTGGAGGGGTGCCCCAGATCCCACAGACACTCCATGAACTCACGGTCGGCCAGCTCTCCGCACGCAGCGGCGCCGCTGTTTCGGCCCTGCACTTCTACGAGGCCAAGGGCCTGATCAGCAGCCGCCGCACCAGCGGCAACCAGCGTCGCTACACCAGGGATGCGCTGCGCAGGGTCGCGTTCGTCCGTGCGGCGCAGCGGGTCGGAATCCCGCTCGCCACCATCCGGGACGCCCTCGCCGAACTCCCCGAGGAGCGCACCCCGAACCGTGACGACTGGGCGCGGCTCTCCGCGGCGTGGCGCTCCGAACTGGACGAGCGCATCGAGCAGTTGGGCCGGCTGCGGGACCATCTCGCCGACTGCATCGGCTGCGGCTGTCTGTCGCTGGAGAACTGTGTGCTCTCCAATCCGGACGACATCTCCGGTCAGCGGATCAGTGGCTCGCGCCTGATGCCGGAGCGCCGGTCGGCCGACTGTCCGTAGAAGCGGGGGCCCGGTGGCTCAGAGCCTGTCGGGTGACCTTCGACCGGAGGCCACCCGGCAGGCTCTCAGGTGCCTGACGGCGCGCCGGGCGCTTTCGCTGTCCGTCACGCCGCCGACGCCAGATCCCGGCGCCGTGCGCCCCGGGCCTTCGCCAGCGCCCCCGGTGTGAGCATCGGCTGCGGCACCACGATCCCGCACCCCGTGCAGACCGGCCCCGACCACGGCTCGCACTCCAGATCCGGCCGCCAGACGATCTCGGTGCTCGCGCACACAGGGCAGGACGCGCCCGGTTCCGACTCCAGTGCGGCGATCAGCCGGCCGAGAACCTCGGCGAGCGGCGCCGAGGGGTGAACCGTCGGGTCCTCGCAGCGGGCGACGCCGTGGCCGCCCCAGGTGCGCCGGTGCCAGTCGTCGAACGTGCCGGGCCTGCGCAGCCCGTCGTGCTTCTCCCGCCTGCGGCGCTCGGCGAAACCCGCCTCGTATCCGAGCCAGACGGCCCGCGCCGCCTCCAGTTCGTCCAGTGCGCGCATCAGCCGCACCGGATCGGGGGACCGGTCCTCGGGCTCGATCCCGTGCCGGGCGCACAGATGATCCCAGGTCGCCCGATGCCCGTAAGGGGCGAACCTCTCCAGGCACTTGCGCAGCGAGTACCGCCGCAGCGCCAGGTCGCCCCGTGGATCGCGGACCTGTCTCGCAAGACTCCGGAATCCGGCCACTGCACTGCCACCTCCGTCGCTCGTACTTCGGCGTCAAGGAATGGACGTACGGCTGCCCGATTCGGATCCATCGAAATGTGGTGACGTCCACGATGTGAGATGACTCATCGTCATGAGGGCCGCATGCGACGGCATGTGATGATTCGGAAAAGGTGACTGTTGCTCACCTTACCGGTGGGTCATACCGCCGGTAACCTCCGGCGCATCGGCCTCTCGGAGGAGCACGCGTGCCCCCACGCACCGTCAAGTTCAGAGCCGCCACCGTCGCGGCGGTTCTCGCACTCGGCACCACCCTGCTGGCGGCCTCGCCGCAGTCCGGCGCCGCGGCAGCGGAACCCGCACCCGCCACCGACTACTGCCAGGGGCAGTGCGACGACATCCTGCCGCCCGGCGAGAACGGCAACGCCACGCTCGTCGACATCCTCGGCAACAAGGCGTTCGGTACGCACCCCGCCCACATCGACGACCAACTCGACCGCTACAACGGCCTGGTGGCCGGGCACACCGGTCTCACCGACCAGAAGCTGACCGACTTCTTCAACGACGCCTCGTTCGGCGTCCCCGAGAACCAGGTCGAGTCCGTCACCTCGCCGCGCGACGATGTCACGATCACCCGTGACAAGACATCCGGCGTGCCGCACATCAAGGGCACCACCCGTTACGGCACCGAGTTCGGCGCCGGATTCGCGTCCGGGCAGGACCGGCTCTGGCTGATGGACCTCTTCCGGCACATCGGGCGCGGCGAACTGACCTCGTTCGCCGGTGGCGCGCTGGCCAACCAGGGCCTGGAGCAGTCGTCACCCACCGCGCCACCGTGGGCGGCAAGCCCGTCGCCTACACCTCGCTGCGTACCACCTGGCTGGACGACCGGGTGGCGAAGCTGGTCGAGGAGGGCGGCGTGACCCGTGGGTCCCTCACCCGGGCGATGGCCGAGGCCGCCGTCACCGATCTGCGCGGCGAGCAGCTGCTGCCCGAACTGCTGAAGGTGATCCGCTCCCGGCCGGTCACCGATCCGGAACTGAACGGCGTCGTCCAGCAGTTGCAGTCCTGGCGGGCGGCAGGTTCGCAGCGTAAGGAGAGCAGCCCCGGATCGCATGCGTACACCTACGCCGACGCGGTACGGATCATGGACGCATGGTGGCCGAAGCTGGTCGAGGCCGAGTTCAAGCCGGGTCTCGGCGACGGCCTGTACGGGGCGCTGACCGCGAACCTCGCCACCGACGAGTCCCCGGCGGCCGGCCACGGGCCGAGCGGGGCGCACAGTGGTTCGGCGTTCCAGTACGGCTGGTGGGGCTTCGTGGACAAGGACCTGCGCCGGGTCCTGGGGCAGCCGGTCAAGGGTCCGCTGGCCAAGACCTACTGCGGGAACGGCGATCTGGCCAGTTGCCGTGACGCGCTGCTGGCGTCCCTGAAGGCGGCTGCGGCGGAGCCGGCCGCGGAGGTCTACCCGGGTGACGACAGCTGCAAGGCCGGCGAGCAGTGGTGCATGGACTCCATCGTCCACCGGCCGCTCGGCGGGATCGCCCAGAAGTCCATCCACTGGCAGAACCGCCCGACGTACCAGCAGGTGGTGGAGTTCCCCGCCCACCGGTAGGGCGTTTTTGTTCCGTCCGGCGTTCGAGGACGGAACCGGTGCGCCGGGCGGGGCCCGAATCCTCGGACCCGCCCGGCCCCTCTCACCGGTACTGGAGATACCTCTTCCGCACGGCCCGGAACGCGGCGAGATCCTCCGCCCACGCCCCCACCACCTCATCGGTGTCCGCCCCCGCGTCGATCATCGTGCGGACCCGCGTGTTGCCGGTGAGCTTGTCGATCCAGTTGTCGGAGCGCCACGCGAACCCGCTCCACGTCCGCTTCGCCGTCACCAGCAGCGCGATGCCCGTGCGTACCGGATCGAAGACCTCGCGGTCCTGGACGTGCAGCTGCACCCCGCCGACCGTCTTGCCCTGGAACTTGGAGAACGTCGGCGCGAAGTACGCCTCGCGGAACGCGACTCCGGGCAGGTCGAGCGCGTTCGCGGCCGCCGCCCACCGGTGGTCGATGCCCTCCGCGCCGAGCAGTTCGAACGGCCGGGTGGTGCCGCGTCCTTCGGAGAGGTTCGTGCCCTCGAACAGGCAGGTCCCCGAGTAGACCAGCGCCGTGTCCGGCGTCGGCATATTGGGGCTCGGCGGAACCCAGGGCAGCCCGCTCGCGTCGAAGAAGTCCGAGCGCTTCCACCCCGACATCTTCACGATGCGCAGGTCGACCGGCCGCTGGGCCAGGAATTGCGCATTGAAGAGCAGAGCCAGCTCGGTGACCGTCATACCGTGCGCCTGCGAGATCTCCCGGCGGCCCACGAACGTGGAGAACGCCGGGTCGAGCACCGGTCCGAGTGCCGCCCGCCCGGTCACCGGGTTCGGCCGGTCCAGGACGACGAACCGCTTGCCCGCGAGAGCCGCCGCCTCCATGCAGTCGTACAGCGTCCAGATGTATGTGTAGAAGCGGGCGCCCGCGTCCTGGATGTCGAAGACGATCGTGTCCACGCCGGACGCGGTGAAGACATCGGCGAGCGGCTGCCCGCTCTTCAAGTACGTGTCGTAGACGGGGAGTCCGGTCGCCGGGTCGTCGTACCGCCCCTCGGAACCGCCCGCCTGCGCGGTGCCGCGGAAGCCGTGCTCGGGTCCGAAGACCGCGACCAGGTTCACCCGCTCATCCGGGTGCATCACATCGACGATGTGGCGCACATCGGAGGTGATCCCGGTCGGGTTGGTGACGACACCGACCTTCTGCCCCTTCAGCAGCGCGTAGCCGTCCGCGGCCAGCCGGTCGAAGCCGGTGCGGATCCGGCCGTGCCCCTTGCCGGGGGTGGGGGCGGCGGTCGCGACCCCGGTACCGGCGGCCGTCGCCGCGAGGGCTCCCACCGCACCGCCGGCGGCCAGCAAGCCACGTCTGGACAGGCTCATTCAGCTACCTCCGTGATCGCGACGTCTGTCATGGTCACGCACGCTAGCGCGCGTTCAGGCCATACGGAATGAGCCGGACGATTCGGTTGTGACAGGAGTGCCGCCCGAGCGGTGTCAAGCCCTTCCACTACGACATACCGACTGGTTAGTCTGCGGGGTAGTCGGCTGAGAGGGGCGGGACCCGATGAGTACGGTGCAGGGCGCGGGCGTAGTGGTCACAGGGGCCGGAGGCGGCATCGGAGCCGCTCTGGCCCGCAGATTCGCCGCGGAAGGCGCCAGGGTCGTCGTCAACGACCTCGACGAGGCCCGGATCAAGCCGCTGGCCGAGGAGATCGGCGGCACCGCCGTGACCGGTGACGCCTCGCAGATCGTGGACGCCGCCCGCGAAGCGCTGGACGGCACCGTCGACATCTACTGCGCCAACGCGGGCCTCGCCTCGCCCGGCGATGTCTTCGCCGACGAGGAGGTCTGGGCCGCCGCCTGGGACGTCAACGTGATGGCCCATGTCCGCGCGGCGAGGGCGCTGCTGCCGGACTGGCTGGAGCGCGGCAGCGGCCGCTTCGTCTCGACCGCCTCCGCCGCCGGACTGCTGACGATGATCGGCGCCGCACCGTACAGCGTCACCAAGCACGGTGCCGTCGCCTTCGCCGAATGGCTCTCGCTGACCTACCGCCACCGCGGCATCAAGGTCCACGCGATCTGCCCGCAGGGCGTGCGTACGGACATGCTCACCGCCGCCGGATCGGCCGGCGAACTCGTCCTCGCGCCCAGCGCCATCGAGCCCGAGGCGGTCGCCGACGCGCTCTTCGACGCCATGGCCGAGGACCGCTTCCTCGTCCTGCCGCACCCCGAGGTCGCCGGTTTCTACCGGGCCCGCAGCAAGGACACCGACCACTGGCTCGGCAGTATGAACCACCTCCAGCAGAAGTGGGAGGAGACCGGCGCATGACCGAGTCCATCTACGCGGCAAAGCCCTGGATCTCCCTGCTCGGCGAGGCCCAGCGCGCCCAGCCCGCACCAATGGGAACGTATGTTCTTAGCCTTCGGTCAGGGGCGACGCCTCCCGGACGAGGCCGGACAATGCGAGCGCGGCCGGCCGCGTAGAAGTACCCGCGCGAGGTCGAGATCCTGACCGAACTCCCGAAGACGGCGAGTGGGAAGATCCTCAGGCGGGAACTGCGTTCCCCTCGATAGACCGTTTCACGCACAGCACGGATTCACGCACGGTACGGAAGGAAGGTGGCGGCAATGGCCAAGGCGACGGACGGGGACACGGCCCCCGTTCCTCAGCGGCTGCTGGCCGCCGCCACCCGGCTCTTCGCCGAGCAGGGGTACGACCGCACCTCGGTCCAGGAGATCGTCGAGGCGGCAGGCGTCACCAAGGGTGCGCTCTACCACTACTTCGGCTCCAAGGAGGACCTCCTCCAGGAGGTCTACGCCCGAGTGCTCCGGCTTCAGCAGGAGCGCCTCGACGCCTTCGCGGACGCCGACGCCCCGGTCGAACAGCGGCTGCGCGACGCCGCCGCGGACGTGGTCGTCACGACCATCGAGAACCTCGACGACGCCTCGATCTTCTTCCGGTCGATGCATCACCTCAGCCCGGAGAAGAACAAGCAGGTACGGGTGGAGCGGCGCCGCTACCACGAGCGCTTCCGGGCCCTGGTGGAAGAGGGCCAGCGGAGCGGAGTGTTCTCCACGGCCACCCCGGCGGACCTGATCGTGGACTACCACTTCGGCTCGGTCCACCATCTGTCCACCTGGTACCGGCCCGACGGCCCGCTCAGCCAGCAGGAGGTCGCCGACCACCTGGCCGACCTGCTGCTGCGCGCCCTGCGTCCCTAGTCACCCGGGGAGCGCCGCCGGTCAGCCGGTCGAGGAGCGCCTTTGCCGCCGGGTTGGGGGGTGCCCGCCCCCGCAAGGACCACCGTCCGGCCGGGCTCCGGCCGGCGGATGCTCACACACGGCAGCCCCGCTTCCGCACCGATCCGCCGCGGCACGATCGCCACACCGGTCCCGGCCCGCACGAGATCGACGAGCAGCCGGATCTGAGTGACGTCACGGGTGATCCGGCGCTCCGGACCGCAGTGCGCGGCCGGCCTCCGTACCGCGGTCTCCAGACCGGTGCGCGCGCGGAAGTCCACGAACGGCTCGTCGGCGAGATCCTTGAGCAGGGTGCGTCCGGCCGTCGCCGGCCGATGGCCCGCCGCGGCGATCGGCACCAGGTCCTCGTGCCAGGTCGCGAACCCGACCAGGACCGACCGCCGGTACGGGGCGAAGCTGGATGTATGACTCACATCCAGCCATCCGCACACGTTCCCGCACTCTGGGCCGCGGCATACGGCCCGCGCCACACACCGGCCGTCCGCCTCGTCGCCCGGTGCCTGTTGCGTGTGAGGGCTTTCGCCCGCGACCTGGCGCTGGCCGACCACGTGCCGTTCGGCGGCTACTGACGGGGGCGGAATCCGTTGGTGGAGCCGGGAGTGCCCCGGTTAGCATCCGACGGTGAAGACACCGGCCGACGAACAGTTCCACGATGCCGTACGCCGGGCCGACGCCGGGCGGCTGTCGAGGCTCCTGGACGCGCAGGACTGCCCACCGGCAGTCCTCGGACGTCTGATCCGGCACGAGGACCCCGCCCTGCGTCATCTGGGGCTGGTCCTGCTCACCGAGCGAGTGACAGCGGGCCGCCCGTCCGACGACGGCGAGACGGCCGAACTCGCCGGGCTGCTGCCCGTATCGCTGATGGGGCCGCCGGAGGCGGATCTCCTCCTGGCGGAGCTCTACGAGCGACTCGGCCACCGTCTCCGGGGCCGCCCCCGCCCGTCATGGCGCACGGCCGGGCTCCCGGTACGGGTGAGGATCGCGTGGCTGCGCTCCGAACTCCTCGACGAGCCGGCGGTGATCCGTGACGAAGCCCCGGGTGAACTCCTCTACCAGGCCGTACGGGAGATGGGTATCACCGCGGCGCATCGGCCGGCCCAACTCGTGGACGAACTGGCGGACAGCGGCGACCCCGTGCTGCGGGCCGAGGCGCTGCGGCTCGCGCGGCAGGGGCTGCACGCCGGACTGCTGGCTCCCGCGCTGGTCCGCGAAGACCTGATCGGCCTGCTCGACGCCGACAGCGACCGGGTCGTCGTCGGCGCGCTGGACGAACTCACCGAGCCGTGGGCGGCGATCGAGCCGCTGCCGCAGGGGCGCATTTCTCCATTTCTCGCCGCCGGTTCGGCGAAGGACAGGCCCGCGGTGGCCGATGCTGCCCTCGCGGCCGCCGCCCGCCACGGCCACAAGGACCTGCTGCGGCAGATCATCGACGATCCGGATCTTCCGCCGGGCCTTCGCCGACGGGGAATGGAACTGCTCGGCGATCTGGCGGACCGCGACGACATCGGTGAACTCACGGCCGTCGCCACACGCGATCCGCTGCTGTTCGGCAGGCCGACGGTGACGTGCCTGCGCGGTCTCCACCGGCGCGGGCACTTCGTGGACGGTCCGGAAGTTCCGGCCGTGATCGGCCTGGCCCTGGCCGATCACTCGATTCCGCCCCGCGAGATCGCGACGATCCTGTTCACCTGCCGGAAGGAGGCGTTCCGGGTACTGACGGAGACGGCCGCCGATGATCCGAGCAGGCCGCGAGGGCTCGCCCTGCTGGTGGCCCTGGCCGGGCAGGGAACGGGCGAGCTTCCGATCGGGGACGCGATCGCACGCGTACTTCCTTCGGCCCCCGCCCCCGGTCCGTTCCTCGACGCGATCCGGGAGCTGCGCCATGCGGATGCCGAGGACGCCGTGATCGCTCTGCTGCCCTCGGAGCCCGCCGCGGCCCTGGACGTTCTGGAGGCCATCGGAGGGCAGCGGACGGTACTGGCCCTGCGAGAAGGGCTGGGCCTGGCCGGTGACCCGGTCGCCCCCCACCTGTACGCCGTACGGGACCGCGCCCTCGAACTGCTGTGGCAGCTGACCCGCGATCCGGCGCACCGGCGCGCCCTCCTCGTACGGCTGGATCCGGTCGACCTGCCGGCGCGCATCGCGGCGGACCTGGGTGGCCCGGACGAGCGGGAACTGGCCCTGCTGCGTTCCCATCTGAACCCGGACGAGCCGGTGGCGGCGCTGTGCCGTCTTACGGACCACGGCAACGCAGGCACCCTGCCGGCCATCGCAGCCCTGCTGCTGCGCATCGTGGCCGAGCAGGCGGCGCTGCGGGAGTGGCAGCACGGCCAGCCCGGCGGTGAGCCCGTGGTGCCCCAAGAGGTCCTGGACGCCGTGCACGCCCTGGGCCGCCGTCTCCACGAGCGGGGCGCGATCCGGCCGGTCTGCCTGCTCGACACGGCAGATGCGCAAGAGGCCGGCCACGCACTCGTCGCGACCATGGCACTGGACCTGCTGGACCGGCCCGGACTGTCCGACCGTGAGCGGACGATCCTGCTCGAACTGCTGCTCCGGGCCCCCTGGGCGGGCACTCGCGCCCGGGTGCACCGGCTGCTGCGCCACCGCGACCGGCACGTACGCAAACACGTCATCGCCCTGCTCGCGCGCGACGCCACGGGCGAGGACGCACAGGCGCTGTCGGCGACCCTGATCGCGCTGACCACCGCCCAGGACATCCAGACCGTCCGGCAGGCCCTGCTCGCACTGGGTCACGCACAGGCCCACTGGGCGTGCACCGCGATCGCCGCATGTCTCGACCATCCGAACATGAACATCAAGAAGACCGCCGCCGAGGTGCTGGTCCGCGCGGGCACACCGGCGGCGCTGCCCAAGCTGCTCTTCTGGCTCGGGCGCCACGACAACCCCGGGCTGCGCGGCACGCTCGTCGCGGCTCTGCGTGCCGTCCTCGGCGACGCCTACGCGGCGACCCTTCTCGCCGCCGCCGAGCACAGCCAGGACGGCCGTACCCGCGAACTGCTGCTGGCGGGCCTCGACGGCGCCCTCGGCGCCCGCTCGGTCCTCGCGCTGGACGACCAGGCGTCACCGGTGGTGGCCGCCCTGCTCTCCCTGGTGGCGGACGGCCGGGTCGCTCTGGCCTCCGGGGACGTGCAGGATCTGGCGATACCGCTGGCCAGGCATGGCATCACCACATCGGCCGTCGCACAGCGGTCATCGCAGGACACTGCGGCGGACCGTGACATCAGGTCGCTGGTGGCCGGCGGCTGGAATCCCTCGGTCGCGCTGCGCGTCGCCGAGAGGGACGCGCCGCTCCACCCCGACCGGCTGAACGAGCTGCGGCCGATGCTCACGGACTGGCTCCGGCTGGCCGGCTCCCGGCCCGCGGCCCGGGACAGGCTGGTGCGGCTCGCGCTGCGCATCTGCCCCGCACCCCGGACGGCCGGGGAACTGACGGCATTCGCCCGGTCCGCACGGGTCCTGCTCGACGCGCTCGTCGACGCCCGGGACGAGGACCGGCACGACCTGGTCGCGGTACTCGAAGAGGTCGCGCCGATGCTGACGGGGGCCGGCAGGCCGGCCGTCGCCGCTGCGGTACGGGCACTGCGTCCCGCACCCACGACGCCGGGCCGGTCCACGCTGACGCTGCTGCGCCTCCTCGGCGCGGTGCCGGTCCGCGCCGACCTCGATCAGGCACTCGCGTCGGCCCGGCTCGGCGCCGACCCCTGGCAGGCCCAGGCCGCCGTGCTGAGGGAGGCGTTCGCAGCCCCGGAGACCACCGCGGCACCCGTGCCCGCCGAGGCGCGGGCATGGCGGGCGGCGCTGGACGACGCGGTGCGCGCACCGGACACTCTGGAGGAGTTCCGCCGACAGGACGACGGCAGGGTCGGTTCGCGGGACCGGCTGACCGCACTGATCGAGGTCCACCACGGCGCGGACCCCGAAGTCCAAGCCGCCCTGCTCGACTGGATGACGCTTCTTCAGCCCCTCGACGCACCGCCCTGGACCATCACCGAGACCGCCAAGGCTCCGACGCCGCTGCCCCGGCACGTACACATCGACGACCTCGACCAGCCCCGCTCGGCGGCCCTGAGGGAGCGCCTGCTCGACATGCTGGGGTCGACTCATGCGGGCCGCAGGGAGACCGCCGCCCTGGCGCTGGCGAAGTGGCCCGAGCCCGAGGCCCGGCTGCCGGTTCTTCGCGCGTACCTCCGCGGGCACATCGACATACCCATCGGCGTGGACCTGGCCCGTGCACTGCGCACCCTCGACGAGACGGAGCTCCGGGGCGAGGACGTCCTGCACGACAGGGTGGCTCTCGCGGCCTCGAAGCTCTCCCCGTGGACACTGGAACCGCTGGTGCCGCTGCTGCTGGACTGGTGGGAGCACGCCCCGCCCGCCGACGGACCGGCAGTCGGCGACGCACTGCGCAACTACCCCGCCGACGCGCTCGCCAGGACCCTCGGAGACCGCCTCGACGCCGGGGCCTGGGGCTGCCTCGACCTGCTCCTCGACCGCCGACTCCTGCGCACCCCCGCGCTGACGCGCACGTGTCGGCGGCTGCGCGCCGAAGGACGCGACGACATGGCGGACCGGCTTCTTCTCGTCGAGGGTCCGCTGCGCGGCCCGGACGCCGCACAGCAGGACGCGGCAGCGCTGACAGCGCTCCGTGACCGCCCCCCGGCCGCACCCGGCGGAGCTTCGCACCGCCCGTCCAGGCAGGAACTGCTGGACCTGGCCCGAACCGGCACCCCGGAACAGATATGCGGGGCACTCACAGAACTGGCCGAGGCCCACTCGGGCCCGGACCCCGGACTGCGCGACCTGATCGGTGAATTGCTGAACCATCCCCGGGCCAAGGTACGCCTGCGCGCCCACCGGACCTCACGGACGATGCTGGACCGGGGTACCTACCTGAGCCACACCATGCTCCTGCTGGACGACCCCCGGCCGGAATTGACGCGTACGGCGATCCGCACGCTCTGCCACGCCGGCTGGGAGCCCGCGATCCCCGCCGTGACCGGACTGCTCGCGCACCCGCACCCCGTCGTGCGCAGGACGGCGGCCGAGGGGCTCATCGGGATGAGCGAGGCGGCGATCCCCGCCCTGCGCCAAGCTGCCGCCCACGCCCGCCCCGACAAACGCTCCCTCTACACGGACGTCCTCGACCGGCTCAGAAATTCAAGTCCGTCCGGCAACATTCCCAGCCCGTCCGGCGATTGAGGACGAAACGGCAACCGGGCGGGCCCTCGCACCCACCGACCCCGCCCGGGCACCGGCTACATGTACCGCTTGATCTCCCGCCGGGCCAACGACCGCTGATGCACCTCGTCCGGCCCGTCCGCCAGCCGCAACGTCCGCGCCGCCGCCCACAGTTCCGCCAGCGGGAAGTCCTGGCTCACGCCGCCCGCGCCGTGCAGCTGCACCGCCTGGTCGAGGATGTCGACCACCCCGCGCGGGGTGGCGATCTTGATGGCCTGGATCTCCGTGTGCGCCCCCCGGTTGCCGACCGTGTCCATCAGCCATGCCGTCTTCAGTACCAGCAGCCTCAACTGCTCCACCGTGACCCGCGCGTCCGCGATCCAGTTCTGCACGACGCCCTGCTGGGCGAGCGGCTTGCCGAAGGCCGTACGGGACACCGCCCGCTTGCACATCAGCTCGATGGCCCGCTCGGCCATCCCGATCAGCCGCATGCAGTGGTGGATGCGGCCCGGGCCGAGGCGGGCCTGGGCGATCGCGAAGCCGCCGCCCGCCTCGCCGATCAGGTTCGCGGCGGGCACCCGTACGTCCGTGAAGACGACCTCGGCGTGACCGCCGTGATAGTGGTCCTCGTAGCCGTACACCTGCATGGCGCGCCGCACTTCGAGACCGGGGGTGTCGCGTGGGACCAGGATCATCGACTGCTGGCGGCGGATGTCGGCGCCGTCAGGGGTATCGGCAGTCGCTGTCTTGCCCATCACGATGAAGATCTGGCAGTCCGGGTTCATCGCCCCGGAGATGTACCACTTGCGACCGTTGATGACGTAGTCATCACCTTCGCGCACGATGCGCGTCTCGATGTTGGTCGCGTCCGACGAGGCCACCTCGGGCTCCGTCATCGCGAACGCAGAGCGGATCTCCCCGGCGAGCAGCGGCTCCAGCCACTGCTTCTTCTGCTCGTCCGTGGCGAACTGGAAGAGCACCTCCATGTTTCCGGTGTCCGGGGCCGCGCAGTTGAGTGCGGTCGGCGCCAACTGCGGTGAACGGCCGGTGATTTCGGCGAGCGGTGCGTACTGGAGGTTGGTCAGTCCGGCGCCGTACTCGGCATCGGGGAGGAAGAGGTTCCACAGCCCCTGCCGCCGCGCCTCGGCCTTCAGGGTCTCGATGATCTGCGGGGTGTCCCACGGTGAGGCCAGGAGCGCGCGCTGTTCGTCCGCGGTCTTCTCGGCCGGGTAGACATGTTCGTCCATGAAGGTGAGCAGCTTGTCGCGCAGCTCTTCGGTACGGGCGTCGAATGCGAAGTCCATGGGGGTGATCAGCCTTCCTGGAGGGTGGTGAGGCCGTGCTCGATGAAGACGGGGACGAGATCGCCGATGCGGTCGAAGCCGGCGCCGACGGTCTGGCCCAGGGTGTAGCGGTAGTGGATGCCCTCCAGGATCACGGCGAGCTTGAACCAGGCGAACGCCGTGTACCAGGAGATGGCGGAGGTGTCCCGGCCGGAGCGTGCGGCGTAGCGCTCGACCAGTTCGGCGGGGGTGGGATGGCCGGCCGCTCCGCTGGTGGTGGAGACCGGGGACTTCGTCAGACCGAGGTCGGAGCTGTACATCACCAGCAGGCCGAGGTCGGTCAGCGGGTCGCCGAGCGTCGACATCTCCCAGTCGAGAACGGCCTTGATCCGGTCGTCGGAGCCGATCAGGACGTTGTCCAGACGGTAGTCGCCGTGTACGACGGTGGGCGCGGGGGAGACGGGCAGTTCTCGGCCGAGCGCGGCGTGCAACTCGTCGATGCCGGGCAGTCCGCGGTTGCGGGACGCGTCCAGCTGCTTGCCCCAGCGGCGGAGCTGCCGGTCGAGGAAGCCCTCGGGGCGCCCGAAGTCGCCGAGCCCGACGGACTCGGGGTCCACGGCGTGCAGTTCGGCAAGGGTGTCGACGAGACCGAGGACGGCCTCCCGGGTGCGCTCGGCGCCCAGCGGGGCGAGCTGCTCGGCCGTGCGGTACGGGGTGCCCTCGACGTACTCCATGACGTAGAAGGGCGACCCGATCACCGAGTCGTCCTCGCAGAGCAGCACCGGTTCGGGCACCGGAACGGCCGTGGGGTGCAGGGCGCTGATCACCCGGTGCTCGCGCTTCATGTCGTGTGCGGTGGCCAGCACATGACCCAGCGGGGGCCTGCGCACGACCCAGTGGCCGGTGCCGTCCGTGACGATGTACGTCAGGTTGGAGCGACCGCCCTCGACGAGCCGGGCTTCGAGCGGTCCGTTCACCAGATCCGGCCGCTCGCGGTCGAGATATCCGCGCAGCCGGTCGAGGTCGAGACCTGGCGGGTGGACTGGGCTCATCGTGCGCACCTCCGGGGTGAAAGACGGTCGGTGTTCATGATGCCGACCAGTCGGTATGCCGTCCAGTGGACTCCCGGGATCCGGCACGTGGGCTCCGCTCCGACTCGGGCCGGAGTCTGGCGTTCGGCCGTATCCCTGAATATGGTTCACGTATGAATACCGAGCTGCTGATCGACGAAGTCCGGCTGACCCCGATCCTGATAGCCGACCCGCCCCTGCTCAACACCCAGGGCGTCCACCAGCCGTACACGCCGCGGCTCATCGTGGAAGTCGTCACACGCGGCGGTGTGACCGGTATCGGGGAGACCTACGGGGACGGCAAGTACCTCGAACTCGCCCAGCCGCTCGCCACCGCCCTCGTCGGACGCCCGGTCAGCGGTCTGAACGGCCTGTTCGCACTGGCCGACGAGGTGTGCGGTGATTCACGCGCGGCCGACGAGCGTGTCGACGCCGGTGGGCTGCGCGGTGTCCAGACCGCCGACAAGCTCCGGCTCTCCGTCGTCTCCGGCTTCGAGGTCGCCTGCCTGGACGCGCTCGGCAAGTCCCTCGGCCTCCCCGTGCACGCTCTGCTCGGCGGCAGGGTCCGCGACAGCGTGGAGTACAGCGCGTACCTCTTCTACCGCTGGGCCGCTCACCCCGAGGGCGGCGAACAGGACGACTGGGGCGCCGCCACCGACCCGGCCGGAGTCGTCGCCCAGGCCCGGCGCTTCGCCCGCGAGCACGGCTTCTCCTCCTTCAAGCTCAAGGGCGGCGTCTTCGAACCCGACCAGGAGATCGCCGCGATCCGTGCTCTGGCCGAGGAGTTCCCGGGGCAGCCGCTGCGCCTCGACCCCAACGGCGCCTGGTCCGTCGAGACCTCGCTGTACGTCGCCGAGCAGTTGAAGGACGTACTCGAATATCTGGAGGACCCGGCGAGCGGCACGGACCTGATGGCCGCCGTCGCCGCGGGCACCGACGTACCGCTCGCCACCAACATGTGCGTCACGACCCTCGCCGAGGTCCCGGAGGCCTTCGCCCGCGGCGCCGTCCAGGTCGTGCTCTCCGACCACCACTACTGGGGCGGCCTGCACCGCACCCGTGAGCTGGCCGGGATCTGCCGTACCTTCGGCGTCGGACTCTCCATGCATTCCAACACCCACCTCGGCATCAGCCTCGCCGCGATGACCCACGTCGCGGCCACCGTCCCCAACCTCGACTACGCCTGCGACAGCCACTACCCCTGGCAGACCGAGGACGTCATCACCACCCGCCATGTCTTCCGAGGCGGCCGGCTCACCGTCTCCGACGCGCCAGGGCTCGGCGTCGAACTCGACCGTGAACGCCTGGCCGTGCTGCACCGGCGCTGGCTCGACGACGACGGCACGATGCGCGAGCGCGACGACGCGGCCGCGATGCGCAAGGCCGAGCCCGGATGGCGGACCCCCTCGATCCCGCGCTGGTGACGGAACGTTCCCCGCAGCGGCCACGGCCTGAGTTGCGGGGGCCCCGGCCCGCACCGAGGGTTCGGTACATGAAGGCGATCAGCTACAGCAGGTACGGCGGGGCCGACGTCCTGGAGTACGGGGAACGGCCCGACCCCAAGGTCGGCCCCGACACCGTTCTGGTGAAGGTGCGGGCCGCGGCGGTCAACCCGGTCGACTGGAAGGCCCGCGAGGGTTACCTGGACGCCGGTCTGCAGGCCGTGTTCCCGGTGATCCCCGGCTGGGACGTGTCCGGCGTCGTGGTGCAGCCCGGTGTCGCCGTCGACGAATTCTCGGTGGGCGACGAGGTCATCGGCTATGTCCGGGAGGACTTCCTCTGCCGCGGTACGTTCGCCGAGTACGTTGCCGCACCCGTGCGCACCCTCGCCCGCAAGCCGCTGAGCCTGAGCTTCGAGGAGGCCGCGGGCCTGCCGCTGGCCGGCCTCACCGCGTACCAGGTGCTCCACCGCACACTGAAGATCCAGGACGGTGAGACGGTCCTCGTCCACGCGGCGGCGGGCGGCGTGGGCTCGCTCGCGGTCCAGATCGCCCGCCACGCGGGCGCCCACGTCATCGGCACCGCGAGCGAACCCCACCACGAACATGTGCGGCAGCTCGGCGGGGAGCCGGTGGCCTACGGGGACGGCCTCGTCGACCGGCTGCGGGCGCTGGCCCCGGACGGGGTCGACGCCGCGTTCGACACCGTCGGAGGCGAGGCGCTCCGGGCCTCCGCCGAAGTGCTGAAGCCCGAGGGCCGGCTGGCCTCCATCGCGGACGGTGAGGTCTTCTCGTACGGCGGCCGCTACGCCTTCGTGCGCCCGGACGCCAAGGACCTCGCCCACCTTGCAGAACTGGCCGAGCAGGGCATCGTCACCGTCCATGTGGACCGGGTCTTCCCGCTGGAACGGGCGGCGGACGCCTACCGGCTGAACGAGCAGGGACGCACCCGCGGAAAGATCGTCGTCACCGTCTCCTGGGACACCCCGGACGTCTGACACGCCCGGTGCCGGGCCTCAGAACAGCATGGCCGCGGCGAACACCGCGAGCGCGACCGTGCACGCCCCCGCGGTCAGCGCACCGCGCGTCGAGAGCGGCTGCGGCCGCGCGGTCCCCATCCCGAGCACCCGCCGGTGCGCCACGAGCAGGAAACCCAGCCAGGCCAGCGCGCTCAGCGCCACGGCGACGATCCCGGCCGGGCTCGCCCCTTTGTGCAGCGCCTGCTTGACCGCCAGCAGCGCCACCACCGTGCAGGACAGCGTCGTACGCCGCCACGCCAGCCTGGTCCGCTCGGGCTGCAGTCCGGGGTCGCGCCCGTCGGCCGTCACCGGCCCTCCCAGCCGAAGAGGACCACCACCACCATCGCCACGGCGACGACGGCGACGGCGAGACCGAGCAGCGTCGGGAACCGGGAGACCGGCAGATCCTCCCCGCGCCGCATCGCCCGCTCGCACCGCACCCAGTGATTGATGGCCCTCAGCGCGCACAGCACACCGGCCGCGAGCAGCGCGAGCGCCAGTCCCGCGCGGATGCCCCACACCAGCTCCGGGAGGAACTGGTCGACCGCGAAACCACCGCCGATCAGCGCGAGAGCCGTCCGGATCCAGGCGAGGAACGTGCGCTCGTTGGCGAGCGAGAACCGGTAGTCGGGGGTGTCGCCCTCTTCGCGGATTCGCTGCGGCGCGAACCACAGCCGCAGGCTCTGTACGAATTCCTTCACGCGGGAACCTTAGACCGGCCGGTGACCGGGACCCCGGACCGACCGGTGACGGGAACCCCGGACCGGCCGGTGACCGGGCCCCGGATCAGGAGGCCGCCCCGCCCGCCCGGAAGGCGCGCAGCCGGTGGTACGTCTCCAGGCCGTCCGGCACCCACTCCCAGTCGTCGAGCCGCTGCTCCAGCTCCGCATCGGTGAGGAAGGTGTGCCAGGCGACCTCCTCCACCTGCGGATTCACCGGCAGCTCGCACCGGACCTGGTAGATGTGGCTCCACCAGGAGTGCTCCGCGCTCTCGTAGAGGAACTTGAACAGCGGCTCGGGGCGCGGGAGCCCAAAGACCCCCAGCTCCTCCTCGGCCTCCCGCAGCGCCGCCTCGTCGTACGACTCGCCCGCCCCGACCACCCCGCCGACGAACATGTCGTAGTGGGACGGGAAGACCAGTTTCGTCGGGGTCCTGCGGTGCACGAAGAGCCGGCCCGCGGCATCCCTGGCCTCGATGAAGACGCAGCGATGGCGCAGGCCCCGCGCGGTCGCCTCACCGCGCGGGGCCTGCCCCACGACCACGTCGTTCTCGTCGACGATGTCCAGGATCTCGTCAGAAGGAGTCATGCCCCTCATCCAACATCAGGCCGCTGACAGTGATCACTGGCCCATGACGTACTTGACGGTCGGCCCCGTGGTCCAGCCGCCGTCCACGGCCAGTTCGGCGCCGGTGATGTACGAGGCGGCGTCCGAGAGCAGAAAGGTGACGGCCTCCGCGATCTCCGGGGCCTCGCCGACCCGGCCCATCGGGGTGTTCGGGTAGTTGCCGTCGCCCTTCTGAATGCCGACGGACGCGGTCATCGGCGTGTAGACCATGCCCGGGTGCACGGAGTTCACCCGGATCTTCGCCGTGCCGAGCTCCACCGCGCCGACCTTCGTCAGACCGCGGACGCCCCACTTGGAGGCGCCGTAGCTGGAGGTCAGGGCGAGGCCCATCAGACCGGCGGCCGAGGAGATGTTGACGATGGAACCGCCGCCGTTCTCCTTCATCACCGGGATCACCGTCTTCATGCCGATGAAGACGGCCGTCAGGTTGATGTCGATGACCTTGCGGAAGTGCTCGACCGTCTCGGTCTCCAGCGGCTGACCGGTCGATACGCCGGCGTTGTTGACCAGGCCGTCGATCCGCCCGAACTCGGCGACGGCGAATTCGGCGACGCGCTGCCAGTCCTTCTCGGAGGTCACGTCGTGGTGCATGAAGCGGGCCTGCGCCCCGAGGGCGGCGGCGGTGGCGGCGCCCTCGTCGTCGAGCACATCGGTGATCACCACATGGGCGCCGCCCGCAACGGCGAGGCGGGCGGCCTCGGCGCCCAGGCCCCGGGCGCCGCCGGTGATGATGACGGTCTTGTCGCTGAGCTTGTTCTTGTCGGTCATGACACTGTCCTTCATGTGGTGCGGGTGGTTCACGCGCCGCCCGGCACGGGCGCGTGCAGGAACGCGGTGGTGGTCTCGACGAGATCGGCGAGGAAGAACTCCTCGCCGGTCAGCGGCCGGGTGCCGTCGAGACCCTGGCGGGCGCGGTCGGCCAGCGCCGCGCCGATCAGGGTGAGCGCCAGGTCCAGGCGCTCCAGGCGCACGGGCCCGGGCAGTGCGCCCAGGCAGTCCCCGATGCGGCCGATCAGCCGCCCGTAGGCGGTGCCGTCCAGGGCGGGGTGCAACCGGCCGGTCCGCAGCCCGGTCTCATGGCTGAGCTGGGCCGAGATCCGCAGACAGCGGCGGCCCCGGTCGTCGGCGAGCAGGCTCGCCTCGGCCGTCACCAGCGCGGTGAGCAGTTCCCGTACGCCACAGTCCCCGGCCAGCTCGTCGAGCAGCGGTGCGATCACCTGTTCGGTACGGGTCTGGCGGCCGTCCATCACCGCGTCGAGCAGCCCGGCCCGGGAGCCGAAGTGGTATTGGACCGCGGAGGGGTTGCTCTGCCCGGCCAGCCGGACGATGTCCCGCAGCTGGGCGCCGTCCGTGCCCTGCGCGGCGAAGATCTCCTCGGCCGCGCGGATCAGCTTGTCCCTGGTCTCTTGCCCTGACGTTCTCGTCATGTCGGCCACTCTAATGCTGGCCATTATTAATAACCAGGGCGGACGGCCCCCTGTGACCGGACAGACGCCGGTCAGTTCGGCTGGAGGCTCTTTTCCCGGCGCCCGCCCACCGGCCCCTCCGGCATCGCCGGATGCAGTCCCAGCAGCACGATCCCGACGACGATCGCCATGAGGCCCACCGCCTGCCAGGCCAGCGCGCCGGTGTCGGTACGCAGCTGGTCGCCGAGGAAGCCGACCCCGCAGGCGATCCCGGCCAGCGGCTGGGATGCGGTCAGCGGAGGCAGTGAGACCCGCAGCGGGCCCGTCTCGAACGCGCTCTGCACCAGGAGCAGACCCGTCACCCCCAGCGCCACCACCGCGTACGGCTGCCACGCCGTCACCAGCGCCGACCAGCCCTCGTCGGACAGCCGCTCGCCGGTGACCCGGGTGAGGGCGTCCTGGAGTCCATACAGCAGTCCGGCCGCCACCGCGAGCAGCGCCGGGGCGACCCCGGACTGCGAGCGCTTGGCGAAGGCGGTGAGCAGCATGGCCGTGCCCACGACCACGCCGACGACCAGCCAGTGCCGCAGCGGACTGGTCACGGCCTCGCCGCCCTGCGGCCGGCCCGCCAGCAGGAAGGCGGCGACCCCGCCCGCCAGCAGCCAGAGCCCGGCCCAGCCCTGCCCGCCGAGCCGCTGCCCCGTGCGATGGCGCGACAGGGTCATCGCGAAGAGCAGATTGGTCGCCAGCAGGGGTTCGACGACGGATACCTCGCCCTTGCCCAGGGCCAGGGCGCCCAGAGCCATGCCGCAGACCATAAGGCCGATCCCGGCCAGCCAGCTCGGCACCCGCATCAGGTCCAGCAGCAGCCGGAAGGAGAGATAGTCGCTCCTCGGGGCGTGCGAAGCGGCGGCCTGCTGCAGGACGAAACCGAATCCCAGGCAGCAGGCGGCACTCACGGCGAGCACGAGGACCAGCACCGACACGCTTCTACCTCGAGTCAGGCCAGAAGTGGGTGATTTGTTTCGACGATAGCGCCTGCGCCCTGCGGGTGCGGCCGGAGTGCCGCCGACCGGGCGGTTGACGCCGTGGCGGTCGATGCAGAGGATCTGACGCACGAGTAACTTCCGGTGTCCGAGCCGGACCTCCACCGTGGCCGTGACCGGATCGCCCCGACAAGGATGGAACCCATGGCGTACGACGCTGATGTGATCGTTATCGGGGCGGGGCTCGCGGGTCTCGTGGCCACCGCCGAGCTGGTCGACGCGGGCCGCTCGGTGATCCTGCTCGACCAGGAGCCCGAACAGTCGATCGGCGGCCAGGCGCACTGGTCCTTCGGCGGTCTCTTCCTCGTCGACTCGCCCGAGCAGCGCCGGATGCGGATCAGGGACAGTCATGAGCTGGCCCTCCAGGACTGGCTCGGCTCGGCGGGCTTCGACCGCGAGGAGGACCACTGGCCACGGAAGTGGGCCGAGGCGTACGTCGACTTCGCGGCCGGTGAGAAGCGTTCCTGGCTGCACGCCCAGGGGCTGCGGCTCTTCCCCGTCGTCGGCTGGGCGGAGCGCGGCGGCTACGACGCGACCGGCCACGGCAACTCCGTACCCCGCTTCCACATCACCTGGGGCACCGGCCCCGGTGTCGTCGCCCCCTTCGAGCGCCGGGTCCGCGCGGGCGTCGCCAAGGGCCTCGTCCAGCTGAGGTTCCGCCACCGGGTCACCGGCCTCGGCCGCACCGCGGGCACGGTCGACACGGTGACCGGCGAGATCCTGGAGCCGAGCGCTGCCGCCCGGGGCACCGCGAGCAGCCGGGTGACGTCCGGCAGCTTCGAGCTCAGGGCCCAGGCGGTGATCGTCACCTCCGGCGGCATCGGCGGCAACCACGACCTCGTACGCAAGCAGTGGCCCCCGCGGCTCGGCACCCCGCCCGCGAAGATGCTCTCCGGTGTCCCCGCCCATGTCGACGGACTCATGCTCGGCATCACCGAGGAGGCGGGCGCCCACCACATCAACCGCGACCGGATGTGGCACTACACCGAGGGCATCGAGAACTGGAACCCGATCTGGGCCAGGCACGGCATCCGGATCCTGCCGGGACCGTCCTCGCTCTGGCTGGACGCCCGCGGCAAGCGGCTGCCGGTCCCGCTCTTCCCGGGCTTCGACACCCTGGGCACCCTCGAACACATCATGAAGTCCGGCCACGACCACACCTGGTTCGTCCTCGACCAGAAGATCATCGGCAAGGAGTTCGCGCTCTCCGGCTCCGAGCAGAACCCCGACCTGACCGGAAAGTCGGTCCGTGACGTGATCGGCCGGGCCCGCGCGGACGTACCGGCCCCGGTGAAGGCTTTCATGGACCACGGGGTGGACTTCGTGGTCGAGAAGGACCTCGGCGCACTGGTCCGCGGGATGAACGCGCTCACCGACGAGCCGCTGATCGACGAGGCCGAACTGCGCCGCGAGATCACCGCACGCGACCGGGAGATCGCCAACCCCTTCACCAAGGACCTCCAGATCACCGCGATCCGCGGGGCCCGCACCTATCTCGGCGACAAGCTGATCCGTACGGCGGCGCCGCACCGCATCCTCGACCCCAAGGCCGGCCCGCTGATCGCGGTACGGCTCAACATCCTGACCCGCAAGTCGCTCGGCGGACTGGAGACGGACCTGTCCTCACGGGTACTGACCGAGGACGGCACGCCCCTGCCCGGTGTGTACGCGGCGGGGGAGGCGGCAGGCTTCGGCGGCGGCGGGGTGCACGGCTACCGCTCCCTGGAAGGGACCTTCCTCGGCGGCTGCATCTTCTCCGGCCGCGCGGCGGGCCGCGCGGCGGCGCAGGCGACCTCCTAGGCACCCCGGGCGTCCCGCTGTCCCGGCGACCCCGGCCGTCGCCCGCCCCGTTGGGGCCGACGACGGCGACGACCCGGCCGACGGGCAGGGTGAAGGTACGGTCCTTCAGCGCTCAGGCGGCCTTGCGGCGCCGTCGGTAGTGCAGGCCGAGGCCTTCGGCCTCGATGACCGGGCCGGTCATTCGTCCCCCTCGAAGTGTTCCTTCAGTACGGATGTGAAGAGCGCGGCCACGTCCTCCCGCTCCAGCCCCGCCGCCCGCGCCCGCCGTGCCCAGTCGGCGAGTTCGCCGCGCAGGGGTGAGTCGGCGGGGGAGGCGGTGCCGAGGGTGGTGCGGATGAAGGTGCCGAGGCCGCGGCGGGCTTCGACGAGGCCTTCGCGTTCCAGTTCGCGGTAGGCCTTGAGGACCGTGTTGGGATTGATGGCCGTCGCTTCGACGACCTCGCGTGCGGTGGGCAGGCGGTCGCCGGGTTCCAGGAGGCCCATCCGGAGGGCCTGTTTCGTCTGCTGGACGATCTGGAGGTAGGCGGCGACGCCGCTGCGCCGGCCCGCTGTCAACCGGCAAGACCCGGACAGCCTTTGTGGGCTGACGGTTCATCAGTAACGAGCCATGAGCGGGGAGAGGTATGCGTGACGGCTGGTGCACAAGCGCGCATAAGGCGGCGGGGGGGGGGGGGGGGGGGGGGGGGGGGGGGGGGGGGGGGGGGGGGGAAAAGGGGGGGGGGGGGGGGGGGGGTGTGTCCCCCCCCCCCCCCCCCCCCTACAGCAGGAGAGCCACCGTCACCGCACGATGTTGATTCGCCCCGCCGCCGGAGGCGCGATCGGCGCGTCGGCCGAGGAGTGGGCCGCCAGATAGTCGAGCAGGACGTCCAGGTCGGAGGCGCCGACCAGCTTGTTCGTGCCCTCGGTGAAGACCGCGAAGCCGTCGCCGCCGCCCGCCAGGAACTCGTTCATGGCGACGCGGTACGTCGTGGCCGGGTCGATCGGCTCGCCGTTCAGCTTCACGGACGCGGCCTCGATCCGGTCGGCGCCGGTCTTGGTGAGGTCCAGGGTGTACGTGAAGCCCCCGGACACCTGGAGGATCTTCGGGGACTCCTCGTTGCGGCCGCTGACCTGCTGCTGGAGCGCGGTCACGATCTGCTCACCGGTGAGGTCCTGGACGGTCATCATGTTGGTGAACGGCTGGACGGTGTACACCTCGCCGTACGTCAGGACGCCGTCGCCCTCGCCCCCGTCCGGGCCCTCGTGCACGAAGTCGGAGCGGATGCCGCCCGGGTTCATGAAGGCGATCTGCGCGCCGCCCTTGTCGGCCGGGGCCATGCCCTCCAGCTGGGCGTCGGCGATCAGACTGCCGAGCGGCTTCTCGTACGCCTTCGAGCCGCGGCCCTCGATGTCGGCGGAGATGTGGCCGACCGGGCGGTTGGCGATGGGCGCGGCCAGGGCACCCCACTCCTTGACGAGCTGCTCCATGTCCCTCGCCCGGTCGACGTCACGGGTCACCACATGGTTGGCGGACGTCACGGCCGTACGGACGATGTCCTTCGTCTTCCGGTCGTAGGTCAGCGTCGTGTCGGTGTAGAGCCGCCCGAAGGACGCTGCGGAGGTCACCGTGCGGGGCGTGCCGGACGGGTCGGGGATGGTGCAGGCGTACGCCTGGTGGGTGTGGCCGGTGACCAGCGCGTCGACCTGGGGGTCGATGTTCTTGGCGATGTCGACGATCGGGCCGGAGATGCCGTCGCCGGGGCCGGGGCTGTCGCAGTCGTAGTTGTACGAGTCGGAGGCCGGGAGCCCGCCCTCGTGGATGAGCGCGACGATGGACTTGACGCCCTTGCCCTCCAGCTCCTTGGCGTACTTGTTGATCGTCTCGACCTCGTCGCCGAACTTCAGGCCCTTGATGCCCTCGGCGTTGACGATGTTCGCCGTGCCCTTCAGGGTCACGCCGATGAATCCGATCTTGACGCCGTTCTTCTGCCAGATGAAGTACGGGTCGAGAATCGGCTTGCCGGTCTTCTCGCCGGTGACGTTCGCGCCGAGGAACGGGAAGTCGGCGCCCTGGTAGGTGCTGCCCTCTGTCGCGCAGCCGTCCGTCGGGTGGCAGCCGCCGTTCTGGAGGCGGGCGAGCTCGGCCGCGCCCTCGTCGAACTCGTGGTTGCCGACGGAGGTGACGTCGAGCTTGAGCTTGTTGAGCGCCTCGATGGTGGGCTCGTCGTGGAAGAGGCCGGAGATCAGCGGGGAGGCGCCGACCATGTCGCCGGCGGCGGCGGTGATCGAGTACGGGTTGCCCTTGCGGGCGTCCCGCAGGTGGGTGGCCAGGTATTCGATGCCGCCCGCCTTGATGCCCTCGGTGGCGCCGTGCTCGTGGACCTCGCCGGAAGAGCCGGCCGGCGGCTCCAGGTTGCCGTGCAGGTCGTTGAAGGAGAGCAGCTGCACGTCGACGGTACGGCCGATGCCCTTGCCGTTGCTCGGCCCGTTGCCCTGTGCCGCGCCGGCAGGCATGGCGGCCACGAGAGCACCGGCGGTGGCGAGTCCGGCGGCGGTGACGAGTATCCGCCGCCCCGCACGCTTCTTGTGACGAGTCTCTGACATCTGTCTCCTTCTTCCCTGCACGCCCGATGGATCCGGCAGTGCCATGTCATGGCGAAAAGTGCGGCAATGCGGGCTTGTTGGCGCCTCGTCACCCCGTCCACCCCCACTCCTCCCCCGGGAAGCTCCAGGCGGTGAGGCCATGGCCGCTGGTCTGCCGAGCGCAGCCTAAGGTCAACGCGCGTAGCGCAATAGAGGGGTACGGGTTACGACCTGGTTGCCATCACTCGACGGCGCCCCCAATGACACCCGCTGAACGGCCCACCGTTGTATGACGACTGAAGCTCCCACAACAGCCATCGAGTCGGGCCGCCGTATCGACATCGTCGACGAGCTCACCCCGGAGCAGGTCCAGGAGGTCCTCTCCCTGATCGCCTCCGCCGCCGAGACGGACGGCATGTCGGCGGCCGGGACGCCACAGGCCGGGTACTCCTCACCGATGTTCTGCTCCACGACGACCGACGTCGCACACGGCGGCGTCACGACGAGCGCCGCCGCCCGGGCCTCGCGGTGCACGGCGCGATGACGGCCGCCGCGTGGGACGGTTCAGACATGATCGAGCCATGCTGGACGCGGTTCGGGCCGAGGCGATGCCGGGCGGGATCTGTGGCGTGTTTTAGGACGAAGAGGGGCGTCCGCACGGAGTCCGCGGGCTTCTGACGGGCCTTTACGGCGGCTTGCCCCCCCCCGGATCGCGCCGGGGTGGGTCGTCCGCTCGCGTGGGGCTTTCACGCCGCACCCGCCTTGTGCACCGATCGATTACAGCCACCTGAACTGTTGTTACACCAGCAAACCGGTCCGTCGGTATTCTACTGACGATGTACCGACGGTCGCACGCTCGCTACTGTCGGTCAGCTTCCGTGGAAGGGTGGCAGTCGTGGTGCGCTTCAACTTGCTCGGTCCCCTGGAGGTCCGGGTGCAAGGCCGGCCGGCGAACATCAGAGGGGGACGCCAGCGCATCCTCCTGGTCCTGCTCCTGCTCGGTGAAGGGGCCTCCGTCTCCAAGGACCAACTCATCGGGGAAATATGGGGCGACGATCTGCCAGCCCAGGTCGACAACGCCCTGCAGGCCGTCGTCACCCGGCTGAGACGGTCGCTGGACGCCTGGTGCGGATCGGGCTTCGCCCGCGAGCGGCTGGTCTCCGAACAGTCGGGATACAGCCTCTGGCTGGACGACCAGACGGTCGACCTCCGGGAGTTCGAGTCGCTGCGCTCCGAGGCGCACGGGCTGATGACCAGTGACCCGGCCCGGTCCGCTGCCGCCCTTGAGGAGGCGCTGGGGCTGTGGCGTGGCCCCGCGCTGGAGGGCGTCGGCGGCGGTGTGCTGTGCGGCAGCACCGCTGCCCGCCTCGACGAGGAGTGGCTGCTCGCCCTGGAGGACAAGATCGAGCTGGAGCATCGCGGCGGCCGGCACGCCGGCACGGTCGCGGAGCTGCGGCGGCTCACCATGCTGTACCCGCTGCACGAGCGGCTCTCCGAGCAGTTGATGGTGGCTCTGTACCGCTCCGGCCGTCCGGCCGAGGCACTCGACGTCTACTGGCGGCTGCGGACCGCACTGCGTGGCGAGCTCGGCCTGGATCCGACGCCCACCGTGCAGTCGCGGATGCAGGCGATCCTCCAGCACGACATGGCGGACGTGCTCCCACACGAGAGGGGACGGGGAATCCCGCGCCGGTCCGCCGTGGCGTGACCGTACGGGGTTGAGTACGGCGCCGGTGGTGGTGCTCACACGCCGCTCGCCACCCCGGTGTCCTGCTCCGCCCGATGCGCGTCGGCGGCACCCGCTTCCCTGTGACGCCGCAGCAGCGCCAGGGCGAGCAGGCCCGCCGTCAGCACCAGACCCGCGGCCAGGAGCAGCGCCGAGGCGGTACCGGACACGAGCCCCTGGGCGGACACCGTCGCCCCGGAGGCCGCCACCCCGAGGAGGCTGCCCAGCTGGTGGAAGGTGTTGGACACCCCTGAGGCGGTGCCCGCCCAGGCCACCGGTACGGCACCGAGGAGGGTCACCGTGGCAGGCGCCGCGGCCGGCGAGATGCCCGTACCGAGGAGGGCGAGCGGCCACCAGTAGGCGCCGTAACCCTCTGCGGGGCCCAGCCGGGTGAGGCCCAGGAGTGCCGCTCCTGAGCCGAGGGTCCCGGTGACCACCGGGATGCGTGGGCCGGTCCGTACGACCATGACGGCCGCCGGGCAAGAGGCCGGCACCTCGGCGATGGCGGCGCGAAGGAGGAACTGGCCCGCGGGGTGATCGAGGCGCAGTTCTCGGCCATAGGGCAGCTTCGACTGCAACTCTCCCCTGCAGCAGGCGATCGACTCCGCGCATGCGGTGGCCCACGCGCTGAAGCATGTGCCCCTGGTGTGCGCCGGAATCCGGCTGGTCATCGAACAGGGGTCGTTCACCGAGCCGGACCCGGAGCCCTATCTGCGCTGGGTCGAGCCGGCGCAGGCCTTCCTGGAGCAGGCTCGTACGGAAGGGGAGTTGCGCCCCGAGGTGGACGTGCCGGCCGTGGCCCAGCTCATCGTCGCGCTCTTCACGGGAACGCAGCTGATGGCCCAGGTGCTCACACAGCGGGAGGACCTGGATGAGCGG
This sequence comes from Streptomyces sp. NPDC037301, assembly GCF_055602785.1. Taxonomy (NCBI): domain Bacteria; kingdom Bacillati; phylum Actinomycetota; class Actinomycetes; order Kitasatosporales; family Streptomycetaceae; genus Streptomyces; species Streptomyces sp. NPDC037301. The sequence goes on from NZ_JBVJWD010000009.1 coordinate 129,234, forward strand.
ATCACTGCCTTCTGGCGGGTGGTGCTGCCGGGCCTGGCCATGCCGGAGGCGCTGCGGCGCCTGAAGCCGGAGGGTGCGGTGAAGTTCCCCGACGGCCCGGAAGTCCCTGGTTCCGCGGGCTGACGATCGCCCGGCGGAGTCGTCCGGTGCGCCTCAGCGTGCCTGAGGACTTGGATCCGCGAGCTGTATCCCGGGGGAGCCCTCTGGGTGCAGGGTCGCGGCGTACTTCGGGGTGACCAGTCCCGGCAGGATCACCCGCCACATCGCGGTCGTCATGTGCGGTCGCAACATCCTGCCTTCCCGTCCGGCGAGCAGTTCAGCGCCGGCGCCCATGGACATGACGAGGGCGGCGACGGCATGGGCGCTGACGCCCTCTCTGAACTCCCTGCGGGCGGCGGCCGATTCCAGCGGCAGCCGCACGGTGCTCGCCCAGGTGAGCCGGTAGGCGCGCGCCTGGGGTGCCGGGCTGTTGCACTCCAAGGAGAGTTGGATGCATGCTCGGGTCACGGGGTCCCCGTTGAACTGTCGTACGAGCAGATGAGTCGTGTCGATCAGGCTCTGTAGCGGCGAGGCCTCAGGGCCGCGGGCCCGGGTCGCGATCGCGCGGAGTGAGTCGTGCGCCTCGTCGAACAGGGCGGCGGCGATGTCGCCTTTCGACGGGAAGTGGAAGTAGACGGCGCCCTTGGTCGTCCCCGCTGTCGTGGAGATGCCGTCGATGCTGGTCGCCGTATACCCGTTGCGTTCGATCATCGTGGCGGCCGAGTCGAGGATCAGTCGACGTGTATGCATCGCACGCTGCTGCTTGGCCATCAGGACCCCCTGGTCAGGTGTGGGTCGATTGAACGTCTGGTCAGGACGTCGTTCGGCTGGGGTGCCAGGATACTAATACCGACCGTGCGGTATTAGTGGGACGGTCATGCGTCATCACCCCGGAGGCGGATCATCAGGGGCATGTCAGGGACCTCCGGCATCCTGGCGAGGTCTGCCTCACAGGGAGCTTGGATGAGAACAAGAAGGACCCGGCTGTGGGTCTGCCTACCCGCATTCGCCATGGCCGGCGCATGGGGAGTGGTCGGAAGCGCCCCCGCTGTCTCCGCCGAACCCGGCTGTGAAATCCGCGAGAATTCGCCGCACGCCGACTGGGGAGGGATGTCTTTCTCCATCGACCTCTACTGCACCAACACACCCGGAGACGTGACATCCCAGTCCTTCTTCGGGTCTCCTGTCACCGGGAGGATGACGAAAACCACGAGCTGGTTCGTCTGCTGGAAGATCGGGGCTCCGCACTCCGGGAAGAACAGCGTCTGGTACTACACCAAGGGCGACGAAGTCGTGAACAACCCCGGCCAGCAGGGCTGGGGCTATATGCCGGCGAGTGCGCTCGGCACCACCAAGGCGCCCTTCCCGGGGCTGCGGAAGTGCTCGTGGGGATAGGGGCCCATACATATGCGTGCAACCAATGACAACAGCCGGCCGGAGGGCGTGTCCCGTCTCGGCCGCCTCGGTCGCGTCGGCCGTACCGCCCGCGGCCTCACCGTGGCGGCCCTCGCCCTCCCCCTGCTGACCAGCGGCCTGAACACAGGCACCGCCCACGCCGTCACCTGCGCGCTGGAGGAGAACGTTCTCCAGCAGGACAGGCTGGGCAATGTCTTCCGCACCGACGTCAAGTGCGAGAACCTCGCCGGAAACGTTTACGGGCGCGCGTCCTACGACAGCCCGCTCACCGGAAAGAAGACGTCCACGCTGAGCACCTTCGTGTGCTGGACGCGAGGTCAGCCGCATTCCGGCGGAAACACCGTCTGGTACTACACGAAGGGTGACACGGCGGTTTCGCCCTTTGAGACCTTCGAGGGCTGGGGGGCCATGGAGTCCAACAAACTCCTGACCCCGTCCGGCATTCCGCATCCCTTCCCGGGGCTTCCCCGCTGCCCGTGGTACTGACAGATCCGGAGAAGTTTCCATGCTGATGAGGAATGACACAGGGCGGGGGCGCGGTCGTAGCTCCGTGCTCGCCCTCGGTCTGCTCGTGACCCTTTCCACCCTGGGAACAGGGCTGGGAATAGCCGCGACGGCCTCCGACCCGGACTCCGGTGAGGCAGGCAGAGGCGTCGAGGTGTCGCCGCTGGCGAAGGCGAAATCCTCCGGAGAGCCGGTGGAGATCGTGGAGCGGCGGACCGAGACCTCCGAGGTGTACGCGAATCCGTCCGGCACGCTGACCGTGACGACGCACCTGTCGCCGGTACGGGTACGTCAGGGCGGCAAGTGGGTCGCGATCGACACCGACTTGGTGGTCGGCAAGAACAGTGTGACGCCCAAGGCCGCGGCGGCGGGCATCGAGCTCTCCGACGGCGGCACGGGCCCGCTGGTCCGGCTCAACGACGACATGCACGTGCTGGAGTACAGCTGGCCGGGCAAGCTGCCCAAGCCGAGGCTGGCCGGCGCGGTGGCGACGTACCCCGAGGTGATGCCCGGAGTCGACCTCCAGGTCGAGGTGAATGCGAAGGGCTTCCAGCAGCTGCTGGTGGTCAAGGACGCCAAGGCCGCGAAGAACCCCGGGTTGAGGAAACTCACGTACGGCATCAAGTCGAACGGCCTGAAGGTGACCGCCGACGAGAAGCAGAGCCTGAAGGCGGCCGACGCCAAGGGCCGTACGACGTTCTCCGGGCCGGCGCCCCGGATGTGGGACAGCGGTAAGGGCGGGAAGAAGAAGCAGGCGGTCATGGAGACCACGGCCGCGGGTGAAAGCCTCACGGTCGTCCCCGACCAGAAACTGCTGACCGACACCGGTACCACCTACCCGGTCTACGTGGACCCGTCGTTCAGCACGGAACTGCCCGGCGCATACGCGGTGCACGAGTTCTCCCCCGAGTGGCACCACTGGGACACTGAACGTCTCTGGATGGGGAACTACATGGGAACCGATGGCAAGTTCTCGCGTACGCGCTCGTTCTTCCAGGTGGACGTTCCTTACCTGGCCGGGCGGCAGGTGCTGAACGCGTCGCTGTCCCTCAAGGATCTTTCGGGGTGGACGGGGGACTGTTCCCTCGCCCCTGTGGAACTGTGGGAGACAGGCCGCGCCGGTGCCACGACGACGTGGAACAACCAGCCGTTGTGGAAGACGAAGAACTCCTCCTACTCCTGCCCCAAGGGCACGGTGACTCTGGGCGCGACGAGCGCGGCGCAGGCTGCCGCGCAGAGTGGCACGAGTCTTGTGGACCTGGGGGTACGGACCTCCCTCGCCGCCGAGAGTGCCAAGGCTGACAGCGACCGGCAATTCCTCACGGCCTACGCGAAGTTCACCGTGGAGATCGCGAACAAGGGCGAGTGCTTCCTGGTCACGGACGTGAGCTATACAGACCCCGACGGCAGGTCGTTCACCAAGGAGATGAACTGTGACAGCCTGGCGTCCGACGTGAAGGCCGAGCCGTACACCACGGCGCAGTCGACCGGGCAGCTGCTGGCGGGCCCGCACGGCTTCGTGTGCTGGCGCAGCGGTGACATGAACGGCGCGGGGAACCGCATTTGGTACTACGTCAAGGGCGATACGGCGTCGGGCTGGACCGGCTGGCAGGGCTGGGGTTTCGTACCGGCTGACAAGATCACCGGTGTGGGTGCGGAGCCCTACCCCGGGCTGCCGGCCTGCGGTGTCTATAACGTCACCCCCGGTATCACCCCGCCGCAGGACTTCAACTCCGACGGACTGTCCGATGTCGTGGCCCTCCAGACGGACGGCAATCTCGCCCTCTACCCGGGCATCGGCAACGGCACCCTCGGGAGCAAGCGGATGCTGTGGACCGACGGCCGCGGCAGCGCGTACACCAACGTCTTCACCGGCGACTTCAACGGGGACGGGATCGGCGACATCGGGGGCTTTGGCGGTGGCCGTGTGTGGTGGTGGGCCGGAGACGGCAACAGCGGGGTCGGCACGACGGCTCAACCACTGATGGACAACCGGAATAAAACACAGGCCGGCTTCGACCCGGGCCTCCACGCGCCGTGTCGGGTCGCCTTCGCCGCCGACTTCAACGGCGACGGAAAGACGGACATCGCGGCTGCCTGCGGCCAGGGCTCGGAACAGGGCAACTACGACGACGACGCCATCTGGTGGTGGCCCGGCGACGGGGACGGTGGGATCAACGCCACCCTGGGAGCGAGTCCCGGCTACGAGTATCTCTACGCATGGCGCTCGGAGACCGAGTTCTCCCCGCTGGACGTCACCGGCGACGGCCGCATGGACATCGCCAGGATGCCCTACGCGACGACCCTGGAACTGAACCCGGGACCCCTCGCGCCCAACGCCTCCTACGGCACGGGCACCAGGCAGACCTGGGCGCCGAACGGCTTCGGCACGGTCACCAAGGTGTTCGCCGGTGACTTCAACGGCGACCGCTACGGCGACATGGCCGGCGTCGACAGCAGTGGCCAGCTGTGGCAGTGGCCCGGCAAGGGCGACGGCACCTTCGGCGCCCCGTCGAAGATGTCGACCGCCACCGACTGGGGGGCCTACAAGGACCTCCTGTGATCCAGCGATGACACAAGGGCCGGGCATCCGTCGTGACGCGGATGCCCGGCCCCCGTGTGAACGCAGTCAGATGCAGTTCGTCATGAGTGGGGCGCCTCCGGCGGCGGCGTCGGCGCCCCCGGCAGCCGTAGCGTCGCCACCGTCCCGCCGCCCTGCGCCGGGGTGAGGGCGATCGTGCCGCCCGCGTGGTGGACCGTGCGGGCCACGATCGACAGGCCGAGGCCCGAGCCCGGGAGGCTGCGGGCCGACGGGGAGCGCCAGAAGCGCCCGGCATGGACATTCTGCCGCGAGATCCCCGCCCCGCCGGCGTGGAAAACCGGCGGACCCCGCCTACCGTTCCGCCGCGCCCACGACGGGATCCAGCAGCTCGACGACCCGGAACCGTTCGGCGACGACCATGGTGTCGTCGTCGACCGTGAACTCCGGGTCGCCGAGCGCCTCCCGCATCTCCCGGCTGTGCCAGAACTTCTCGTGACCCGCGCGCCACTCGGCCACCGAGGTGTCGCCCTCGCCCTCGTCGATCGCATGCTGAAGATCGACGTCGCCGAGGCGCAGCACCCGCACCTCCGTCACCTCCAGCACCGCGACCTCCCGGCCGTCCGAATCGATCAGCGCGGACCGCTCACCCACCGGAGGCAGTTCCTCCTTCTCCGCCTCGTACTCCGCGAGCAGCCCGGTCGTCGACACCTTCGCCCCGGCGAGCACCGCCCCCACCAGCCGGTCGCGCAGCGGGCCGGGGAAGGTGAGCAGGAAGGGCTTGAGAGGTTCACGGTTCGACATGGCGCCAAGTCTGTCATGTTCGGCCGTGCGCGGCGCAGGGACGCGCACCCGATCGCGGGTCGTCAACTGTGCGGGGACTGAACGGAGTTGGCATCGAGTACGGGCAGGTGCCCGCAGCCCCTGGCGACCTGCGGCCGCAGATGCTCGAATGGTCGGGTGAACAGTCGCCCTCCCGACGCCGAAGGCACGCCCCTGGGCCGCCGTGTCGTCCTGGCCATGCTCGGTCTCGGCGCCGCCGGAGTCGTCGCCGCGCCCGTGCTGCAACGCACGCTGGAATCCGGGCTGGGCGCGGTCGCCGACAAAGACCCCACCGGCCTGACCGGCCTGCTCCCCAACGGCGGCGGCTTCCGCTACTACTCCGTCGCCGCGTCCGTACCGGAGAAAGGCGCGGACGACTACCGGCTGACCGTCGACGGGCTGGTCGACCACCCGGCCACGTACACCCTGGACGCCCTGAAGGCGTTGCCGCAGACCCGCATGGTCCGCGATGTCCAGTGCGTCACCGGCTGGCGGGTGCCCGGGACTCCCTTCGAGGGGGTAGGCCTCTCGTCGCTGCTGGACGCGGCGGGCGTACGGCCCGGGGCGAAGGCGGTCCGCTTCACCTGCTTCGACGGCACCTACAGCGAGAGCCTCACCCTCGCGCAGGCGCGCCGCGCCGATGTGCTGGTCGCGCTGCGTATGCAGGACCGGCCGCTGACCCACTCCCACGGGGGTCCGGTCCGGCTCTACGTGGCCCCGATGTACTTCTACAAGTCGGCGAAATGGCTCTCCGGGATCACCGTCACCGACTCCGTACGGCCCGGCTACTGGGAGGAGCTCGGCTATGACGTCGACGCCTGGGTCGGCCGGTCCAACGGCCGTGACGACGCCCCGACCACCTGACCCCGCGGAGCGTGTGCGGCGCTTCAGTGGTGCGGAGCGCTGGGTGCACCGCACCACCGCCACGCTGATGCTCCTGTGCGTGGCGAGTGCGGCGTGTCTGTACGTACCCCAGCTCGCCGAGCTCGTCGGCCGTCGCCATCTGGTGGTCACCGTGCACGAGTGGTCCGGGGTGCTGACCCCCGTACCGTTCCTGGCCGGTCTGCTGTCACGGGCGTTGCGGGCCGACCTGTCCCGGCTCAACCGCTTCGGGCCGCACGACCGTCAGTGGCTGCGGGCCGTATGGCGCCGCGACCACCGGCCCGAGGCGCGTCCGGCCGGAAAGTTCAATGCCGGGCAGAAGCTGTACGCGGCCTGGATCGCGGGCGCGGTGCTGGTGATGACCGGCACCGGCGCGCTGATGTGGTTCACCGGCCTCGCACCGCTGATGTGGCGCACGAGCGCGACCTTCGTCCACGACTGGCTGGCGCTCGCGATCGGGATCGTGCTGGTCGGGCACATGGCAATGGCGCTCGCCGACCCGGAGGCACGCCGTGGCATGCGCACCGGGTCGGTCGAGCGCCATTGGGCACGGTCACAGCATGCGCTGTGGGGGGAGGACCGTGCGGGCAGCCGCTCGTCAGGGCCTGTCCGGCGGATCATGGCCGGGGGCGCGACGTCTGGCACGGCACCTCGCGGCGTTGCCGAAACGACCGAATAGCTCCTTCCCCAAGCTCTCAACTCCGTTCGAGCAGGGGAGACCCCACCTTAGGACGTTCCGGCGCCTTGCGATGCGCCGCACCATACGCCGCGCCCTGCCCGACCCTGATCCGCCGGACAGTCCCTAAAGGACTAGCGACAGCAGCAGGATGAAGGCCAGCGAGACCACGGAGATGATGGTCTCCATCACCGACCAGGTCTTCACCGTCTGGCCGACGTCCATGCCGAAGTACTCCTTCACCAGCCAGAACCCGGCGTCATTGACATGGCTGAAGAAGAGCGAGCCCGCGCCGACGGCGAGGACCAGCAGAGCGGCGTGCGACGTCGACATGTCGGCGGCCAGCGGGGCGACCAGACCGGCCGCCGAGATGGTGGCCACGGTCGCCGAACCGGTCGCGAGCCGGATCGCGACCGCGATCAGCCAGCCCAGCAGCAGTGCCGGGATCGACCAGTCCTTGGAGAAGTCCAGGATCATCTGGCCCACACCGGCGTCGATGAGGGTCTGCTTGAAACCGCCGCCCGCACCCACGATCAGCAGCACACCCGCGATCGGGGCGAGGGACTTCTCGACGGTGGTGGAGAGCCGGCCCTTGGTGAAACCGGCCGCCCGGCCCAGCGTGAACATGCCGACTATGACGGCCGCGAGCAGCGCGATCAGCGGCGAGCCGATCACATCGGTGACCCGCTGGACACCCAGCTCCGGGTCGTCCACGACGATGTCGACCAGGGCCTTGACCAGCATCAGCACGACGGGCAGCAGAATCGTCGCCAGGGTGGCGCCGAAGCTGGGCCGACGGTCCAGCTCCTCCGAAGGACGCTGCGGAATCATCTTCTCCGGAGCCTTGATGTCCACCCAGCGCGCGGCGTAACGGGAGAAGACCGGCCCCGCGATGATCACCGTCGGGATGGCGACCAGCACACCCAGCGCGAGCGTGACCCCGAGGTTGGCGCCGAGGGCGTCGATCGCCACCAGCGGGCCGGGGTGCGGCGGAATCAGCCCGTGCATCACGGAGAGTCCGGCCAGTGCCGGGATACCGATCCGCATCAGGGAGTAGTTGCCGCGCTTGGCGACGAGCAGTACCACCGGGATCATCAGCACGATCCCGACCTCGAAGAACAGCGGCAGACCGATGATCGAGGCGATTAGGACCATCGCCCACGGCATGGCCCGCCCGCTCGTCTTCGCGAGGATCGTGTCGACGATCTGGTCCGCGCCGCCGGAGTCGGCGAGCAGCTTGCCCAGAATGGCGCCGAGCGCGATGAGGACACCGACGCCCGCGACGGTCGAGCCGAGGCCGGCGGTGAAGCTGGCGATCGTCTTGGCCGGTGCGGCGCCGGCGAACGAGCCGAGCGCCAGCGAGCCGATGGTCAGCGCGAGAAACGCGTGCATCTTGAACTTGGTGATGAGCAGAACGATGACGGCGATGCCCGCCAGGACTGCGATGCCCAACTGCGCGTTGCCTGCCGAAGTGATCGGTTCGACGGCATCCGCTGCCAGCATCTCGACGCTGAGACTGGTCACGGTGGTGATCCTTAGCTTTCGAGCCGGCGCAACGCGGCGACGGCTCGCTGGGTGATTTCTTCGGGGGTGCCGGACACATCGACCGAGACTCCGGCCTCGTCCTCCTGCAGCGGCTGCAGGGTGGCGAACTGAGAGTCGAGCAGTGCGGTGGGCATGAAGTGGCCCTTGCGCTCCGCCATGCGCTCCTCGATCAGAGCCCGGTCGCCGGTCAGATGGAGGAAGACGGCACCGGGGGCCTCGGCGCGCAGCCGGTCCCGGTAGATCCGCTTGAGCGCCGAGCTGCTCACCACCCCGCCGAGCCCCGCCCGGCCGTGCGCCCACTGACCGATCGCATCGAGCCAGGGCCACCGGTCGGAGTCGTCCAGCGGGGTACCGGCCGACATCTTGGCGATGTTCGCCGCGGGATGGAAGTCATCGCCCTCGGCGTACGGAACGCCGAGTTCGGCGGCGAGCAGGGGGCCGATCGTGGTCTTGCCGGTCCCTGCAACGCCCATCACCACGACGACGTGGGGGGTGCTCATTGGTGGTGCCTCGCTGTCTTCTTCGACGTCTTCCTCGACATCGGTCCGTCGCGCTACTGAAACCCATACGTACGACTTATTCAAGATGCTGTGACATAAACGTCGTACTTTTTGTTCCTGAAGGGCGCCCCGTAGGCTGTGCTCATGACCACACAGGGCCCTGGGCTGCATACACATGTGCTGGACACCCTGGGTCTGGAGATCGCCGCGGGGGAGCACCGGCCGGGGCAGGTACTGCGTACCGACGAGCTGGCCCAGCGCTTCGACGTCTCGCGCACGGTCGTACGCGAAGTGGTCCGTGTCCTCGAATCCATGCACCTGGTCGAGTCCCGGCGCCGGGTCGGCGTGACCGTACAGCCGACCGAGGCGTGGAATGTCTACGATCCGCAGGTCATCCGGTGGCGGCTGGCCGGCGCCGACCGCCCGCGCCAGCTGCGCTCCCTGACCGTGCTCCGCTCAGCGATCGAACCGGTAGCGGCCGGCCTCGCCGCCCGTAACGCCACCCCGGAGCAGTGCGCGGCCCTCACCGAGTGCGCGCTCGGCATGGTCGCCACCTCGCGCGGCCAGCAGCTGGAGGGCTATCTGGGGCACGACATCGCGTTCCACCGGATCGTGCTCAACGCTTCCGGCAACGAGATGTTCGCGCGGCTCGGCGATGTCGTCGCCGAGGTCCTGGCGGGCCGCACCCACCACCAGGTGATGTTCGAGGACCCCGACCCGGCCGCGGTCACCCTCCACGTCCGGCTCGCCGAAGCCGTGCGCGAGGGCGACACGGTGGCGGCGGAGCGGCTGACGAAGGAGATCGCGGTGGGCGCCCTGCACGAGCTGGACGTGCTCGCTCCCTGAGGCCCGTACCGCGGCGCCGTCGCGCGCAGCTCCCCGAGCTCCGTCCCTACGGTGCCGACGTACGTACGTGCTGCAGCCGGGCCGCGGCCGCGGCCAGCACCATCTCCAGCGCCGCGGGATAGCCGCTGCGGTCCATCTCCGCGACCAGCCCGCCCGCGGTCGCCGCGATGTTCGGATGGGTATCGGCCGGAAGCCGGGCATACGTCTCCTGCCAGGTCTGCACCTCCTGCGCACGGGCCTGCTCCGACAGCACCAGTGTGGACGCGTCCAGCGCCGCGAACGACAGCGTCTGGTCCACGAAGACGTGGTAGATCCGCACCGCCTCGGCATCCGGGAATCCCGCACCGCGCAACACCCCGAGAATCGCCTCCACCGACCGGATCTCGTGCGTCCGGCCGGTCACCCGTGCACAGGTCAGCGTCGCCGCCTGAGGGTGCGCCAGATAGTCCGCGTGCATCCGCAGGCCGAGGGTGCGCAGATCGGCCCGCCAGTCACCCGTCGGCCGCCAGGTGCGCAACGTACGGCCGATCAACTCGTCGGCCACCGCGAGCAGTAGTTCGTCCGTGTCCCGGAAGTACCGGTAGAGCGCGCTGGGATCGCAGCCGAGAGCCGCACCGAGCCGGCGTACGGTGAGCGCCGCCGCCCCGTGCTCCCCGATCAGTCGCAACGCCGTCTCCACGATCAGCTGCTCGGACAGCACCGTGCCCTGTTTGGTGGGGCGCCTGCGGCGCCGCGCCCCCTCCGGTACCACCCGCTCGCTCGCGCTCATGGCGGCACCTTATGACAACAGCGTTGACGTGTGAACCCGTCGGAGAGTTCGATGTGCCGCCATCGGGGCCGAAGAGCGCCCCTCGGCGAAGGAGCCACCGTGACGGACTCACCCACCCCCTACGGCAGTGACCCACCGGCACCCGCGGCACTGAAGAGGAGCCTCGGTGTCGTGGACGGCGTCGTCATCGCCGCCTCCTCCACCGCCGCCACCTCCAGCATCGGTATCGGGCTGGGCGTGACCGCGGGCGCCGTCGGCCTGCATCTGCCGATCATCATGCTGCTCGCGTTCCTGCCCATCCTGGGTATCGCCGGCGCGTACTCCCGGCTCAACAAGGTCGAGCCGAACATGGGCAGCGGCTATGTCTGGGTCGGCCGTTCCCTCAGCCCCTGGCTCGGCTTCCTCGTCGGCTGGATCGGCATCGTCTCCACGATCGTCTTCCTGTCCTACACCACGACCGTCACGGGCTCCGCCCTCCTCCAACTCGCCGGCGAGGGAGGGCTGCACACCCTCGCCGGGCTCCACCTCGACCCGGACTCCACCGCCCAGTCGACCGCGCTGGGCATCGTCGTGCTGATCGTCGTCACCTTCACCGCGATCACCGGCATCCGGTCCGCCGCCAACCTGCAGAAATACCTTCTCGTCTTCGAGTACGTCGTCCTGCTCGGCTTCTGCGGATACGGACTGGTCGTCGGCCCGCACCCGTTCAGCCTCGACTGGATCAACCCGTTCACCATTCCCTCCGGACAGCAACTCGCCGAGGGCCTTCTGCTCTCGGTCTTCTGCTACTGGGGCTTCGAATCGTCGTTCAGCGTCACCGAGGAGATCCGCGACCCGCAGGACGCCTCCCGGGCCGGACTCATCACCCTCTTCACCATGCTCGGTCTCTTCCTGCTCGGCTCCTTCGCCTTCCAACGCGTCCTCTCGCTGGACGAGCTGACCGGTCATGGCGCCCAGGGACTCACCTACTTCGGCGACCGGCTCGCCCATCAGCCGCTCGCCGCACTCCCGCTGATCGCCCTCACCTTCTCCGCCATCGCTTCCCTCCAGTCCGGTGTGATCCCCACCGTGCGCGGCATGTTCGCGATGGGCCGCGACCGCACGCTCGGCGCGTTCTGGACCAGGGTCAGCCCGCGCTACGGGACACCGGCGGCCGGAACCATCGCGGTCGGCTGTGTAGCCGCCGCCATCGCCGTCGTCTCACTCGTCATCCCGAAGGTCGGCGACCTCATCCTGGCCTCCGTCAACGCGATCGGTGTCGTCGTCTCGCTGTACTACGCGCTCACCGCCCTGGCCGCCGCCGCGCGCTTCCGCGGGGCGCTGCGCGAGAGCTGGTCCGAGGCCCTGCGGGCTGTGGTGCTCCCGGTGCTCAGCGCCGCCGTGCTGCTCGGCCTCGGCGGCTATCTCTGCTGGTCCTTCTACACCTCCGCCGACCACTTCGAGATCAGCCCGGACAACGGCTGGTTCATGCTGTTCTGTCCGGCGGTCATGCTGCTGACCGGTGTGGGCGCGGCGGCCTGGGCCAAGTGGGTGAGGAAGTCGCCGTACTTCACCACCGGCCGCTCCGTCGCCGTCACCGAGCCCATGGTGGTCGAAACAGCCTGACCCCCGTACCCCTGCCGGCCTCCAGCCGAGCACGGCCCTCACGGAAACGGAACAGCCCCGTGCACCACGCCCCCGCCGATCTCGTCCTCACCGGCGGCCCGGCCCTCACCATGGACGCCGCACGCAGCCGCGCCACCACCGTCGCCGTCACCGGCGACCGCATCACCGCCGTCGGCCACGACGAGGTGCGCGAACTGATCGGCCCCAAAACCGAAGTCGTCGACCTCGCCGGCCGGTTGCTCGTCCCCGGCTTCCAGGACGCGCACATCCACCCCGTCGCAGCCGGTCTCGAACTCGCCCGGTGCAACCTCACGGATGTCCATGCGGCGACGGACACGCTCGCCGCCGTGCGCGCGTACGCCGACAGCCACCCCGGCCAGGAGTGGATCACCGGCGGCGGCTGGTCCATGGAGGCCTTCGACGGCGGCAGCCCGACCAGGGAGCAGCTCGACACCGGCGTAGCCGATCGGCCCGTCTTCCTGGCCAACCGCGACCACCACGGCGCCTGGGTCAACACCCGCGCCCTGGCGCTCGCCGGCATCACCCGGGACACCCCGGACCCCGCCGACGGCCGCATCGAGCGCGACGACCGCGGCGAGCCCACCGGACTCCTCCAGGAGGGCGCCATGAACCTGGTCGCCCGCCACGCCCCGCGCTCCACCCCCGCCGACCGGCTCGCCGCCCTGCTCAGTGCCCAGCGTCTGCTCCACTCGTACGGAATCACCGCCTGGCAGGACGCCATGGTCGGCGTCCACGGCTCGATGGACGATGTGTCCGACGCCTATCTGACCGCCGCCCGCGACGGCTCGCTCACGGCCCGGGTCGTCGGTGCCCTCTGGTGGGACCGCGAACGCGGCGCCGAGCAGATCCCCGAACTCATGGCCAGGCGGGAGGAGTTGATCGCCGGGCGGTTCCGGGCCGACTCGGTGAAGATCATGCAGGACGGGGTCGCGGAAACCGGCACCGCCGCCCTGCTCACCCCGTACCTCGACGCCTGCGGCTGCGCCACCGCCAACCGCGGCACCAGCTTCGTCGACCCCGTCGAGCTGCGTCGCCACGTCACCGAGCTGGACGCCCTCGGCTTCCAGGCCCACTTCCACGCGCTCGGCGACCGCGCCGTGCGCGAGGCACTCGACGCCGTCGAAGCGGCCCGCGCCGCCAACGGCCGCACCGACACCCGCCCCCACCTCGCCCACCTCCAGATCGTCCACCCCGACGACATCCCCCGGTTCCGCGAACTGGGCGCCACGGCCAGCATCCAGCCGCTCTGGGCCGCGCACGAACCGCAGATGGACGAGCTGACCATCCCCTTCCTCGGAGCCGAACGCGCCGCACTGCAGTACCCGTTCGGCGCCCTGCTGCGCTCCGGCGCGACGGTCGCGGCAGGCAGTGACTGGCCGGTCAGCAGCGCCGATCCGCTGCACGGCATCCACACCGCGGTCAACCGGGTGACCCCCGAGAGCGAGGGGCCGGTCTTCCTCCCGGAGCAGCGCATCTCCCTGACCGCGGCCATCGCCGCGTACACGGCGGGCTCGGCGTATGTGAACCATCTGGACGACACCGGAAGCATCCGTCCCGGAGCCCTCGCCGACCTGGTGGTCCTGGACCGGGACCCGTACGCGGGCCCGCCCGAGGAGATCGGTCACACCCGCGTCCTTCAGACGTACGTGGGCGGCAGGCGGGTCCACGAGGCCTGAGGCAATACGGTGGTCCCCGCGGAACGATCCCGCGCGGGCCGCCGGCGCAGCCGAGTCGGCCGCCGTGCCTGTGGTGGCCACCGTCCCCGGCGCCGCGAGCGGTGCGTCCCACCGGATGGACAGCAGTCGTTTCCCGCCAACGCGGCGCGCCGTCGTGACACCCTCACGGGGCGTACGGTTGTTCGTGTTCGATCTTCACGAAATGACGGAAACAGGGAGACCACGGTATGTCGCAGCAGGTGCAAGGTGTCATCGCACCGGGGAAGAACGAGCCGGTACGGGTCGAGACGATCGTGATCCCGGACCCGGGCCCCGGCGAGGCCGTGGTGAAGATCCAGGCGTGCGGCGTCTGCCACACCGACCTCCACTACAAGCAGGGCGGCATCAACGACGACTTCCCCTTCCTGCTCGGCCACGAGGCCTCGGGCGTGGTGGAGTCCGTCGGCGAGGGGGTCACGGACGTCGAGCCCGGCGACTTCGTCATCCTCAACTGGCGTGCCGTGTGCGGGCAGTGTCGTGCGTGCCTGCGCGGCCGCCCCTGGTACTGCTTCAACACCCACAACGCCAAGCAGAAGATGACGCTGCTCGACGGCACGGAGCTGTCACCGGCGCTCGGTATCGGCGCGTTCGCCGAGAAGACCCTGGTCGCCGCCGGTCAGTGCACCAAGGTCGACCCGGAGGTCTCCCCGGCCGTCGCCGGGCTGCTCGGCTGTGGCGTGATGGCGGGCATCGGCGCCGCCATCAACACCGGGCAGGTCGGCCGCGGCGACTCGGTCGCCGTGATCGGCTGCGGCGGTGTCGGCGACGCGGCGATCGCGGGCGCGCGGCTGGCGGGCGCGGCGAAGATCATCGCCGTGGACATCGACGACCGCAAGCTGGAGACGGCGAAGACGATGGGCGCCACGCACACCGTCAACTCCCGCTCCACCGACCCGGTCGAGGCGATCCGCTCCCTGACCGACGGCAACGGCGCGGACGTCGTCATCGAGGCGGTCGGCCGCCCGGAGACGTACAAGCAGGCCTTCTACGCCCGCGACCTCGCAGGCACCGTCGTCCTGGTCGGCGTCCCGACCCCGGAGATGCAGCTGGAACTGCCGCTCATCGACGTCTTCGGCCGCGGCGGCTCGCTCAAGTCCTCCTGGTACGGCGACTGCCTGCCCTCGCGCGACTTCCCGATGCTCATCGACCTGCACCAGCAGGGCCGGATCGACCTCGGTGCGTTCGTCACCGAGACCATCGGGCTCGGCGACATCGAGCAGGCCTTCGCCCGGATGCACGAAGGCGACGTGCTGCGCTCGGTGGTGGTCTTCTGATGACCGCCCGCATCGACCACCTCGTCACTTCCGGCACCTTCGCCCTCGACGGCGGGGAGTGGGACGTCGACAACAACGTCTGGATCGTCGGCGACGACACCGAGGCGATCGTCATCGACGCCGCCCATGACGCCGCCGCCATCGAGGCCGCGCTGAACGGCCGTACGCTGCGCGCCATCGTCTGCACGCACGCGCACAACGACCACATCGACGCGGCCCCGGCCCTCGCCGACGCCACCGGCGCACCGGTCCTGCTGCACCCCGACGACCTGCCGCTGTGGAAGCAGACCCACCCGGACCGCGCCCCGGACGGCGAACTGGCCGACGGCCAGGAGCTGGAGATCGCCGGAACGACACTCCAGGTCCTGCACACCCCCGGTCATGCCCCGGGCGCCGTCTGCCTGTACGCCCCCGGGCTGTCCACCGTCTTCACGGGTGACACGCTCTTCCAGGGCGGCCCCGGAGCCACCGGGCGGTCCTTCTCCCACTTCCCGACGATCGTCGCGTCGATCAGGGACCGGCTGCTCGCCCTGCCGCCGGAGACCACCGTCCGCACCGGACACGGCGATTCCACGACCATCGGCGCGGAGGCCCCGCATCTGGACGAGTGGATCGCCCGCGGTCACTGAGAACCGCGGCTCACCGGTCCGGGCCATGCGCAGAGCCGCAGCCCGCTCTCGAAGCGGCGCGGCCCGCCTGTGACCGGATCGGTGAACTCCAGCACCCGGGCCAGGAGTTGGAGTGGGTGCGACCAGTCGTCGGTCGCATCCTCCGGCCGGACCACCGGGTAGACCGGGTCATGGACGAGCGGCAGCCCCAGGCTGTTCATATGGACTCGCAGCTGATGGGTGCGTCCGGTCGCGGGCAGCAGCCGGTACCGGCCGAGACCCTCCCGGTGTTCCAGCAACTCGATCCGGCTCTCGCTGTTCGGCTCGCCCGGCTCCTCGCGGGCGGCGATGACCCCGCGCTCCTTGACGATGCGGCTGCGTACGGTCCGCGGGAAGGCCAGCTCGGGGTCGTACGGTGCCACCGCCTCGTACTCCTTGAACACCGAGCGGTCCCGGAACATCGTCTGGTACGCGCCCCGCTCCTCGGGCCGCACGACGAAGAGGACGAGGCCCGCGGTCAGCCGGTCCAGCCGGTGCGCGGGCTGCAGCTCGGGCAGGTCCAGCTCGCGGCGCAGCCGGGCCACCGCGGTCTCGGTGATGTGCCGGCCGCGCGGTGTCGTCGCCAGGAAGTGCGGCTTGTCCGCGATCACGATGTGCTCGTCGCGGTGGACGACACCGACCGGGAACGGCACCGGCTCCTCCGGCGCGAAATCCCGGTGGAACCAGATGTACCGGCCGGTGGTGTACGGCTCGTCGGCGGACACCGGGCCCTGTACGGAGACGAACCGGCCCTCGGCGAGCATGGCGTCCACCCGCGCCGCCCCGATCGCACCCGCGAACCGCGCCAGCAGATGATCGCGTACCGTCGCCCACCGGCCGTCCGGATCCTCGGGGAGCCGCAGCCGGACCGGATCGATCCCGTCCCGCTGCGGCAACGGTGCCGACGGGGGCTTCGCACGCCCCCTCATCGGGGTGCGCCGACCGGTACAGCGGTGAGCATGGTGCGGGCTCCTCGTATCTTCTGCCGGGGTGTCCGCACAGTATCGCCCGTTCCGCCCGCCCACCGGGGCCCTGCCCCCCCGCACTCAGGCGTTCGGCAGCGTCACCTTCTCCGGGCCGCACCCGATGCGCTCGGCCTCGGCGGCGACATAGCCGGGCAGCAGCTCACGCGTGAGGTCGACGCCCTCGTCCGTCGGCTGATCCAGCTGCTCCACCATGAAGATCACGGGCCCGGTCTGGCAGCTTGCCCGGTAGACGGCCCGCGATCCGTCGAGCCGACCGAACCCCTTGGAGCCTTTGAGAGGCAGACCGGCCTTGTGTGTGCCTCCGGAGAAGATCTCGGTCAGCGCCGGGTCCGTCACCGTGGTCATCCGCACGACGGGGGAGTAGCCGTCACCGGACTCGCAGACCCGGGCGGGCCCGCCGTCGTCGCTGACGCGAGTCTGCTCCAGAGCCTTGCGGTACGCCGCGGGGACGGTGAGGCCCTTGACGCCGCAGAAGGCATTGGCCTTCGTGCCCTGCCGGTCCACGAGGGCGGGCAGGGTGCGAGGTATCCGATAGGTGCCGGAGCAGCCGAATTCGCGGATGACGCCGTTGGTCGCCTCCACCAGCGCGCGGGTCAGGGCGGCGCGGTTCTCCCGGTCGTACTCCGACCCGGTGTCGAGTCCGGCCTGTCCCATGCCGATGTCCACCACGGTGGGACCGGTGAACTCGTCCCGTCCCGTGCAGCTCTGCGGCAGCGCCAGCCAGGCGCGCGACGACGAGGTCATCCCGGGCAGTCCGTCGCCGAGCGACACCATGCCGGCCGCGAGGAACTCCTGCGGCCATGCGTGCGCGTCGGTGCCCCGGAGACCGTCCAGCTGGTGCACCCGCAGGGTCACTTGGCGGCGGGGATTGCCGTCCTTGTAGCTGGTGACGCGGCACTGTCCGTACGACGGTTCGCGATCGCGTGGATTGGCCTGCAGGGACTGCTCCTCGACCTCGGTCCTGCGGTCACCGAAGAGGTCCGACATGGTCGAGTCGCCGAGCGAGTCCCAGCAGGGGGCGGGACCGGGCAGCGGAAGCGTGTCCGTCCGCCAGGCCACCGCACCGGCGCCGAGGAGAGCACCGACCAGCCCGGCGGCAGTGACGGCGCGAGCGGTACGGCTGCGGAACAGGCGGCGCAGAACGGGGGTGTGCGAAAGGGCGGGCTCCTGGTCCGGGGACGGGCCGGGCTGTGGCTCGTGCGCCTGTTCCTGTTCCCGTTCCTGCGCCTGCTCCTGAGGAACTGTGGTCTCGCCGTCCACCGCCGCTGCCCCGTTCTCTTCGGTCCCTTCGCCGTTCACGCGACCCCACCGGCCCCGCACCCGATGCGCTTGCTCACGGACTTGGTGAAGTTCGTGAACACCTGCCGGTTGTCGGGCCGGCCCGCACCTTTCGGACCGGACTGGACGTTTCCGTAGAACACCGTCTGCCGCCCGTTGCACTCGGTGCGTACGAGCCCGTTGCCGGCGCCCTCGGGAAGCCCCTTGAACAGCGCGACCAGGCGTGGCTCACCCGCCATCACGTACTGCGCCGCCGGCTCGTCGGGCATCCGCGGCGCGCGCCACACCACCGAACAGGTCTGGAGCCGCTCGCCGACCACCCCCACTTGTTCCTGGTACTGGGAGCTCCGGCCGAGTTCGAGCGTCACGCCGGGTATCCGGCACAGCGGGCTCCGGGCGCTCTCGTCGTCCTCGGCGACCGTCACGATGGGCGAGGTCATGCGCAGGGGCTCGTCCGGTGCGCAGCCGGCTTTTCGCATGCCGGTGTTGGCGGCATCCAGCAGCAGCCGGGAGACGGTTGACCGGCTGCCGATCGTGAACGGCATGGCGACCTTGCCCAGATGGCCGTCGCCGGTGCTCTCGCTCCGGATCGTCACCGCGGACGGCCTGCCGTCCACATCACAGGTGTCGGGCAGGACCAGCATCGCCCGGTCACCGGCGACCAGCCCGTCGAGCCCGTCGGGCAGTTGGGAGGCCGACCCGTCGAAGTACCGGGCTATCCAGGCACGGTGTTCCTCGACCCCGGTGGGAACCGGACCGTACTCGACGGTGACCTGCTCCTTGAACGTGAGCGGCTCGTCCGAGTCGTCGTCCGGAACCGTCGAGGTCACCGCGACCGTGCAGCTGGCGTGGTGACGGCCGGCCGAGGGCGGGGCGGACTCGGTGGCGCGCCGCTCGGAGCCGGACTTGTCGAGCCCGTCGTCACCGAGGAAGGCCGCACCGCTGTTCTGCTCCCAGGCTCCCCAGCAGTAGTTGTCCCGGAACGGCCAACTGTCCGTCGCCCACAGCCCGATGGCGGAGACGAGCACCGCCCCGACGACCGTTCCGGCGAGGAGTGCGCCCCGCCGCCTGCGCCTGCTGTCCATCACATTCCCCCCTTGCCAAGTACGAAGATCGCGCAAAGCCTCGATGCTACGTCTTCGCCCGGAGCAGGCGTGCAGCGCGCCGGACCGCACCACGCCCTGAGGAAGCCCCTCCCCGCCTGTCACCGCAGATCATCCGGTCGCCGAGAACACGAACGAGAACTCCGCAGCCTCCGCATCGAGCCGGTACTCCGGCAGCACCCCCGGCCCGCACGACTGCGCACCGATCCCCTGCACCGCATGGTCCAGATTGACCCAGACGGTCTCGCCGGCCCGCAACTCCGTTACGTGCTCCGCCGCATCCAGCTGCTCGCTCGTCCACCGCCGCGCGGTGAACCAGAACGGTGCACCGTTCCTGACCAGTGCGCATGAGTGGGTCCTGGACCCACTGCTGCGTGCTGGACGCCGATCATGCCCCGGGCGCGGGCGGCCTCCATGGGATGGTGTGCACGACGGGGTGAGGTACCGGCGGCGACGGTCGGTGTCGAGGTGGATGCGGTAGGCGACGGCCCGGTTGGCGGTGATGCGGTCGGCCCATGCCTGGCCCCGGTGCGCGAACCCGATACGGGCGGTGAGGACGTACCGGCCGTGCCGGGCGTCGGCCAGGTGCGCGAGCGGGGCGGGCAGCCTGATGGACACTTCGCCGTCCGGGGTGACGCGGATGGTCTCGTTCCCGAACGCTTCCCCGACTCGCCGTCGGCGGCGATGAACCAGCGTTTGTGTGTGCGGTTCATGGGACTCCTCGCTCGGCGATGGCCTCCGTGCTGCTGGACGTCAGCGAGGAATGAACCGATTCAACAAGGGTTGTACCCTGCTCCGGCCCATGTGGGACGGCACGGGCGCAACGCAGAATGCCGACCAGGATTGCTCCTGATCGGCATTCTCTCTGTGTCCGAGGGGGGACTTGAACCCCCACGCCCGATAAAGGGCACTAGCACCTCAAGCTAGCGCGTCTGCCATTCCGCCACCCGGACAAGGTGTCTGTCTCGCGGGCCTGGCCCGTTCCGACATGGAAAACAATAGCAAACATTCGGGGGTGCTCGATCACTCCAGGGGGAGTGTGAAGGGCGCATGACGGGGGGTGTGGGGGCCTTGGGCGTGCGTGCCGGGCGCGGGAGGATGAGGGGGAGCACCACGGTGACAGTGGAAGGAAGCAGTGTGAGCGAGACCAACACGGCCCGGACCGTCTCGGGCGAGGACGAGGTCGTGGACCTCTGTCGTGAGCTGATCCGGATCGACACCAGTAACTACGGGGACCACTCGGGTCCGGGAGAGCGGGTCGCCGCCGAGTACGTCGCGGAGAAGCTCGCCGAGGTCGGGCTGGAGCCGCAGATCTTCGAGTCCCACAAGGGCCGGGCCTCGACCGTGGCGCGGATCGAGGGCGAGGACCCGTCCAAGCCCGCGCTGCTGATCCACGGGCACACCGATGTGGTTCCGGCCAATGCTCACGACTGGACGCACCACCCGTTCTCGGGCGAGGTCGCGGACGGCTGCGTGTGGGGCCGCGGCGCGGTCGACATGAAGGACATGGACGCGATGACCCTCGCGGTGGTCCGCGACCGGATGCGCAGTGGCCGCAAGCCCCCGCGCGACATCGTGCTGGCCTTCCTCGCGGACGAGGAGGCGGGCGGTACGTACGGCGCGCGGTATCTCGTGGACAAGCACCCAGGCCTCTTCGAGGGTGTCACCGAGGCGATCGGCGAGGTCGGCGGCTTCTCCTTCACGGTGAACGAGAAGCTGCGGCTCTACCTCGTCGAGACGGCCGAGAAGGGCATGCACTGGATGCGGCTCACCGTGGACGGCACCGCCGGCCACGGCTCGATGACCAACAACGACAACGCGATCACCGAGCTCTGCGAGGCGGTCGGGCGGCTGGGGCGGCACAAGTGGCCGGTCCGGGTGACCAAGACCGTACGGTCCTTCCTCGACGAGCTGTCCGATGCGCTCGGAACCCCGCTCGACCCGGAGGACATGGAGGCCACGCTGGCCAAGCTGGGCGGCATCGCCAAGATGATCGGCGCCACGCTCCGTAACTCCGCCGCTCCCACCATGCTCGGCGCCGGCTACAAGGTGAACGTGATCCCCGGCCAGGCCACCGCCCATGTCGACGGCCGCTTCCTGCCCGGTTTCGAGGACGAGTTCCTGGCCGATCTGGACCGGATCCTCGGCCCGCGGGTGAAGCGCGAGGACGTGCATGGGGACAAGGCGCTGGAGACCAGCTTCGACGGTTCGCTCGTGGACGCGATGCAGGTCGCCCTGAAGGCGGAGGACCCGATCGCGCGCGCCGTCCCTTACATGCTTTCCGGCGGTACCGACGCCAAGTCCTTCGACGACCTCGGTATCCGCTGCTTCGGGTTCGCACCGCTGAAGCTGCCGCCGGAGCTCGACTTC
Source organism: Streptomyces sp. NPDC037301 (assembly GCF_055602785.1). NCBI lineage: Bacteria > Bacillati > Actinomycetota > Actinomycetes > Kitasatosporales > Streptomycetaceae > Streptomyces > Streptomyces sp. NPDC037301. The sequence continues at coordinate 150,771 of NZ_JBVJWD010000009.1, forward strand.
GCGGGCATGTTCCACGGCGTGGACGAGCGTGTACCCGTGGACGGTCTGCAGTTCGGTGTGCGGGTGCTCGACCGTTTCATCGACAACTGCTGAGTCTCTGCCGCTTTTCCGCTGATTCTCTGCGTCAACAATCGCCAGCGTGTGCGTATTTGACCGGAACGAGTGAAAGGAACCATACGCTCGTAGCCCAATTACCTCTTCCTCGTTACAAGTGATGCGGTCCGCGGCTGGGACCGCATTGCCAACTAGGAGGAATAATGATCAAGAAGGTCGTCGCTGCTGCGGCTGTCACTGGTGGTCTGGTGCTCGCGGGTGCGGGCATGGCCGTCGCGGACTCCGGTGCCCAGGGCGCCACTGCCGGCAGCCCCGGTGTGGTCTCGGGCAACGTCATCCAGGTGCCCGTGCACGTGCCGGTGAACGTGTGTGGCAACACGATCTCCGTGGTCGGGCTGCTGAACCCCACCTTCGGCAACACCTGCGCCAATGCCTGACGTTGTGCGTCAACCCGTAAGGGTTTGAATCCGGTCGGCCCCGGAGTGCACGCCATGCACTCCGGGGCCGCTGGGTAATCGGCCCCCGCACGGTCAAGTCCGGGGGTAATCCGGAAGGTAGAAGGCAGGAAACAACCTATGCGACAGGTCACGCGTAAAGGCCTGATCACCATGGCGGCTGCGGGCGGCGTGCTCGCGCTGAGTGGCGGTTACGCGCACGCCGACGCGGGAGCGGCCGGCGGCGCATCGAATTCCCCGGGGGTGCTTTCAGGGAATTCGGTCCAGATCCCGGTCGACGTACCGGTCAACGTGTGCGGCAACTCCGTGAGTGTTGTCGGACTGCTCAACCCGGCCGCAGGAAACACCTGCGGAAACGCTTCGCAGAGCGCTGCCTCGGGCCGCCACGCCTCGGGCAGTCAGGAGTCCGGCGACCGGACCCGGACGCACCGGGCGGGGGCCGGCAAGCACCGGGCCGTCACGAGCGACACCGGGAGCGGTGCGAGGGCCGAGGGGGTTACGAGCGGCTCGCCCGGTGTGCTTTCGGGCAACAACATCGCGGTGCCCATCGACATCCCCGTGAACGCCTGCGGGAACAGCGTCACCATCGGCGGACTGCTCAATCCCGCCTCCGGCAACGACTGCGGAAATGTTCCGGACGTCGTCACTCCGCCGATCGGCACTCCGGTTACCCCGGTCACCGAGAACCAGCCCCCGGCACCCGGACCGCGAAACGTGTCGAACGCGCACGAGACACAGAACGTCGCACAGCTCGCACACACCGGAGCGGGCGGGCTCGACCTGCTGGTTCCGGCGAGCGTGGGCCTGCTGCTGGCGGGTGCGGGCACGGTGCTGTACCGCCGCGCCCGGACGTCCGCATAGCGGACCGAGGCGGCGACGCAAGCACAGCGAAGGGAGCGGGCCCCGCGACTGCGGGGCCCGCTCCGTCTCACCAGGTGGCCCGGAGCTGGCGGATGATCCGTCGGCGCAGCCGCACCCTGCGGCTGCCGTCACGGCGCAGCGTCAGTCGGTCCAACTCCCAGTGCCCGTACTCGGCGTGGTCGGTCAGCAGGCGGGCCGTCTCCTTCCGGGACACCCCGCGCGGTACGTACACATCGACAAATTCGTATTCCGGCATCGCATCTATTGTGCGGGCAGAGCCCGTGTACGGATAGCGTCTGCACTATGTCTGATGCTGCGCAGCCCACCGCTGCCGAGGTACGCGCCGCCGCCGAAGCGATCAAAGCCGCGCTCGACCATCACCTCGAGGCGGTCGAACGCCGGACAGGGGACGATGACCCCGCTGTCTATGACGCGTTCAACGCACTGGCCGCTGCCGCCGAGTTCTACGACGAGCTGCTCTACGACCGCTACGACGAGGTCACCCCTTTCGAGATCCCGGGTGCGGAGGACTCCCTGCCGCCGTACGCCGGCCCCGAGGAGCCGAACGCGCTGAGTGTGCTGATCCGGCGCGACTACGCGGTGGTGGAGCCGCCGCGGCTGCTCGCACAGGCCCAGCGCATCGCCGACCTCGATCCGGACGACCGCGCCGGCGGGAGCGCCGCGGTGGTGGGCTCCAGCGTCCATGCCGCGCTCGGAGTGCTCTTCGGTGAGTACGAACCGGACGAGATCGCTTCCCGGCATACGGAGTTCGGTCTGGAGGAGGGCGACTCCACGCTCTGGGTCACGGCTGCGGAGGAGCTGCCCGAGGCGGGGGAGTGGCTCGGCGCACCGTTCGACGAAGCGGACCCGCAGCTGGTGGTCTGCCGCTTCGACGTCAGCGCCGTCTTCGACGAGGACGAATCGGACGAGGAACCGGCCGGCCTCGTGGTGGACAGTTCCTGATCCGTCCGCCGGACGGGCTCGAAACCGAGCCCGTCCGGCGGTGGGGGACAGGGCGCGGCCCGGTCATCCGGCCGGAGCCTCCAGCAGGGTGCGCAGTCGTGTCGTGCGGTCCTGGGCCGGGGACTGGGCGACCGCGCGCTGGAGCGCCTGATCCACCCCGTGCACGACGGACAGATGCCGCTCCCCGCGGCTGAAGGCGGTGTACACCCAGGAGCGACTCAGCCCCTGGGCGGCGTCACCCGGCAGCACGACGACCACTGCGGGCCACCGCATCCCGGCCGCCTGGTGGGCGCTGAGGGCCCAGCCGTGGCGTACGGACGACTCCACACGCTCCTTCGGTACGACGACCTTCGTGCCCCCGCATTCCAGATGCAGGCCCTCGGCGTCGGCCGAGACGACCACCCCGGGCACGGTCCTGCCGGGCGTCGGGACATGGACGACACGGTCGCCCGGGTCGAAGCCGCCGAACCGCCCCGGCCCGGGGTTGAGCCGCTGCTTCAGTGCCGCGTTCAACGCCCGGGTGCCCGCCGAGCCGCCGTGGCCGACGGTGATCACCTGGGTGTCGGCCGACGGTACGCCGATGGCGCGCGGCACCGAGTCGGCGACCAGTTGCACGGTGCGGTGCACCGCCTCGCCCGCGTCGCGCACGGGGACGATCACCACCTCCTTGCCGGGCGCCGCGACCTGGTTCAGCTCGCCGATGCCGATGCCGGAGACCAGTTCGCCGATCGGTCCCGGATCCGGCGTACGGGACACGATCTGCGGGCAGGCACGGGCATCCAGCACATCGGCGAACACCCGACCCGCACCGGCCGAGCCCAGCACGCCCGGGTCGCCGCTGAGCACCAGCCGGGTGCCGTCGGCCAGCGACTCCACGAGGATCGCGGCGGTCTCGACGTCCAGCTGCGGGGCGTCCAGCACGACGAGCAGGTCGACGGCGATCGCCCCCTCCTCGTCCCGTCCCGGGCCCTCCGCACCGGAGAGCAGCCCGGCGAATGTGACGGCCGCCGACGGATCGCCGGTCGCCTCGGCCAGCCGGCGCCTGCCGTCGACGCTGTGCACGGCCCCCAGGGCGCGCAGCCCGAGGCCGCGGGCCGCGGTGATCAGCGCGGCGGGTTCGGCCCTGGCCGCCTCGCCACCGGTGTGCGCCACGAGGCCATGGGCCGCGACCGCACGGATCAGCTCGGCCGCCGACGGGGAGCCCGCGGCCGAGGCCGGCTCCGTCCAGTCGGCGTCCTTCTCACAGGCGTTGACCAGGCGGGCAAGACCGTCGGCGAGGCTCTCCTCGGCGAGTGCGTACCGGTCGAGACCGAGCAGCACCTGCACCGGTTCCTGCCCGGCCCGGTCCTCCGCGCCTCCTTCGGCTTCCTCGCCCGGTTCCGCGAGTGCCTCGGACTCCTGGTCGTCCTGCCCGTCCTGGAAGACCAGGACGACGCCCTCGGCGACGGCGTGCTGTACGGCCGAGTCGGGGTCGGTCACCGAGCGCTCGGCGAGCGCGGCACGTACCGCCGCCGCGTCCAGTGCCGTGTGGCCCTGGAGCGCGGCCCGCTCCAGCAGCCAGCCGACCAGGGCCGCGGTGCGCCGCTCGTCGTCCGGACCGCACTCGGCGCCCAGCACGCCCCGTGCGAAACCGTCGGCCTGCTCGGGCCTGACTCCCGGCACGGCCAGCAACTGCCACGGGTCCTCGCGCAGGGCATCGGCGGCCTGCGCACCGAGGGCCTCGGCCGCCGGGCCCGCCAGCGCTCCGGGCGCACCGCCCTCGGTCAGTACGGCGGCCACCGCGGCGACAGCTTCCGGTGAGGCACCCTGCGGAGCCGGGGCCTGCTCGGGCGCGCGGGGGCGTACCGGAGCGGGCGTGGGAGCGGCCCGGCGAGGGGCGGCGGGTGCGGGCGAGTCGAAGAACGCGGCGGCGGGCTTCTCACCGCTCTCCACGGCACGCACGGCCGCCAGCAGATCGGCCGCCTGGCCGCTCAGCTTCGCACCGGCGGCGATGGGGCCTTCCTTCTCGGCCTTGCGCTTCTCGATCCGCTCCCTCAGCTCACGCTGGGCGGCGAGCTCGGCCTCGGCCTCGGAGAGCGGTGCGGGGGCGGCAGCCGCCCCGTCCACGGCGCCGTCGGCCGTGGCTGTCCCGTCGGTGTCGGTCGTGCCGCCGGTCTCGTCGGCCGCTTCATCGGTGTACGTCATGCCGTCGGCCCCGGCGCCGGCTTCGGCTGCTTCCTCGGTCCCGGAGGTCCCGGAGTCGTCGTCCTCCGTCTCCGCGGCGCCGACGGCGTCATCGGCCGTCGTCGATCCCTCGCCGCCGTCGTGACCCTCGTCCTCCGGGGACGGAGCGGGAACGGCGGCGGAGGGGGCCGCGACAACGCTGTCGTCGTCGGCGGCCGGGGAGCCGGGGGTTTCCCCCCGGGGAAGCGCAGTCACAGCGTGCTCCAGTCCTGGTCGGGATAGCGGTGCACGGGCGCCGACACATCGTCGAGCGCCTGGCAGATCTCGTCAGGAAGACTAAGCGCCTCCACTGACAATGCCTCCATGAGCTGCTGCGCGTTGCGCGCGCCGACGATCGGGGCCACCACTCCCGGCCGGTCCCGCACCCAGGCGAGAGCTACCTGGAGTGCCGTCGTGGCCAGGCCGTCGGCCGCCGTCGCCACCGCGTCCACGATGCGGCTCGCCGGGTCGTCGAGATACGGCTCGACGAACGGGGCCAGCAGCTCCGAGGCGCCGCGTGAGTCCGCCGGAGTGCCCGTCCGGTACTTGCCGGTCAGGACACCCCGGCCCAGCGGGGAGGAAGGAAGCAGCCCCACACCCAGATCGAGCGCGGCCGGCAGCACCTCGCGTTCCACACCCCGCTGCAACAGGGAGTACTCCATCTGGGTGCTCGCCAGCCGGGTGCGCACCCCGGGCGACGCGAGCTGCCAGGTCGCCGCCTTGGCCAGCTGCCAGCCGCAGAAATTCGACACCCCCGCGTACCGGGCGCGGCCGGTGGACACGGCCAGGTCCACCGCCTGAAGGGTCTCCTCCAGCGGAGTCACCGGGTCGAAGGCGTGGATCTGCCACAGATCCACGTAATCCGTACCGAGCCGTTCCAAGGAGGCGTCCAGCGCGGCCAGCAGATGGCCGCGGGATCCGTTGAACCGGCGGTACGGGTCGGCCACGCTGCCCGCCTTCGTCGCGATGACCAGATCGCGCCGTGGCACCAGGCCCTCGGTGAGCCGCCCGAGCAGATATTCGGCCTCCCCACCGCCGTACACATCAGCCGTGTCGACCAGCGTGCCGCCCGCTTCCCAGAAGGCTTTCAGCTGTTCGGCAGCGTCGTGCTCGTCGGTGTCCCGGCCCCAGGTCAGGGTGCCGAGCCCGATCCGGGACACTCGAAGGCCGGTGCGGCCGAGATGCCTCTGCTCCATGTGCGCTGAGATTACTGGCCAGAGCCCCACTGGGCGGAGGCCTGTGGACAACCCGGCATCAAGTCGCCCCTGCCGGAACCCGTTGCCGCGCGCTAGAGTCCGAAGCTCAGGGACGTTACTGATCAGTAAGGGGAGCGGCTATGCGGCTCGGCATCAATCTCGGTTACTGGGGCGCGGGAATGGACGGCGACAACCTCGCCGTCGCCCAGGAGGCCGACCGGCTCGGTTACGACGTCTGCTGGGCGGCCGAGGCGTACGGCTCCGACGCGCCGACCGTGCTCTCCTGGGTCGCCGCCCAGACCGAATCGATCGACGTCGGCTCCGCGATCATGCAGATCCCGGCCCGCCAGCCCGCGATGACGGCGATGACCGCCGCCACCCTCGACTCGCTCTCCGGCGGCCGTTTCCGGCTCGGCCTCGGCGTGTCGGGACCGCAGGTCTCCGAGGGCTGGTACGGCGTCAAGTTCGACAAGCCGCTGGCCCGCACCCGGGAGTACGTCGAGATCGTGCGCAGGGCGATGTCCCGTGAGCGGCTGTCGTACGAGGGGCAGCACTGGACACTTCCGCTGCCGGACGGTCCGGGCAAGCCGATCAAGCTCACCGTCCACCCGCAGCGCGAGCACATCCCGCTCTACATCGCCGCGATCGGCCCGAAGAACCTGGAGCAGACCGGCGAGATCGCCGACGGCGCGCTGCTGATCTTCCCGTCCGCGGAGCACCTTGAGGACACCGCGGTGAAGTACCTTCGGGCGGGCCGCGAGAAGGCCGGCAAAACCCTGGAGGGCTTCGACGTCTGCCCGACGCTGCCGCTGGCCGTCGGTGACGACATCAATGGCCTCGCGGACATGTTCCGTCCGTACACCGCGCTGTACGTGGGCGGTATGGGCAGCCGCAAGCAGAACTTCTACAACCAGCTCGCGCAGCGCATGGGGTACGAGAAGGAAGCCGCCGAGATTCAGGACAAGTACCTGTCCGGAGACAAGAACGGCGCTGCTGCCGCTGTGCCGCACCAGCTGATCGACCAGACCACGCTGCTCGGTTCGGTCGAGCGGATCGCCGAGCGGATGCAGGCATATGCCGCGGCGGGTGTCACGACGCTGACTCTGGCTCCGGCCGGGTTCACGCTCGATGAGCGGATCACGGCTCTGCGGGCCGGTACGGATGCGCTGGAGCGGTCCGGACTCGCGTAGCGCGGGATCCGGACTTCCGGGGCCTCCCGGGGCTCCGGGACGGCGCTACGGCCGTGGTGGGGGCTCGGGGGTCCTCCCCGCCACGGCCGTTACGCGGAACAACGCGTTCGGGGGCGTGTGGTTACGCCGAACGGCGTGCGGTTCGGTGCGGGGCCGCCGGGCTGACGGTTGCGTCCTCGATCGCCGGACGGGCTGGAGCGTTGCAGGCCGTCCGGCGCAGCCGGAAGGTGCTCCTGTTGCCCGGGTGGGCGTGTCGCATTTGACTGGCGATGGGCGGATGCCGGTACGGAGGTGGCAGTGATGCTCTCGGCAAGGAACCTGTTCCAGGAGATTCTCGACGAGGACGAGTCGTTCCGGCTGTTCTGTTCCATCGCGGCCAGCGGGGAGTCCCAGGGTGGCTGGGAGAACGGGCGTATCGCGGCCCTCGTGCCCGAGAGCCAGCGGGCCCTGGCGCCCAAGATCGCGCGGCACGGCGCCGACGAGGACAAGCACGGCCGGATCTTCAACGCGCTGCTGAAGAAGCGCGGGCTGCAGCCGGTCGAGGTTCCGCACGAGACCGACTACACGATGCTGCTGGAGAGGCACGGCATCGGCCTCGCCCATGAGCAGCTGGGGCGCCAGGAGCGGCTCTCCGAGCGCGACATCATCACCTACCTCGCCCACAGCCGGGTCACCGAACAGCGAGCCTCCGAGCAGATGACGCTGCTGCGCAAGTACTTCGCCGACCACCCCGACCTCGGCCGCGCCGTGAAGATGATCTCGAACGACGAGGACAACCACCTGGCTTACTGCCATGAGGAGTTGCTCCGCTTCGCCCGCTTCGGACACGGCCGCACGATCCAACGCATTCTGCGCGAGTGCGCGCTCACCGAGATCCGGGTGTACCGCGATGTCAGTCTCGCCGTGATGAATCACATGGGCCGCATCCTGCACTGGCCCCGGGCCAAGACGGCGGTGCTGGCCGCGGGGATCCACGGGGTCTACGCGTACGAACGGCTCGTGGGGTGGCGGCGCATGGTGAGCCTGGCGCCGCCCGAGCGGCGCGACGCACTGGGCGGTCCCGCGACGCAGGCGCCCGAGTTCGCCTGATCCGGGCGCCGCGCCCGGCCGCCCGTCAGAGCCAGCCGCGGCGCTTGAACTGCCGGTACAGGCCGAAGACCACGGAGCCCATCAGCACGATCACCGCCGGATAGGCCCACACCCAGCGGAGCTCCGGCATGTGCTCGAAGTTCATGCCGTAGATCCCCGCCACCATGGTCGGTACGGCGGCCATCGCCGCCCAGGCCGAGATCTTGCGCATGTCGTCGTTCTGCCGCACGCCCACCTGGGCCAGCTGCGCCGAGAGGATGTCGGAGAGCAGCCGGTCCAGCCCCTCCACGTACTCGTTGGCGCGCGTCAGATGGTCGCTCACGTCGCGGAAGAAGGGCTGGGAGTGTTCGTGGACGAACGGCACCTCCGCGCTCGCCAGCCGGGCCATGGGGGCGCTCAGCGGACCAGTGGCACGGCGGAACTCCATGATCTGCCGCTTGAAGGTGTAGATACGGGACGCGGTGTTCTTGGTGTCCACTGCGCCGGTCGGCGCGAACACCTCGGTCTCCAGCTCCTCCAGGTCGACCTGGAGCTCGCCCGCCACCTCGATGTAGTGGTCGACGACGGCGTCACTGATCGCGTACAGCACGGCGGTCGGCCCGTGCTTGAGAACCTCCGGCTCGGACTCCAGACGGCGGCGTACCGCGGCGAGCGGGGCGCCCTCCCCGTGCCGGACCGTCACGACGAACGAATCGCCGATGAAGGCCATCAGCTCGTCGGTGGTGACCGTGTCGCTCAGGTGCTCGTACACCACCGGCTTGATGACCGCGAAGAGCGAGTCGTCGTACACCTCCAGCTTGGGCCGTTGGTGCGCGCTCAGGGCGTCCTCCACGGCCAGCGGATGGAGTCCGAACTCGCTGCTGACGAGCTCGAATTCCTTCTCCGTCGGCTCGTGCAGACCGATCCAGAGAAACGCGTCCCCGGTGGCCCGTGCCTCCGCGAGGGCATCGGAGAGGTCGGCGGGGCCTTCGGTACGACGCCCGCCCCGGTAGATCGCACTGTCCACAATCACGGCGCGCATTCTTCCCTGCTCCGGTCCCTGGCGCACCTCACCGGCGGCAGCGGCCTACGCTGGCCCGTATGCCCACCCTGATCCTCGTACGCCATGGACGCTCCACCGCCAACACGGCCGGGGTGCTCGCGGGCCGCACCCCCGGTGTCGCGCTCGACGAGCGCGGTGCCGCCCAGGCCGCGGCGCTGCCCGGGCGGCTGGCCGCGCTGCCCCTCGCCGCCGCCGTCAGCAGCCCCTTGGAGCGCTGCCGGGAAACCCTGCAGCCACTGCTCGAAGCCCGGCCGGGACTGGTGCTGCACACCGAGGAGCGGATCAGCGAGTGCGACTACGGCGACTGGTCGGGGCGCAAGCTGGCGGAACTCACCGACGAACCGCTGATGAGCGTCGTGCAGCAGCATCCGTCGGCCGCCGCGTTCCCCGGCGGCGAGTCCATGCGCGCCATGCAGGCACGCGCCGTCGACGCGGTACGGGACTGGAACGCGCGGATCGAGGCCGAGCACGGTGACGACGCGGCCTATGTGATGTGCTCGCACGGCGACATCATCAAGGCCCTCGTCGCCGACGCGCTCGGCATGCATCTCGATCTCTTCCAGCGGATCCACGCCGACCCCTGTTCGGTCACCGCGATCCGCTACACCAGGCTGCGGCCCTTCCTGCTGCGGCTCGGCGACACGGGGGACCTCGCCCCGCTGGCGCCCCGTGAGCACACAGCCGGAACGGACGAGGGCCGGCGCCCGGCGGCGGACGCCGATGCGGACGCGGCGGTCGGGGGCGGCGCTGGGGCGCCGTGATCGCTTTGCGCAGTAGGGTGGACGCGCCGTAGGCGCCCTTTCCGGGGAATCCCCCGGACCCCGGCCGCCCCTCATCTGCCGTCAATTTTCAAGGGAGACAGGACGTGTCCCGTCAGGTGTTCCTCTACGACCCCCCGGACCGCTTCGTGGCCGGTACGGTCGGGTTGCCTGGACGTCGTACGTTCTTCCTGCAGGCATCCTCAGGCGGACGCGTCACCAGCGTGGCCCTGGAGAAGACTCAGGTCGCCGCGCTCGCCGAGCGCATCGACGAACTGCTCGACGAAGTGGTGCGGCGGACCGGCGGGAATTCTCCGGTGCCCGCCGTGGCTCCGATGGATGTCACCGACACCGCGCCGCTCGACGTGCCCGTCGAGGAGGAGTTCCGGGTCGGCACGATGGCGCTCGCCTGGGACGGCGAGGAGCAGCGCATGATCGTCGAGGCGCAGGCGCTGGTCGAGCTCGACGTGGACTCCGACGACGATCTCGCGGAGGCCGAGGAGCGGTTGCTCCAGGACGAGGAGAACGGTCCGCCGATGCTCCGGGTCCGCCTCAGCGGCGCGCAGGCCCGCGCCTTCGCCAAGCGCGCCCTGGATGTCGTGAACGCCGGGCGCCCGCCGTGCCCGCTGTGCAGCCTGCCGCTCGACCCGGAAGGACACGTATGCCCGCGCCAGAACGGATACCGTCGCGGAGCCTGACCGGCACCGAGCTGGTCACCCTCCTCACCGAGGGCCGGCTCACCGTGCGCGGCCAGATCCGTGGGGCGTCCAACGCGGTGCTCTACTGCACGGTCGCCCACGAGGGCGACGAAGTGACATGCGTCTACAAGCCAGTGGCCGGCGAACAACCCCTGTGGGACTTCCCGGACGGCACGCTCGCCCAGCGCGAGGTGGCCGCGTACGAGGTCTCCGAGGCGACCGGATGGGGGCTCATACCGCCCACCGTGCTGCGGGACGGGCCGTACGGCGAGGGCATGTGCCAGCTGTGGATCGAAGCGGCGCCGGACAGCGACGAGTCCTCCGCGGACGGCTCGCCCCCGCTCCTGGCGCTCGTCGAGGACGAGGAGCCGGGGGAGGGCTGGAAGGCCGTCGCCCTCGCCGAGGCCGGGGAGGGGAAGACGGCCCTGCTGGTCCACGCGGACGATCCGCGGCTGCGGCGGCTGGCGGTCCTCGATGCCGTGATCAACAACGGTGACCGCAAGGGCGGCCATCTGCTGCCCGCACCCGGCGGCCGGCTCTACGGCATCGACCACGGAGTGACCTTCAACACCGACGACAAGCTGCGCACCCTGCTCTGGGGGTGGGCAGGGGAGCCGTTGACGGCCGAGGCCGTCGAGGTCGTGGACCGGCTCGGTGCGGAGCTGGCGCCCGGGAGTTCGCTCGTCACCCGGCTGGCCGAGCTGATCACGGCGGTCGAGATCGAGGCCCTGCGGGGACGCGTGGAGGGGCTGAGGACGTCGGGGAAGCACCCGGAGCCCAGCGGTGAGTGGCCGTCGATCCCCTGGCCGCCGGTGTGACGAGATCAAGCCACTTCGGTGGTTGGGGAGCGGGGGTACGCGGGTGGGACCCGTGCCGGAGCAGATGAACCCACACCGCGCAAGACCGCCTCTTCGGTCAAGATCCGGCATCCGGTTCGTATCCGGAACATGCATCCGGTTACGCTCGTGACATGCATGCCTGGCCCGCTTCTGAGGTCCCCGCCCTGCCTGGCAAGGGCCGCGACCTTCGGATCCACGACACCGCGACCGGCGGACGGATCACTCTTGACCCCGGTCCCGTCGCCCGTATCTACGTCTGCGGCATCACGCCGTACGACGCGACCCACATGGGTCATGCGGCGACCTACAACGCGTTCGACCTCGTCCAGCGCGTGTGGCTCGACGCCAAGCGGCAGGTCCACTACGTCCAGAACGTGACCGACGTGGACGACCCGCTGCTGGAGCGGGCCGTGCGCGACGGTCAGGACTGGACCGAGCTCGCCGAGCGCGAGACGGCCCTGTTCCGCGAGGACATGACCGCCCTGCGCATGCTCCCGCCGAAGCACTACGTCGGTGCCGTGGAGGCGATACCGGGCATCGTCCCGCTCGTCGAACGGCTCCGGGACGCCGGCGCCGCCTACGAACTCGACGGGGATGTGTACTTCTCCGTCGAGACCGACCCGCACTTCGGCGGGGTCTCCAACCTCGACGCCGAGGCGATGCGGCTGCTCTCCGCCGAGCGCGGCGGCGACCCGGAGCGCCCCGGCAAGAAGAACCCGCTCGACCCGATGCTCTGGATGGCCGCCCGTGAGGGCGAGCCGAGCTGGGCCGGGGCCTCCCTCGGCCCCGGCCGCCCGGGCTGGCACATCGAGTGCGTCGCGATCGCCCTGGACCACCTCGGCATGGGCTTCGACGTCCAGGGAGGCGGGTCCGACCTCGCCTTCCCGCACCACGAGATGGGCGCCTCGCACGCCCAGGTGCTGACCGGCGAGTACCCGTTCGCCCAGGCGTATGTGCACGCCGGAATGGTCGCCCTGGACGGCGAGAAGATGTCCAAGTCCAAGGGCAACCTGGTCTTCGTCTCGAAGCTTCGTCATGACGGCGTGGACCCGGCGGCGATCCGGCTCGCCCTGCTGTCGCACCACTACCGGTCCGACTGGGAGTGGACCGACCAGGTGCTCGCCGATGCCGTCGAGCGGCTCGGACGGTGGCGTGCAGCCGTCTCCCGGCCCGACGGACTGCCCGCCGAGGCCCTGGTCGAGGAGGTCCGCGAGGCCCTCGCCGACGACCTGGACGCACCGGCCGCCCTGGCGGCCGTGGACCGCTGGGCCGAGAGCCAGAACGCAGAGGGCGGTACGGACGAGGGCGCACCGGGCCTCGTCTCACGCACCGTCGACGCGCTGCTGGGCGTCGCACTGTAGTGCCGCGCACGGTGACAACCCGCTGATCGCCATCCGATGAGCCGGCCTTGGACTTCTCGACGAAGTTCAGGGCCGGTTCCGTTTTGTCCGTGGTCAAATGCTCGATGCTGCGCTAAAAGCGCTCTATGCAATCATCAACGCGCATCAGAACGGCGGCACTTGCAGCCTTGCTGGGGCTGATGGCCGTCTTCGCGGGGCCCGGCGCAGCCCAGGCCGGCGCCGCCGAACCGGACACCACCACGGTCGGCGACCTCACCGGATTCTCCGCCGACGGATCCGTCTACCACTTGAGGGCCGGCGCCGCCGAGGCCCGTGTCAGCTTCGTCTCCGCCGAGACCTTCCGTATCGAACTCGCCCCGGACGGTACGTTCTCCGACCCGACCGGCGACGACATAGTCATGCCACAGGGCACCCCGCCGCACACCCGGTGGAAGGAGCGCAGCGACCGCTATGAACTCTCCACCGGCAGCGTCACCCTGCGCGCCTACAAGGCGCCCCTGCGCTTCGCGCTGTACCGGGCGGACGGCACCCAGGTCTGGTCCGAGGCCAAGGGGCTGAGCTGGGACGGGAAGCAGACCACCCAGACCCTGGCCCGCGGCGCGGACGAGCAGTTCTACGGCGCCGGAATGCAGAACGGCCGCGGCAACACCTCGCACCGCGACCGGACCGTCGAGGTCGGCGTCGACTACAACTGGGACGACGGCGGCCACCCCAACTCGGTGCCGTTCTACCTCTCCTCGGCGGGGTACGGCGTCTTCCGTAACACCTATGTGCCGAACACCTATGCGTTCACCGACCCGGTGACCACCAGTGCGAAGGAAAAGCGCTTCGACGCCTACTATTTCGCGGGCGACAGCGCCAAAGACGTCATCGGGCAGTACACGAAGCTCACCGGCAAGCCCTTCCTGCCGCCCGTGTACGGAATGGAGATCGGCGACGCCGACTGCTACCTCCACAACGCCAATCGCGGCGAGCGCCGCACCCTGGACTCCCTGAAGATCGCCGACGGCTACGTCGAGCACGACATGCCGAACGGCTGGATGCTCGTCAACGACGGATACGGCTGTGGCTACGAGGACCTCGCCGAGACCGCCAAGGGCCTCCAGGACCGCGACATGCAGCTCGGCCTGTGGACCCAGGACGGCATCGACAAGATCGCCGAACAGGTCAAGGCGGGTCAGCGGGTCGCCAAGCTCGATGTCGCCTGGATCGGCTCCGGGTACAAGTTCGCGCTCGACGGCTGCAAGGACGCGTACAAGGGCATCGAGGACAACAGTGACGCCCGCGGCTTCACCTACGCCCCCGAGAGCTGGTCGGGTGCGCAGCGCTGCGGCGTCCAGTGGTCCGGCGACCAGTACGGCACCTGGGACTACATCCGCTGGCAGATCCCGACCTACGCCGGCGCCACGATGTCCGGTCTCGCCTACACCACCGGCGACGTGGACGGCATCTTCGGCGGCAGCGCCAAGACGTACACCCGTGATCTCCAGTGGAAGATGTTGCTGGGCACCACGATGACCATGGACGGCTGGGCGGCCAGCGACAAGCAGCCCTACCGGTACGGGGAGCCGTACACCTCCATCAACCGCGACTACCTCAAGCTCAAGGAGTCGCTGCTGCCCTACCAGTACTCCTACGCGCACGAAGCGACGACGACCGGCGTCGGCATGGTCCGCCCGCTGGTCCTCGAATACCCGGACGACCCGAAGGCGGCGACGGACGCGGCGAAGTACGAATTCATGTCGGGCGAGGACTTCCTCGTCGCGCCCGTCTACCAGGACAGCACCGAGCGCAACGGAATCTATCTGCCGAAGGGCACCTGGACCGACTACTGGAGCGGCCGCACGTACGAGGGGCCGGCCACCGTCGATCACTACAGTGCCCCGCTCGACACCCTGCCGCTGTTCGTCAAGGGCGGTGCCAGTGTGCCGATGTGGCCGGGCATCCGCTCGTACAAGGACCGCACCGCCGACTCCCCGCTCGCCTGGGACATCTACCCGCAGGGCAAGTCGTCCTTCACCCTCTACGAGGACGACGGTGTCACCCGGCAGCACCGCGACGGCAAGTACGCCACACAGACCGCCGACGTCGACGCACCGGTACGGGGCGCGGGCGACGTCACCGTGCGGATCGGTGAGAGCAAGGGGGAGTTCACCGGCAAGCAGAGCACCCGCCCGTACGAGTTCAGCGTGCACACCGGCTCCGCGCCGAGCGCGGTCAAGCTCAACGGCAAGCTGCCCCGGCTGGGTTCCGCGGCCGCGTACAAGGCCGCGAAGCAGGGCTGGTGGTACGACCAGGACGACCGCGGCGGTGTCGTGAAGATCAAGACTGCGCTGCTCTCCACCGGCAAGAAGTTCTCCGTGAAGCTGGAGAACACGAGCGCCGTCGGCGGGAGGAACGCGGCCGCGACCGCCGTCGTCTCCGCGCAGGCCGGGCAGGAGATCGGCGCTGGGGTCGAAGGCACCGTCGCCGTCGATGTCACCGCGGGCAACGCCGACGTGACGGACGCCGCGGTCACCCTCGACGTTCCCGAGGGCTGGCAGGTCACCCGGGCCCAGGCCGTGGACCGGATTCCGGCGGGCACCACCCGGCGGGTCGAGGTGTCGGTCACCCCGGCCAAGGACGCCACGGCGGGGGAGGCGAGGATCACCGCACTCGCCCGTTACCGGGCGGCCGGCGAAGCCCGTACCTCCGTCCAGCGGTTCGCTGCCGGTGTGATGCCACCGCCGCCCACCGGTGAGGCATGGGCGAGCGATCTGGTGTGGCTGAAGTCGGTCAATGGATACGGGCCCGCCGAACGGGACCGCAGCAACGGCGAGTCGGGAGCGGCCGACGGACACCGGCTGACCCTCGCGGGGAAGACGTACGACAAGGGGATCGGCACCCATGCCGACTCCGACATCGAGGTATATCTCGGCGGGCGCTGCACCGCCTTCACCGCGGACGTGGGGATCGACGACGAGATCAACGGCTACGGCGAAGTGGCGTTCTCCGTCGAGGCGGACGGCAAGGTGCTGTGGACCTCGCCGAAGGTGACGGGGGCGTCGGCGACCGTACCGGTCGACGTGAAGCTCGACGGTGCGCGCCATGTGCACCTGAAGGTCACGGACACCAATGGATCCAAGACCGGTGACCACGGGGACTGGGCCGCGGCGCGGTTCACCTGTTCCTGAATGACCCGGACAGCGCAGGAGCGCCGGGCGGGGATGTACCCGCCCGGCGCTCCGCCGGTCTCATCAGTCCTCCGAGGATTCCTCCGACGAATCCTGTGGGCCGCCGTCGCTGTCCTCGTTCTCCTGGTCGGCCGATGGCTGCCGGCCGGGCCCGCTCGTGGGCGGCGAGCCGGGTCCCGTCTCGCCCCCGGTGTCCGGACGGACCGGCTTCGGAGGACGGGTGCGGCCGCTGGAGGTGTCGCGCAGATACGAGGCGTCGCCGCTCTCCGTCGCATGCCCGCCGGGCGCCTGGCCCGGACCGACGTCCCGGCGGCGCAGATAGCGCTCGAACTCCCGGGCGATGGCCTCGCCGCTCGCCTCGGGAAGCTCCGCGGTGTCCCGGGCCTCCTCCAGCGTCTGCACGTACTCCGCCACTTCGCTGTCCTCGGCGGCCAGTTGGTCGACTCCGAGCTGCCAGGCACGCGCGTCCTCGGGCAGCTCGCCCAGCGGGATGCGCAGACCGAGGAGATCCTCCAGGCGGTTCAGCAGCGCGAGGGTGGCCTTCGGGTTGGGCGGCTGCGACACGTAGTGCGGCACCGCCGCCCACAGGCTCACCGCGGGCACGCCCGCGTGTGTACAGGCCTCCTGAAGGATGCCGACGATGCCCGTAGGACCCTCGTATCTGGTCTCTTCCAGGTCCATGGTCCGCGCCAGATCCGGGTCGGAGGTGACTCCGCTGACCGGTACCGGGCGGGTGTGCGGGGTGTCGCCGAGCAGTGCGCCCAGGACCACCACCATCTCCACGCCCAGCTCATGGGCGAAGGCCAGGATCTCGTTGCAGAACGAGCGCCAGCGCATGGACGGCTCGATACCGCGGACCAGGACGAGATCGCGGGGCTTGTCCCCGCCGATGCGGACCACGGAGAGCCGGGTGGTCGGCCAGGTGATCTTGCGCACCCCGCCGTCCAGCCAGACCGTCGGCCGGTTGACCTGGAAGTCGTAGTAGTCCTCGGCGTCCAGCGCCGCGAACACCTCGCCCTTCCACTCCCGGTCCAGGTGCGCGACCGCCGTGGATGCGGCGTCACCTGCGTCGTTCCATCCCTCGAACGCGGCCACCATGACCGGGTCGATCAGCTCGGGTACCCCCTCGAGCTCGATCACCCAGGCCTCCTTCCGAAGTTCCCTTGCGTACGCACCAACCTTACGGCTTCCGGCCACTCTCGCCGCAGCCCCTGTGCACAGCCGGGTGAACCTGACCCGGGAGTGTGCATCACCGGTCGAATCAGGGCATCAGTCTCTGAATACATCCGAGCTGTGTCCGGTCAATTTCGTTCCAACCCTGGACGTTGGGGCCTTCGTGACGCTATACATCGGATGACCAGAGCAGAGGTCCGATGTTATTCCCCTGGGGGCGCACATGAGTCAGACCGTCACGGATTTCGAGGTCCACGACATCCGTTTTCCGACCTCGGAGCAACTGGACGGCTCGGACGCCATGAACCCCGACCCCGACTACTCGGCTGCCTATGTCGTACTGAGCACTGCTCCCACGGACGGCACGGGCGGCACCGACATCGAGGGGCATGGCTTCTGTTTCACCATCGGGCGCGGCAACGAGGTGATGGCCGCCGCCATCGAAGCGTTGCGCCCGTACGTGGTGGGGCGCCCGGTGCCCCGCACCGCGGCCGACCTCGCCGCGCTGCACCGTGAGCTCACCCATGACTCCCAACTGCGCTGGCTCGGCCCCGAAAAAGGTGTGATGCACATGGCGGCCGGCGCGGTCGTCAACGCCGCCTGGGACCTGGCGGCGAAGCAGGCCGGCAGGCCCGTCTGGCAGTTCCTCGCCGAGATGACGCCCGAGGAGCTCGTCTCCCTCGTCGACTTCCGCTATCTCACCGACGCCCTCACCCCCGATGAGGCCCTCACGATTCTGCGGGCCGCCGAACCGGGCCGGGCCGAGCGCGCCGAGCGGCTGCGCGCCGAGGGCTACCCGGCATACACCACCTCGCCCGGCTGGCTGGGATACACCGACGACAAGCTGGTCAGGCTGGCGAAGGAGGCCGTCGCCGACGGCTTCACCCAGATCAAGCTGAAGGTCGGCGGCAATCTCGGCGACGACGTCCGCAGACTCGCCCTGGCCCGCGAGGCCGTCGGCCCGGACGTCCGGATCGCCGTCGACGCCAACCAGCGCTGGGACGTCGCCGACGCGGTGAAGTGGATGACCGCGCTCGCGCCGTACGACCCGCACTGGATCGAGGAGCCGACCAGCCCCGACGACATCCTCGGCCACGCCGCAGTCCGCGCCGGTCAGCCGGTCAAGGTCGCCACCGGCGAACATGTCGCCAACCGGGTCGTGTTCAAACAGCTGCTGCAGGCCGGAGCCGTCGACTTCGTCCAGATCGACGCGGCCCGTGTCGCGGGCGTCAATGAGAACCTGGCGATCCTGCTCCTCTCCGCCAAGTACGGCGTACCGGTCTGCCCGCACGCGGGCGGTGTCGGACTGTGCGAGCTGGTGCAGCACCTCTCGATGTTCGACTATGTGGCGGTCTCCGGCAGTTGGGAGAACCGTGTGATCGAGTACGTCGACCATCTCCACGAACACTTCGCCGACCCCACCGTGATCGAGTCCGGCCGTTACGCCGCCCCGAGTTCCCCGGGCTTCTCCGCCCGGATGCTCCCCGAATCGATCGCCGCACACCGCTATCCGGAGGGCCCCGTATGGCAGGCCCGCCGCACCACCGAGGAGGATGACCGATGACCGGCACAAGCGACTTCGAGGGCATGAACGCCCTGGTGACGGGAGGCGCCTCCGGCATCGGGGCCGCCGTGGCGACGATGCTGCTGGCGCGCGGTGCGCGCGTGGCCGTACTCGACCGTGAGACCGCAGGCGCCCCCGACGGCACGCTCGCTCTCAAGGCGGACGTCACCGACGACGCGGCCGTGCGCGAGGCGGTCGACCTGGCCGCCGGTGAACTGGGCGGTCTGCACTCCGTCGTGTCCAACGCGGGCATCGGTTCCATCGGCACGGTCGAGGACAACGCCGACGACGAGTGGACCCGGGTCCTGGACATCAACGTCCTCGGCATGGTCCGCACCGCCCGGCACGCCCTGCCCCATCTGCGGCGTGCGGCGGTTGACCGCCCCGGTGCCGTCTCGATCACCCAGACCTGCTCGATCGCCGCGACCGCCGGACTGCCGCAGCGCGCCCTGTACAGCGCGAGCAAGGGCGCGGTCCTCTCGCTGACGCTTGCGATGGCCGCCGACCATGTCCGTGAGGGCATCCGGGTCAACTGCGTCAATCCGGGCACCGCGGACACCCCGTGGATCGGGCGGCTCCTGGGCAAGGCCGACGACCCGGCCGCTGAGCGAGCCGCGCTGGACGCCCGCCAGCCGCTGGGACGGCTGGTCTCGGCCGACGAGGTGGCCGCCGCGATCGTCTACCTGGCCAGCCCCGCCGCCGCCTCGGTCACCGGCACGGCACTGGCCGTCGACGGCGGAATGCAGGGCCTGCGCCTGCGCCCCGCCGAGAACTGATCAAGGGTGCGCGGCCCTCGGGCCTGTCCGGCGGACCAGGGCCGGACAGGCCCGAGCCGCACAGACGGGCCGCACCCCTGTGCACCATGCACCGCCGCTTTGCCAACAGAGCTCCGAGCCGGTACTCCACAAAGGACGGGACACCAATGAGAGTGCGTACGACGAGTGCGGCAGCCTGCGCCGTACTGCTGGCCGTCACCGCCCTCGCGGGCTGCAACCGCGAGTCCACTGCTGACGGTGAGGGCAGCGGGAAGGTCGGCATCGACCTGCCGCGCAGCGACAGCGACTTCTGGAACTCGTACCAGAACTACGTGGAGAAGGGGGTCAAGGCGGGCGAGGTCAAGGCGCTGCCGCTGACCAACTCGCAGAACGACATCGGCAAGCTGGTCGCCAACGTCCAGACCTTCACCGACCAGGGCGCCAAGGCCGTCGTGATGGCACCCCAGGACACCGGTGCGACAGCCGAGTCGCTCAACATGCTGAACGAGAAGAAGATCCCGGTCATCAGCGTCGACACCCGCCCCGACAAGGGCAACATCTACATGGTGGTGCGGGCCGACAACAAGGCGTACGGGACCAATGCCTGCAAGTACCTCGGCGAGCAGCTGAAGGGCAAGGGCAAGGTCGTCGAGTTCCAGGGCGACCTCGCCTCGATCAACGGCCGCGACCGGTCCGAGGCGTTCAAGTCCTGTATGGAAAAGGAATTCCCCGGCATCAAGGTCTTCGAGCTGGCCACCGACTGGAAGGGCGACGTCGCCTCCGCCAAGCTCCAGGCCACCCTGGCCGCCAACCCCGACATCAACGGCATCTACATGCAGGCCGGCGGTGTCTTCCTGCAGCCCACCCTCGCGCTCCTGGAGCAGAAGAAGCTGCTGAAGCCGGCCGGCACGCCGGGCCACATCACGATCATCTCCAACGACGGCATCCCGGAGGAGTTCGACGCCATCAAGGCCGGGAAGATCGACGCGACGATCTCCCAGCCCGCCGACCTGTACGCGAAGTACGCGCTTTACTACGCGAAGGCGGCCCTGGACGGTAAGACCTTCAAGGAAGGCCCCACCGACCACGACTCGAACATCATCAAGATCCCGAACGGCTTCGAGGACCAACTTCCCGCGCCCCTGGTGACCAAGGACAACGTGGACGACCCGAAACTGTGGGCCAATCAGCTAGAGAAGAAGAGCTAGCCGTGACTCCTCCCTCTCGTTGCCGAGAGGGCTTCCCTCTCGGCTCCGAGGAACCGAGACGCGGCCAAGCCCTGACCGTTGCCCGGCGGCAGGCCGCCAACATTTCTACAGCGCTTCGCTGAGAAGGGGTCTGATGGAAAAGGCACCACCCGCCGTACAGGCGGAAGGCGTTGTCAAACGCTTCGGGCCCACCGTGGCGCTCGACGGGGTCCGGCTCACCGTGCAGCCCGGTGAGTCCCATGCCCTCGTCGGTCGCAACGGTGCGGGCAAGTCGACGCTGGTCAGCGTCCTGACCGGACTCCACAAGGCGGACGCGGGCACGGTCACGTTCGGCGGGGAGCCCGCGCCCGCCTTCGGGGACACCACGGCCTGGCAGTCGAAGGTCGCCTGCGTCTACCAGAAGTCCATGGTCGTCCCCGACCTGACCGTCGCCGAGAACCTCTTTCTCAACCGTTTCGACGACAACGCCCGCTGGATCAGCTGGGGGAAGCTCCGCAGGCGCGCCGAGCGGCTCCTCGCCGACTACGGGGTCCAGGTCGACCCCAGCACCCGGGCGCGCGATCTCGCCGTCGAGCAGCGGCAGTTCGTCGAGATAGCCCGGGCGCTGTCCTTCGGCGCCCGGCTGATCATCCTGGACGAGCCGACCGCCCAGCTCGACGCCCGCGGCATCGGGCGGCTCTTCGACAAGCTGAGGGAACTGCAGAACCAGGGAGTGGCGTTCCTCTTCATCTCCCACCATCTGCAGGAGGTGTACGAACTGTGCACGGCGGTCACCGTCTACCGCGACGCCCGCCATGTGCTGAGCGCCCCGGTCGCCGACATCGCCAAGGCGGAACTGGTGGCGGCGATGACCGGGGAGCAGTCCGCCGGCGCCACCGCCTGGCACGCGGGCGGTGACGGTGCGGCGGTACGGGATCAGTCGGCTGCCCCCGTCCTGCGTACCGAAGGGCTCACTCTGGAGGGCCAGTTCGAACCGCTGGACCTGGAGGTCCGCCCCGGCGAGGTGGTCGGCCTCGCCGGCTCCGCGGCGAGCGGCAACACGGCCCTGGGCGAGGCCCTGGCCGGTATGCGAAAGGCGGGCGGCGGCACGGTCTCCGTACACGGAAGGACCGTGCGCACCGGCAGTGTGCCGCACGCGCTGGACGCCGGGATCGGCTACATCCCCGAGGACCGGCACGACCAGGGCCTCGTCCTGGAACGCAGCGTCGCCGAGAACGCCACCCTCACGGTCACCGACCAGCTCGGCCCGTGGGGGACCGTGCTGCCCTCCCGCACCAGGGAGTTCGCACGGTCGATGATCGCCTCGCTGGACATCAAGACACAGGGGCCCGAGCAGCCCGTCTCCGGGCTCTCCGGCGGCAACCAGCAGAAGGTGGTCGTCGCCCGCGCGCTGGCCCGCAAGCCGAGCGTGCTGGTGGCCGTGCGGCCCACCGCGGGTGTGGACATCAAGTCCAAGGACTCGCTGCTCGGAGTCGTGCGGCGGGTCGCCGACGAGGGGAACGCCGCAGTGATCATCTCGGACGAGCTGGACGATCTGCGGGTCTGCGACCGAGTGCTCGCCCTGTTCCACGGGCGCGTGGTCGCAACATTCGCAAGCGGGTGGACCGACGGGGAACTCGTCGCCGCCATGGAAGGTGTGGGGGAAAGGGAATGACCGGAACGGTACGGCCTCCGGCGGCCGACGGCATCGACAGCGGGCTGAAGGGCTCCCTGACGGGCGAGAGCCCGCTGGACCGGCTGAAGTTGATCCGGTGGAGCGACTTCTCCCTGGTACCGGTGATTCTGGTGCTGATGGTGATCGGGTTCATCGTCTCGCCGGTGTTCCTGACCTCCGAGAACCTGATCAGCGTCGTCCAGCAGTCCTCCGAGCTGAGCCTGCTGGTCCTGGGCCAGGCGCTGATCCTGATCTGTGGACGGATGGACCTGTCACTGGAGTCGACGATCGGCATCGCGCCGGTTGTCGCGATGTGGCTGGTCCTGCCCGCGGAGGGCGGCCGCTTCGCGGGCCTCGGCCTGCTGCCCACCTGGTCGGCGATTCCGCTCTGTCTGCTGGTGGGCCTCGCCATCGGTGCGATCAACGGGTTCCTGATGCTGAAGCTGAGGGTCAACGGCTTCATCGCCACGCTCGGCATGCTCACCATGCTGCGCGGCCTCCACATCGGCATCACCGAGGGCAAGTCCATCACCGACGTCCCGGAGTCCTTCCGCTACCTCGGCAAGAGCGAATGGCTCGGCGCACCGGCCGCCGTCTGGATCTGCCTGGCGCTGTTCGCCGTCGGTGGCGCCGCACTGGCCTGGCTGCGCCACGGACGCTCGCTGTACGCCATCGGCGGCAACCCGGAAGCGGCGCGAGCCGCGGGCATCCGGGTGGACCGGGTCACCTGGATCGTGCTCGCCATCGGCGGTCTGCTGGCGGCCTTCGCGGGCATCCTCTACACCGGCCACTACGGATCGGTCGCGGCGACCCAGGGCAACGGCTGGATCTTCCAGGTGTTCGCCGCAGCGGTCATCGGCGGCATCAGCCTCAAGGGCGGCCGAGGCACGCTGTTCGGCGCGCTGACCGGCGTACTGACGCTTCAGCTGGTGGTCAATGTGATGACCCTCGGCGGTGTCCCGGCGCTCTGGAACCAGTTCCTCAACGGTGCCATCATCATCGTCGCCCTGGTCATCTCCCGCTTCGCGAGCGGCGAGAAGCAGGACTGAACCCGTTCTCGCAGACGCCGGCGGGGCTGATTCCTCAGCCCCGCCGGCGTCTGACATGCGGGGCCCGGGAGCCCCGGTCACCCACCCGCCGCGCGCTACAGCGTCGACCGCAGCCACTGCTCGACGCTCGCCACGTGCACCGTCGCCCAGGCCCGCGCAGCCTCCGCATCCCGGTCCCGCAGCGCCGACACGATCGCCCGGTGCTCATGGAGCGTGCGGCTGACCGCGTCCTCCTGCGTCAGACCGCGCCAGACCCGCGCCCTGGTCGTCGGCCCCGACAGCCCGTCGAGCAGCGAGCAGAGCACCGAGTTCCCGGACGACTGCACGATGCCGCGGTGGAACTCCAGATCGCAGGCGACCAGCTCCTCCACCGAGGGCTGCGCACCCAGGGCATCCAACTGTGAGCTCAGTACGTCCAGTTGGGCCTCGCTGATCCGGGTCGCGGCCATCGCCGTCGCGGCCGGTTCCAGAATCCGGCGGACCGCGAGGAATTCGAGCACCGTGTCGTCGCGGTGGAAGTCCACCACGAAGCTCAGCGCCTCCAGCAGCAACTGGGGATCGAGGCTGGTCACATACGTGCCGTCGCCCTGCCGCACATCGAGAATGCGGATCAGCGACAGGGCGCGCACCGCCTCCCTCAGAGAGTTGCGGGAGAGCCCCAGCTCCGCCGCGAGTTCGCTCTCCTTGGGAAGCCGGTCGCCGGGCCGTAGCGCACCCGAGACGATCATTCCCTTGATCTTCTCGATCGCCTCGTCGGTGACAGCCATGACGGTCCTCCTGGATCCGGACTGGAATCAGACATCCGATGTCTCTCTTCATTATGCGGGTCGGAAGAGGCGGATGAACCAGTTCTGCCGCAGGTCGTCCCAGGTGCGCGGCTGCCGCGCGGTCATCGGGACCGGGCGGGGTCAGTCCCAGAGCGCGGACGGTGCCTCACGCCGTACCACCGGAGCGATGTCCTCGGCGAACCGCCGCAGCGTCTCGATCTGCTCGGGGTGGCTGAGCCCGAAGCCGTCCACGGTGATCGATTGCAGGTCGTGTCCGTACACCTCGTGCCAGCCGAGGATCTTGTCGATGATCTGCTGCGGGCTGCCGATCAGCTGGGGCCCGTCCGCGACGGCCTCCTCGATCGTCCGGAACGGCGTGTTGTAGCCGGCCCGGCCCTCCAGGTGCGGCCGGGAAGACTGCTTCACCTTCGCCTCGTACAGCTCCTTGTAGCGCTCCACCGCCTGCTGCGAACTGTCGGCGATCAGTAGCCCGCCCGACCCCGCCGCCACATGCGCGCGGGCCGGATCGTGCCCGTACGCCTCGAAGCGCTCCCGGTAGTGATCGATCAGCCGGGCGTACGCCGCGCGGGGCTGGATGGCATTGGCGGTGAACAGCGGATCGCCGTGGAGCGCCGCCAGTTCGGGGGAGTTGAGGCTGGTCGCCGAGCCGTGCCAGATGCGCGGCACTCCGGCGTACGGGCGCGGCAGGGTCGTCGTGTTCTTCAGCGCGGGCCGGAACTCGCCCTCCCAGTCCATGCCCTCCTCGGTCCAGAGCCGCCGCAGCAGCTCGTACTTCTCCTTCTGGAGGTCCCACTGCCGCTCCTCGTCGAGGCCGAAGAGGTCGAAGTGCCCGGCCTCCGCGCCCTTCCCGACGACCAGCTCGATCCGGCCCCTGGATATCTGGTCGAGCGTCGCGAAGTCCTCGGCCACCCGCACCGGATCGAGGATCGCGACGACCGTGGCACCGGTCAGGAGCCGGATGGTGGAGGTACGGGCCGCCAGTGCGCCCAGCACCACACTCGGGCTCGACGAGAGGAACGGCCCGGCATGCCGCTCGCCGATCGAGTACGCGTCGAAGCCGAGCCGCTCCGCGACGACTCCGGTCTCGATCACCTCCTCGAACCGCTCGGCGGGGGAGGGGAGCCGGCCGGTCAACGGGTGAGGGGCGTGGCCGATGAGGGACAGTACGGAGAGCTTCATGGTTCAACTGTCCCTGCGTCATATTGCACCTGTATGGCGACCGTGTGGCGCGTTCACCGGGCTGAGGGCTCCCGGACATGCGGTCGGGGCGGCCCCCACCTGGGAGCCGCCCCGACCTACGCGTTCGACCCCGTCAGCTCCGGTCGCCGAGCATGGACTCGACGCCGGCCCGGATCTCGTCCGTCGCCAGACCCCGGATCGTCAGCGTCGTGCGGCGGCGCAGCACATCGTCCGCCGTCTCGGCCCACTCGTGATCACGTGCGTAGGCGACCTGCGCCCAGATCTCCGGCGCGTCCGGGTGGATGCGCTCGGCCAGCGCCGGGTTCTCGTTCGCCAGCCGTGCGATGTCGAAGGAGAGCGAGCCGTAGTGCGTGGCGAGGTGGCGGGCCGTGTCGGCCGCCATTCGCGGACCGGGCGTACCGCCGTCGACCAGCAGCCGGTGCGCCACCGCGTTCGGGTTGGCGATGCCGGGCAGCGGGAGCTTCTTCGGCAGGCGCGAGATCGGCTCCATGTCCTCCGCGAGGGGGTGCCCGGGGAGCGCGGCCAGCTTGTTCATCACCGTACGGCCGATGTGGCGGAACGTCGTCCACTTGCCGCCCGCGACCGACAGCATCCCGCCGCGGCCCTCCGTCACGACCGTCTCGCGCTTGGCCTTGGACGTATCGCCCGGGCCGCCCGGCAGCACCCGCAGACCCGCGAAGGAGTAGGTGATCAGATCGCGCGACAGCTGCTGGTCCTTGATGGAGAACGCCGCCTCGTCGAGGATCTGCGCGGTGTCCTTCTCGTTGACCGCGACGTCCGCCGGATCGCCCTCGTACTCCTCGTCCGTCGTCCCGAGCAGCAGCATGTCCTCCCACGGCAGGGCGAACGTGATGCGGTACTTGTCGATCGGGGTGGCCAGCGCGGCCTTCCAGGGACGCGTGCGCTTGAGCACCAGGTGCGCGCCCTTGGACAGACGTATCGAAGGCGCCGCGTCCGGGTTCTCCATCTTGCGCAGGTGATCGACCCACGGGCCGGTGGCGTTGAGCACGAGGCGGGCGTTGACGCCGAACTCCGTGCCGTCCGTACGGTCCTCCAGGTCGGCGCCCGTCACCCGGCCCTTGGTGAACCGCAGCCCGGTCACCGCCGCGTGGTTCAGAACGACCGCACCCGCGTCGACGGCCGCGCGGACCGTCATCAGCGCCATCCGGGCATCGTTCATCTGGTCGTCGCCGTAGACCGCGACGGCCTTCAGATTTTCCGTACGCAGCTCCGGCACATCGCGCTGAGCCTTCGCCGGGCTGATCACATGCCCGACCCCGTCACCGAACGCGGAGAGCGCCGAGTACGCGAACACACCCGCACCGAGCTTGGCCGCGCCGTGCGGGCCGCCTTTGTAGACCGGCAGGTAGAAGGTGAGCGGATTCGCCAGGTGCGGGGCGACCTGACGGGACACCGCGCGCCGCTCGAAGTGGTTCTCCGCGACCAGCTTCACCGCGCCGGTCTGCAGGTAGCGCAGACCGCCGTGGAGCAGCTTGGAGGAGGCGGAGGAGGTGGCGCCGGCGAAGTCGCCGGCGTCCACCAGGGCCACCCGCAGCCCGGACTGCGCGGCGTGCCAGGCGGTGGAGATGCCCAGGATGCCGCCACCGATCACCAGGAGGTCGTACGTCGCCTTGGAGAGCTGCTCCCGAGTCTCGGCGCGGCTCGGAAGGGAGCCGGAGGCCGGGTGCGTCCCGAGTGACGGGACGCTCTGCAGAGTGGTCATTGTGATTACTCCTCGACTGTGCTGTCTTCGAGCCAGCCCATGGTCCGTTCCACGGCCTTGAGCCAGCTCTTGTACTCGCGGTCGCGGGTGTCCGCGGCCATGCGGGGTGTCCACTCGGCGGCCCGGCGCCAGTTGGCGCGCAGCGCGTCGGTGTCCGGCCAGAAGCCGACGGCGAGACCGGCGGCGTAGGCGGCGCCGAGGCAGGTGGTTTCGGCGACCATGGGCCGCACCACGGGTGCGTCCAGGAAGTCGGCGAGTGTCTGCATCAGCAAGTTGTTGGAGGTCATGCCGCCGTCGACCTTGAGGGCGGCGAGCTCGACACCGGAGTCCTTCGTCATGGCGTCGGTGATCTCGCGGGTCTGCCAGGCGGTCGCCTCCAGGACGGCACGGGCGATGTGCGCCTTGGTGACGTACCTGGTCAGACCGGCGATGACGCCGCGGGCGTCGGAGCGCCAGTACGGGGCGAACAGACCCGAGAAGGCGGGTACGAAGTACGCACCGCCGTTGTCCTCGACCGAGGAGGCCAGGGTCTCGATCTCGGCCGCGGACTTGATCAGGCCCATCTGGTCACGCATCCACTGCACCAGCGAGCCCGTGACGGCGATGGAGCCCTCCAGGGCGTACACCGGCTTCTGGTCGCCGATCCGGTAACCGACCGTCGTCAGCAGTCCGTTGTACGAGTTGACGGGCGTCTCACCGGTGTTCATCAGCATGAAGGTGCCGGTGCCGTACGTGGACTTGGCCTCGCCCTTGGAGAAGCAGGTCTGGCCGAAGAGGGCCGCCTGCTGGTCGCCGAGCGCCGAGGCGACCGGGACACCGTCCAGGACGCCGCCCTTGGCGGTGCCGTACACCTCGGCGGAGGAGCGGATCTCGGGCAGCACGGCCGCCGGGATCTCCATGGACGCAAGGATCTTGTCGTCCCACGCCAGGGTGTGCAGATTCATCAGGAGGGTGCGCGAGGCGTTGGTGACGTCGGTGACATGGACGCCGCCGTCCGTGCCGCCGGTCAGGTTCCAGATGACCCAGGAGTCCATGGTGCCGAAGAGGATGTCGCCGCGCTCGGCGCGCTCGCGCAGCCCCTCGACGTTGTCGAGCAGCCAGCGGACCTTGGGGCCCGCGAAGTACGAGGCGAGCGGCAGACCGGTCTCGCGGCGGAAGCGGTCCTGGCCCACGTTCCGGCCGAGCTCCTTGCAGAGCGCGTCGGTGCGGGTGTCCTGCCAGACCAGGGCGTTGTGGACGGGCTCACCGGTGTTCTTGTCCCAGAGCAGTGTGGTCTCACGCTGGTTGGTGATGCCGATCGCCTTCACATCGGCGGCGGTGATGTTCGCCTTGACGATGGCGCCGGCGACGACCTCCTGGACGTTTTCCCAGATCTCGGTCGCGTTGTGCTCGACCCAGCCCGGCTTCGGGAAGATCTGTTCGTGCTCCTTCTGGTCGACGGAGACGATCCGGCCGTCCTTGTCGAAGACGATGCAGCGGCTGGAGGTGGTGCCCTGGTCGATGGCGGCGATGAAAGGGCCGGTGGTGTGTGCGTCGGTCACGGTGTGCTCCCGGAAGTCTGTGTGGTCTTGAGGGTTACGGCTCTGTGCGCCACGGCTCAGGCGAAGGCGACGTTGTAGAGCCCGCCCGCGATCGCGCCGCCGATGAGCGGTCCGACGACCGGGATCCACGCGTAGCCCCAGTCGGAGCCGCCCTTGTTCGGCAGCGGCAGCAGCGCGTGCACGATACGCGGACCGAGGTCGCGAACGGGGTTGATTGCGTAACCCGTCGGCCCGCCGAGGGAGAGACCGATACCGACGACGACCAGAGCGGTTACCAGTGCGCCGAGCGTGCCCAGGCCGTTGCCCTCGTTGTTGAGGCCCTGGGTGAGGATCGCCAGGACGAGCACGACGGTGGCGATGATTTCGGTGACGAGGTTCTGCACCGCGTGCCGGATCTCGGGGCCGGTGGAGAAGATGCCCAGCACCGGGCCCGCCTTCGGGGCGGAGGCCTTGTCGACCATGGCCTCTTCACCCGACTGGGCGCCCAGGATCTCCGGATCGGTGAGATGTGCCCGGAACTGCCCGTAGTACGTCAGCCAGACCAGCACCGCGCCGATCATCGCGCCGAGCAGCTGGGAGCCGAGGTACAGCGGTACGTCGCTCCACTTGGTGCCGCCCTCGATCGCGAGACCGATCGTGACCGCCGGATTGAGATGCGCGCCGGAAACGCCACCGGCCAGATATGCGCCGGTCAGCACGGCGAAACCCCACCCGAAGGTGATGGCGAGCCAGCCGGCGTTCTGCGCCTTGGAGCGCTTGAGAGTGACGGCGGCACAGACACCGCCGCCGAGCAGGATGAGTACGGCGGTACCTATGGTCTCGCCGATGAAGATGTCGGAGCTGGACACCCGCGACTCCTTTGTCCTTCGTCCAGGGAAGCCGAACCCCGGGTCCCTCCGGTGGTCCGCGCCCTCATGAGAGGGCATTTTCCGGCCCTTGGCGCTGTCACACCTTAACGCGAAATTCCGTTAGCTGTTCGACAATGCCGACCGGTGAACGGCAATGCTTCCCCCAGGTGAATCAGGCGTCAAGGGTTGTGTGGCCTATAACTCGATCGTTACCGACGGCCCGTCGGCAACGATCAACGGCCGCGGCGGTCAGAAGGGCCGGGCGCCCAGATCCCGGGAGACCGCGCGGGCGCAGTCCCGCACTGCGGCGATCAGCTCGGGGCGCAGCTCCCCGTCCGTGCAGACCCGCTCCACCGCACCGGTCACGGCCACCGCGCCGACCGGCATCCGCCGCCGGTCGTGGATCGGGGCGGCCACCGCGGCGACGCCCTCCCAGGTCTCCTCCACATCCGCCGCCCAGCCGCGGGCCCGGATCAGGTCGAGCATCGTCTCGAACTCCTCCGGATCGGTGACGGTGCGCGGGGTGAATGACCTCCGCTCGGCTTCCAGGGCCTCGGTGTGCGCCACCGGGTCGTACGCCGAGAGCACCTTGCCCAGGGCCGTGGAGTGCAGTGGCTGCATGGCCCCCACCTCCAGGACCTGTCGGCTGTCGTCGGGCCGGAAGACGTGGTGGACGATGAGGACGCCCTGCTGGTGCAGGACCCCCAGATGGGCGCTCTCGCCGCTGGAGCGGGCCAGGTCGTCCGTCCAGACGAGCGCGCGGGCCCGCAGCTCGTGCACGTCCAGATAGCTGTTGCCCAGACGCAGCAGCTCGGCGCCCAGCTGATAGCGGCCGGACACGGCGTCCTGCTCGACGAAGCCCTCGTGCTGGAGCGTGCGCAGGATGCCGTGCGCGGTGCCCTTGGCCAGGCCCAGTGAAGAGGCGATGTCGGACAGCCCCAGCCGACGCTCGCCGCCTGCCAGTAGGCGCAGCATCGCCGCCGCCCGCTCCAGCGACTGGATGTTCTTGGCCATCGCGCCGTACTCCTCCACGTTGGTTCGACAATGCTGAACACTATCGGTCGATGCCGACCTGTGCTCGATCCCACAGGAAAACTGCGGCACCACTCCGATCCGGACATCTCCGCGCACAGCATGCCGTCCGTTCCGTGGGACGGAGTGACGGCCCCGGGCGCTGCCCGGCTACGCTGGCCTGGTGCGCCTTCCGCCGAAGACGCAAAGCCGACAGCCGTCGCATCCCAGGGAGTACATCCATGGCCTCGTCGCCGACCCCTTCCGCCGACAGCCGGAACCGAGCCGAAGCCCTCCGCGAGGCACTCGCCACCCGGGTGGTGGTGGCCGACGGTGCCATGGGCACCATGCTCCAGGCGCAGGACCCCACCCTCGAGGACTTCGAGAATCTCGAAGGCTGCAACGAGATCCTGAACGTCACGCGCCCCGACATCGTGCGCTCCGTGCACCAGGAGTACTTCGCCGTCGGCGTGGACTGCGTCGAGACGAACACCTTCGGGGCCAACGTCACCGCCCTGGGCGAGTACGACATCCCCGAGCGGATCCACGAACTCTCCGAGTCCGGCGCGCGCATCGCCCGCGAGGTCGCCGACGAATTCACCGCGTCCACCGGACAGCAGCGCTGGGTGCTCGGCTCCATGGGCCCGGGCACGAAGCTGCCGACCCTGGGACACGCTCCCTACACCGTGCTGCGCGACGGCTTCCAGCAGAACGCCGAGGGGCTGATTGCCGGCGGCGCGGACGCGCTCATCATCGAGACGACGCAGGACCTGCTGCAGACCAAGGCCGCCGTGCTTGGCGCGCGGCGCGCCCTGGAGGCGACGGGCAGCGACCTCCTGCTGCTGTGTTCGCTGGCGTTCGAAACCACCGGCACCATGCTGCTCGGCTCCGAGATCGGTGCCGCGCTCACTGCGCTGGAACCGCTCGGCATCGACATGATCGGTCTGAACTGCTCGACCGGCCCCGCCGAGATGAGCGAGCACCTGCGCTACCTCACGCGCCACTCCCGTATCCCGCTGCTCTGCATGCCGAACGCCGGACTGCCGGTGCTCACCAAGGACGGGGCGCACTTCCCGCTCGGCCCCGGGGGGCTTGCCGATGCCCAGGAGACGTTCGTCCAGGAGTACGGCCTCTCGCTGGTCGGAGGCTGCTGCGGTACGACTCCGGAGCACCTGCGGCAGCTCGTCGAACGCGTCCGCGGCTCCGAGCTCACCCCCCGTGCCCCCCGTCCCGAGCCGGGCGCCGCCTCCTTGTACCAGACCGTCCCGTTCCGCCAGGACACCGCGTACCTCGCGATCGGCGAGCGCACGAACGCCAACGGGTCGAAGAAGTTCCGCGAGGCCATGCTGGAGGCCCGCTGGGACGACTGCGTGGAGATGGCCCGCGACCAGATCCGCGAGGGCGCCCACATGCTCGACCTCTGCGTCGACTACGTGGGCCGCGACGGTGTGGCGGACATGGAGGAGCTGGCCGGACGCTTCGCCACCGCCTCCACCCTCCCGATCGTGCTCGACTCCACCGAACTGCCCGTCCTGCGGGCCGGTCTGGAGAAGCTCGGCGGCCGTGCCGTCCTCAACTCCGTCAACTACGAGGACGGCGACGGACCCGAGTCCCGCTTCGCCAAGGTCACCGCGCTGGCCGCCGAGCACGGTGCCGCGCTGATCGCCCTGACCATCGACGAGGAGGGCCAGGCCCGTACCGTCGAGCACAAGGTCGCCGTCGCCGAGCGGCTCATCGAGGACCTGACCGGCAACTGGGGCATCAAGGAGTCGGACATCCTGATCGACACCCTGACCTTCACCATCTGCACCGGGCAGGAGGAGTCCCGGGGCGACGGCATCGCCACCATCGGGGCCATCCGCGAACTGAAGAAGCGCCACCCCGACGTCCAGACCACGCTGGGCCTGTCCAACATCTCCTTCGGCCTCAACCCGGCCGCCCGCACCGTGCTGAACTCCGTCTTCCTCGACGAGTGCGTCAAGGCCGGACTCGACTCGGCCATCGTGCACGCCTCCAAGATCCTGCCGATCGCACGCCTCGAAGAGGAGCAGGTCAAGGTCGCACTCGACCTCATCCACGACCGCCGCTCCGAGGGCTACGACCCCCTCCAGAAGCTCATGGAGCTCTTCGAGGGAGTCAGCACAAAGTCGATGAAGGCGGGCAAGGCCGAGGAACTCCTCGCCCTGCCGCTGGACGAGCGCCTCCAGTGCCGGATCATCGACGGCGAGAAGAACGGCCTGGAGGCCGACCTCGACGAGGCCCTGCGGACCCGCCCGGCCCTCGACATCGTCAACGACACCCTCCTGGAGGGCATGAAGGTCGTCGGCGAGCTCTTCGGCTCCGGCCAGATGCAGCTGCCGTTCGTGCTCCAGTCCGCGGAGGTCATGAAGACCGCGGTGGCCTATCTGGAGCCGCACATGGAGAAGTCCGACGCCGAGGGCAAGGGCACGATCGTGCTGGCCACCGTCCGCGGCGACGTCCATGACATCGGCAAGAACCTCGTCGACATCATCCTGTCCAACAACGGCTTCAACGTGGTCAACCTCGGCATCAAGCAGCCCGTCGCCGCGATCCTGGAAGCCGCCGAGGAGCACCGCGCCGACGTCATCGGTATGTCCGGCCTCCTGGTGAAGTCCACCGTGATCATGAAGGAGAACCTGGAGGAGCTGAACCAGCGCAAGCTGGCCGCCGAATACCCGGTGATCCTCGGCGGCGCCGCACTCACCCGGGCCTATGTCGAGCAGGACCTTCACGAGATCTACGAGGGCGAGGTCCGCTACGCCCGCGACGCGTTCGAGGGGCTGCGCCTGATGGACGCCCTCATCGCGGTCAAGCGCGGCGTCCCCGGCGCCGCCCTTCCCGAACTCAAGCAGCGCCGCGTCCCCAAGCGAGACACGGCGGTCCTGGAGGTCGACGAGCCCGAGGAGGGCGTCCGCTCCGACGTCGCCGTCGACAACCCGGTCCCCGCACCGCCGTTCTGGGGCACCCGGGTCGTCAAGGGCATCCAGCTCAAGGAGTACGCCTCCTGGCTGGACGAGGGCGCGCTCTTCAAGGGGCAGTGGGGCCTCAAGCAGGCCCGCGCCGGTGACGGACCCACGTACGAGGAGCTGGTCGAGACCGAGGGCCGCCCGCACCTGCGCGGCTGGCTCGACAAGCTCCACACCGAGAACCTGCTGGAAGCCGCCGTCGTCTACGGCTACTTCCCCTGCGTCTCCAAGGGCGACGACCTGATCCTGCTCCACGAGGACGGCTCCGAGCGTACCCGCTTCACCTTCCCGCGCCAGCGCCGCGGCCGCCGCCTCTGCCTCGCGGACTTCTTCCGCCCCGAGGAGTCCGGCGAGACCGATGTGATCGGCCTCCAGGTCGTCACCGTCGGCTCGAAGATCGGCGGCGAGACCGCGAAGCTCTTCGAGGCCAACTCCTACCGCGACTACCTGGAACTGCACGGCCTGTCCGTACAGCTGGCCGAGGCCCTCGCCGAGTACTGGCACGCCCGGGTCCGCTCCGAGCTCGGCTTCGGCGGCGAGGACCCCGCCGATGTCGAGGACATGTTCGCGCTGAAGTACCGTGGCGCGCGCTTCTCGCTCGGCTACGGCGCCTGCCCCGACCTGGAGGACCGGGGGAAGATCGCCGAGCTGCTCCAGCCCGAGCGGATCGGTGTGCATCTCTCGGAGGAGTTCCAGCTGCACCCGGAGCAGTCCACCGACGCGATCGTCATCCACCATCCGGAGGCGAAGTACTTCAACGCGCGGTAAGACGCCGTTCAGCGCGCGGTAGCCGGACAAGTCGTAGACTGGTCGGTCCAGTGCAGGCCGGTCGCCCTTCCCACGGGAAATGGCGGCCGGCCTTCTCGTCCCTTACGGAAGGTGTGCCGGATGACCAGCACGGTTCCCGCGTCCATGACCCGCACGGCCGAAGGCGCCGCTCTGCAGGCCGTCCTGCTCGACATGGACGGCACGCTCGTCGACACCGAGGGTTTCTGGTGGGACGCCGAGGTGGAGGTCTTCGCCGAGCTCGGGCATCAGCTCGACGAGGCCTGGCGGGACGTGGTGGTCGGCGGGCCGATGACCCGCAGCGCCGGCTACCTCATGGATGTCACCGGCGCGGACATCACCCTCGCCGAACTCACCGTGCTGCTCAACGACCGCTTCGAGAGGCGCATCGACCGCGGGGTGCCGCTGATGCCGGGCGCGGCACGGCTGCTGGCCGAGCTGGCCAGGCACGAGATTCCCACCGCCCTGGTCTCCGCCTCGCACCGGCGGATCATCGACCGGGTGCTGGACTCGGTGGGCGCCCACCACTTCGCCCTCACCGTCGCGGGCGACGAGGTCTCCCGTACCAAACCGCACCCGGAGCCCTATCTCACCGCCGCGTCCGGCTTCGGGGCGGTCCCCGAGCTCTGCGCGGTCATCGAGGACACCGCGACCGGCGTCGCTGCGGCGGAGGCCGCAGGCTGCCGGGTGGTCGCCGTACCGTCCGTCGCGCCGATCGCCCCTGCCTCCGGCCGAGTGGTCGTACGTTCGCTCGAAGAAGTCGATCTCGCATTTCTCCGGGGCCTGGTCACAGGATTGCAGTGATCCGCACACCGAGAGTGTTTCTGTGAATAAATCGAAAAACTCTCGGCGTCGGATGATGCATCTCCTGTCGTACGTAAGTGTGTGCAAGTCGGGCGTACGGCAAAGGGAAGGAAGAGCCCGGGGCGTGAGCTTTGTCACCTGAGTGACCTCTGAAGGCTTTTTGAGATCCACCGAGGTGTCCGTTTTGGCGTGCCGAAATGTCACGATTGGTGAGGTCCTGTACTAAAGCTTCCCGGACGAGAAAAACGGCTCGCCGCTAATTCCCATCACCGTCTGATTACGCATCGGGACATCTCCGGTCCGGCATTGCCGACGGCGCCTACTAATGTCGCCTTCTCAATGCACGGATGAGGGAGAGCGTCCAAGATGAACCGCAAGACTCTGGTGCTGCCGGCCGTCGTCGGCCTGCTTGCACCCGCACTCGCCGCCTGCGGCGCGTCGGGCGACGGGGGCGATGGCAAGGCCGCCATCGTTGTCGGCACCACGGACCAGTTCGTCGCCTCCAAGGTCAACCCCGCGCCGCTCGACCCCGCCATCGGCTACGAAGCCGGCGTATGGAATGTGCTCCGGCAGACCGTGCAGACCCTGGTGCACGTGCCGCGCGGCGGGGGCGAGCCGGTGCCCGAAGCCGCGGAGAGCTGCACCTTCACGGACACGCAGAACGAGAGCTACCGCTGCAAGCTGCGCAGTGGTCTGAAGTTCTCCAGTGGCAAGGCCATGACCGCCGATGATGTGAAGTACTCCATCGACCGCGTCATCCGCATCGACGCCGCGAACGGGCCCGCCGCCCTGCTCGACAACATCGACACGGTCGAGACCCAGGGCGATCGGGAGGTCATCTTCCATCTGCGCGCGCCGGACGCCACGTTCCCGTACAAGCTCGCCACCCCGGTCGCCGGGATCGTGCCGCGGAGCAAGTACGCGGCGAAGTCCGCGCGTACCGGATTCCAGGTGGACGGCTCCGGCCCGTACATCATGAAGCCGGAAGTCGAGCACAACCAGGTCGTCAAGGTGCTCTTCACCAGGAACCCCCACTACAAGGGGGATCTGAAGGTACGGAACGAGAAGGTCGAGCTGGACGTCTTCCCTGACCCGACGGCCATGGGCAAGGCCCTCGACAACGAGAAGATCGACATGATGACCCGCACCATGTCGCCCGAGCAGTCCCAGCAGATGCTCGAAAAGCCCAGGGACGGCATCAAGCTCACCGAGATGCCCGGCCTCGCCATCCATTTCCTGGGCTTCAACACCGACGACCCGGCTGTGAAGAACAAGGCCGTCCGCCAGGCCATGGCCCAGGTCATCGACCGCGGTGAAATCGCGAGCAAGGTGTACGGCACCACGGCCGAGCCGCTGTACTCGCTGATCCCGTCCGGCATCACCGCGCACGCCAACTCGTTCTACAACAGGTACAGCGAACCGAGCGCCACGAAGGCTGCGGCGATCCTGAACGCCGCAGGCGTCGACACCCCGGTGAAGCTCACGCTCCACTACCCGACCGACCGTGTCGGCGCCGGCACCGCCGCCGAGTTCGGAACCCTGAAGAAGCAGCTCGACGACACCGGACTGTTCGACGCCACCGTCCAGGGAACCCCCTGGGCGAAGTACCGCCCGGCACAGCTGCGCGGCGACTACGCCGTCTACGGCATGGGCTGGTTCCCCGACTTCCCGGACCCCGACAACTTCACGGCGCCGTTCCTCGACAAGAACAACTTCCTCAACTCGCCCTACAAGTCGGCCCTGGCCCAGAAGACGCTCATTCCGCAGTCCCGCCGCGAGACCGACCGCAGCGCCTCGGCCAAGACCTTCCAGCAGCTCCAGGACATCGTTGCCAACGACGTCCCCGTACTGCCGATCTGGCAGGGCAAGCAGTACGCCGCCTCCCGCGAAGACCTCACCGGCGTCGAGTGGGCGGTCAACTCCACCGCCGACCTCCAGCTCTGGGAGCTGGGGAAGGGCACCGGGGGGGGGGGGGGGGGGGGGGAGGGGGGGGGGGGGGGGGGGGGGGGGGGGGGTGGGGGGGGGGGGGGGGGGGGGGGGT
>NZ_JBVJWD010000009.1:187792-270935 GCF_055602785.1 Streptomyces sp. NPDC037301
GTGTTGGCGCGGGTGCTGCGAATGCCGAGCAGCAGCCGGACGGCAGGGCGTTCGTCCTTGCTCAGACGGTGCCCGGTCCGTGCGCTGGTCCGCTCACTGGGCGCCGGGGCGCACCAGGCCGCTCTCGTACGCGTATACGGCCGCCTGCACCCGGTCGCGCAGACCGAGCTTGGTCAGCACATGGCCGACATGCGTCTTGACCGTGGTCTCACTGACGAACAGATCCGCGGCGATCTCCGCATTCGACAGACCGCGCGCCACCAGCTTCAGCACCTCGACCTCACGGTCCGTCAGCGTGTGCAGGGTGTCGGGCACCGGCTCCTCGCCGGACGGCAGATGGTCCGCATACTTGTCGAGCAGCCTGCGGGTGATGCTCGGAGCGAGCATCGCCTCGCCCGCGGCGACCACGCGGATGGCCTGCACCAGCTCATTGGCCGGAGCGTCCTTCAACAGGAAGCCGCTGGCACCGGCGCGCAGCGCCTCCACCACATACTCGTCGAGATCGAACGTGGTCAGCACCAGCACCTTCGCCGGACCGTCACGGCCGGGACCGGTGATCTGACGCGTCGCCTCGACGCCGTCCATCCGGGGCATACGGATGTCCATCAGCACCACATCGGGCTGCAGCGCCCGCACCTGGTCGAGAGCCTGGAGACCGTCACCGGCCTCGCCCACCACCGCGAGATCCCCCTCCGCCTCCAGAATCATCCGGAAGCCGGTGCGCAGCAGCGGTTGGTCATCGACCAGTAGGACGCGGATAGCCACAGGGTCTCCTTAAGGTCCTTCGAGGGCCACAGGCCGGCCGGCCTCAGCACGGACCGGATCCATTCTGCCCTGGACATCCTGCTCCGACTCCGCCGGGCGTACTGACAACGGATAGACCGGGGGAGTGCCACCGAATTCGGGGCAGACCGACTGGTGGTCGCACCAGCCGCAGAGCTTCGTCGGCCGGGGCCGCCACTCGCCCGTCTCCGTCGCCTGCCGGATCGCGTCCCAGAGCGCCAGCAGCTTCCGCTCGACGCGTTCCAGATCCGCCACCACCGGGTCGTACGTCATGATGTCGCCGCTGCCGAGATAGACGAGCTGGAGCCGGCGGGGCACCACGCCCTTGAGCCGCCAGATCACCAGGGCGTAGAACTTCATCTGGAAGAGCGCGCCTTCCGCGTACTCCGGGCGCGGCGCCTTCCCCGTCTTGTAGTCGACGATCCGGACCTCGCCCGTCGGTGCCACATCGATGCGGTCGATCACCCCGCGCAGCCGCAGCCCCGACTCCAGCTCCGTCTCGACGAACAGCTCCCGTTCGGCGGGCTCCAGGCGCGTTGGATCCTCCAGTGAGAACCACCCCTCCACCAGGCTCTCCGCCTCCGAGAGCCAACGCGCCAGCCGCTCGCCCCCGGCATCCTCCGCGAACAGCTCCGACAGCTCCGGCTTCGACTCGAGCAGCCGGTCCCACTGGCCGGGGATCAGCGCCGTGGCCCGGCCGGCCGTGCGCTCCACCGCCGGGTTGTCGAAGAGCCGCTCGAGCACCGCATGCACCAGCGTGCCCCGGGTCGCCGCTTCGCTGGGCTTCTCCGGCAGTTTGTCGATGACCCGGAAGCGGTACAGCAGAGGACACTGCATGAAATCGCTCGCCCGCGACGGCGACAGGGACGAAGGCGGCTGAGGCGGCCGCGGCAGGGAGGTCATGTCGAAGACCCTACGGCCCGCCACTGACAGTCGGCGGCATACCATCGACCACACACCCTCGAACACTGCATGATCGTGCCGGACGGCACCGACCGAAGGGACCTCGTGGACGAGAGCGGCGACAGCGGGCGGCCGCAGCCCGGTGCAGGGGGAACGGACCCCGGCGCCGGCCCCGAGAAGGGCGAACCGCGGCGCCCCGAAGAGCCCGGCGGCGGCCTGCTCATGGGCCGTCCTTTCGGCGTGCCCGTGTACGTCGCGCCCAGCTGGTTCATCGTGGCCGCACTGATCACCTGGGTCTTCGGAGGCCAGCTCGAACGGGTACTGCCCGAGCTCGGCGCGGCTCGCTATCTGGTCTCCCTCTTCTTCGCGATCGCCTTCTACGCGTCCGTGCTCGTCCACGAACTCGCCCACACAGTCGTCGCGCTGCGCTACAAGCTGCCGGTGCGCCGCATCCAGCTCCAGTTCTTCGGCGGCGTCTCCGAGATCGAGAAGGAGTCCGAGACCCCCGGCCGCGAATTCGTTCTCGCCTTCGTCGGCCCGCTGCTCTCCCTGGTGCTCGCCGGGCTCTTCTACGTAGGGATGACGTTCGTCGCGCCCGGTACCGTGCCCGGTGTCCTCCTCGCCGGACTGATGATCTCCAACCTCCTGGTGGCCGCCTTCAATCTCCTCCCCGGTCTC
Organism: Streptomyces sp. NPDC037301; assembly: GCF_055602785.1. Classification (NCBI taxonomy): domain Bacteria; kingdom Bacillati; phylum Actinomycetota; class Actinomycetes; order Kitasatosporales; family Streptomycetaceae; genus Streptomyces; species Streptomyces sp. NPDC037301. The sequence goes on from NZ_JBVJWD010000009.1 coordinate 190,157, forward strand.
CCGCTCGACGGCGGGCGCATGCTCCGTGCCGTCGTCTGGAAGATCACCGGGCGGCCGATGAGCGGCACCGTCGCAGCCGCCTGGGTCGGCCGCGCGCTCGCCGTCGTCACTCTCATCGGCCTCCCGCTGCTCACCCACACCGGCTCCTTCGGGAACAACCCCCGAGACCTCAGCGGCTTGGACACCGTCACCGACGCGCTGCTCGCCGCCATCCTCGCCGCCATCATCTGGACCGGTGCGGGCAACAGCCTGCGCATGGCCCGCCTGCGCGAACACCTCCCCGAACTGCGCGCCCGCACCCTCACCCGGCGTGCCGTTCCGGTGGAGGCCGCCACCCCGCTCTCCGAGGCCCTGCGCCGCGCCAACGAGGCGGGCGCCCGTGCCCTCGTCGTCGTCGACGGACACGGCGAACCCCAGGGCGTCGTCCGCGAGACGGCCATCGTCTCCGTCCCCGAACACCGCCGCCCCTGGGTCGCCGTCAGCAGCCTCGCCCAGGACCTCACCGAGGGCATGAAGATCTCCGCAGAGCTGGCCGGCGAAGCACTCCTGGACAGGCTCAAGGCCAACCCCGCCACCGAATACCTCGTCCTCGAGGAGACCGGCGAGATCTACGGCGTGCTGTCCACCGCCGACGTCGAACGGGCATTCGTCGCCGCCCTGGCCAGGCCCGCCGCCTGACCGCCCGGGCTCGCGGTCGGCGCGCCGGGAATCACCGGTAGGCTGGTCACATGTCTGAACCGACCGGTGCCGCCCGCCGACGCGGGCCCTTCAAGGTCGGGGACCAGGTCCAGCTCACCGATCCCAAGGGACGCCACTACACCTTCACGCTCGAAGCCGGAAAGAATTTCCACACCCACAAGGGTTCTTTCCCGCACGACGAGCTGATCGGTGCCCCCGAGGGCAGTGTTGTCCGAACCACGGGAAACGTCGCCTACCTCGCGCTGCGCCCCCTGCTCCCCGACTACGTCCTGTCCATGCCCCGCGGCGCAGCCGTGGTCTACCCCAAGGACGCGGGGCAGATCCTGGCCTTCGCCGACATCTTCCCCGGCGCCCGCGTCGTGGAAGCCGGCGTCGGCTCCGGGTCGCTCTCCACCTTCCTGCTGCGCGCCATCGGCGACCAGGGCATGCTGCACTCCTACGAGCGCCGTGAGGACTTCGCCGAGATCGCCCAGCAGAACGTGGAACGCTACTTCGGCGAACCGCACCCCGCCTGGCAGCTCACCGTCGGCGATCTCCAGGACAACCTCTCGGACACCGACGTCGACCGTGTCATCCTCGACATGCTCGCCCCCTGGGAGTGCCTGGAGGCCGTCTCCAAGGCGCTCGTGCCCGGTGGCATCCTCTGCGCGTACGTCGCGACCACCACCCAGCTCGCACGGACCGTCGAGTCCATCCGTGAGATCGGCTGCTTCGCCGAACCGCAGCCCTGGGAGTCGATGATCCGCAACTGGCACGTCGAGGGCCTGGCCGTCCGCCCAGACCACCGCATGATCGGCCACACCGGCTTCCTCGTCACCGCCCGCCGTCTGGCCGACGGTGTGGAGGCCCCGCTGCGCCGCCGCCGCCCCGCAAAGGGCGCCTACGGTGAGGACTACGACGGTCCCGGCAGCCAGAGCGGCTCCTCCCGCGGCTGAGCCGCACAACGGACCGGCGCCGCCGACGAGTTCCCGGACCGACACGGGAACTCGTCGGCGGCGCCTTTTCGTTGCCGCTGGGGAAGCCCATCCGTGCCGACCCCACCGTTTCCCTGCTCTGTGAGGTGTGGCACGATGCTGGCCACCCCCACGCCACAGCGGACATCCCACCGGCGGCACCGCCCACCCAGGCATCGTCGAACCACAGGAACCACAGGAGACATCCCGCGTGCAGCCCTCCGAGCTCCCGGACCTCGCGCACACCGACACCAAGCCGCTGCACTGGCTGGCCACCGCGACAGCCATGGCCGCTGTCGTCGCAGCCGCCGGCATGCTCCAGCCGGACCCCACGGCCTCCGCCTCGACCCCCCACCGCACCACCGCGCAGCACGGCACCGCATCCGTCGCCGCACCCGATCCGGAGCGGGCAACCTTCCCCCTGGAATGCGGCGGGCTGGAGAGCACCGTGGCCAAACAGGCACCCGGCGACCTCGACGGCGACGGCCGCCCCGAGACCGTCGCCGTGGTCCACTGCGCGGCCGGCTCCGGCACCCCGCCCAGCGGCGTCTACGTCCTCACGCAAGGAAGCGGGGCCACGCCCAGGGTCGTGGCGACCCTGGTGGACCCCGCCCAGGAGATGAGCGTCGGCGATTTCGCGGTGCGTGACGGCGTCATCTCCGCCACCCTGCTCGGCTACTCCTCGGCCGCAGTGCCGCGCTGCTGTCCCGACCAGCAGGAAGAGGTCACCTGGCAGTGGCAGGGCGGCGCATTCGTCCGCGCCACCCAGGCCGCCCCGAGCAGCGCCTGATCGGTCACTGCGCGTGATCGCCCGCCCGGAACCGCCGGATCAGGCGGCCTCGGGACCGTACACCTCGACCCTGTCCGAAACGCGACGCACATGGATGCAGTCGCCCGGGCACTCCTTGGCCGAGTCGACCACATCCTGAAGAAGCGGCAGCGGTACGGGCGTCGTCGCGCCCTTGTCCTGCAGCAGCTCGTCGTCGCTGCTCTTCACATACGCCAGACCGTCGATGTCCAGCTCGAACACCTCGGGTGCGTACTGCACGCAGATGCCGTCTCCCGTGCAGAGGTCCTGATCGATCCAGACCTCCAGGTCCTGCGTGTCGCTGCCGGTGGGAGCGTCCTGCTGCACGGTCATTTCTCCTGCCGTTTCCTGCGTATCCGAACCAAAAGTAGCCAGCCCTGACGGGTGTTGAACGGTTCGACGATACAACCGGCCGCTTTCCGATGTTGAAGGGTGGGTATTCCCCTGACACGAGGGGGAACGCAAGGGTGAAGATCGGACACGCCTCGCAGTCTTTGTGATCTAGGGGTTTCAATCATCACCCACCCAGGTAGGGTCAGGAAGCGTCCAGCTCCCCTTGGAGGAGGTGAGGACCGTGGCAGCCCACGACGACGACATCAACCGCGGCATCCGGCCCGGGCGGGGGTCCGAAGACCCAGCCGGCCAGGTCGCCTATCTCGAGCAGGAAATCGCCGTCCTGCGACGTAAGCTCGCCGACTCTCCGCGCCATACGAGGATTCTCGAAGAGCGGATCGTCGAGTTGCAGACCAACCTGGCAGGCGTGTCCGCGCAGAATGAGCGGCTCGCCAACACACTCCGCGAGGCCCGCGACCAGATTGTGGCCCTCAAGGAAGAAGTCGACCGGCTCGCACAGCCGCCGGCCGGTTTCGGTGTGTTCTTGCAGGGCAATGAGGACGGCACCTGCGACATCTTCACCGGGGGCCGAAAGCTCCGGGTGAACGTCAGCCCCAGCGTTGAGCTCGACGACCTCCGGCGCGGCCAGGAAGTCATGCTCAATGAAGCGCTCAACGTGGTCGACGCCATGGAATTCGAGCGAGCCGGGGACATCGTCACACTCAAGGAAATCCTCGAGGACGGCGAACGGGCCCTGGTCATCGGGCACACCGACGAGGAACGGGTGGTACGGCTCGCCGAGCCGCTGCTGGACATCACCATCCGCCCCGGCGACGCCCTGCTGCTCGAACCCAGGTCCGGGTACGTCTACGAAGTGGTGCCCAAGAGCGAGGTCGAAGAGCTCGTCCTCGAAGAAGTGCCGGACATCGACTACGACAAGATCGGCGGCCTGGGCGACCAGATCGAGCTGATCCGGGACGCGGTCGAGCTCCCCTACCTCCACCCCGACCTCTTCAAGGAACACGAACTGCGGCCACCGAAGGGCATCCTGCTCTACGGCCCGCCCGGCTGCGGCAAGACACTCATTGCCAAGGCCGTGGCCAACTCCCTTGCCAAGAAGGTCGCCGAGGTCACCGGCCAGCCCGCGGGCAAGAGCTACTTCCTCAACATCAAGGGCCCGGAACTCCTCAACAAGTACGTCGGCGAGACCGAGCGGCACATCCGCCTGGTCTTCCAGCGCGCCCGTGAGAAGGCGGGCGAGGGCACCCCCGTCATCGTCTTCTTCGATGAGATGGAGTCCCTATTCCGCACCCGGGGATCCGGCGTCAGCTCGGACGTGGAGAACACCATCGTCCCCCAGCTGCTCGCCGAGATCGACGGCGTCGAGGGCCTGGAGAACGTCATCGTCATCGGCGCCTCCAACCGCGAGGACATGATCGACCCCGCGATCCTGCGACCCGGCCGGCTCGATGTGAAGATCAAGATCGAGCGCCCCGACGCAGAGGCTGCGAAGGACATCTTCGCGAAGTACCTCACGCCTTCGCTGCCCCTGCACGCGGACGACCTCGCGGAGCACACCGGCTCCAAGGAAGCCGCTGCGCACGCCATGATCCAGTCGGTCGTCGAGCGGATGTACACCGAGTCCGAGGAGAACCGCTTCCTCGAGGTCACGTACGCCAACGGCGACAAGGAAGTCCTCTACTTCAAGGACTTCAATTCCGGCGCGATGATCCAGAACATCGTCGACCGGGCCAAGAAGATGGCCATCAAGGCCTTCCTCGACCAGGGCCAGAAGGGGCTTCGCGTCTCCCATCTCCTCCAGGCGTGCGTGGACGAGTTCAAGGAGAACGAGGACCTGCCGAACACCACGAACCCGGACGACTGGGCCAGGATCTCCGGCAAGAAGGGCGAGCGGATCGTCTTCATCCGTACGCTGGTCACCGGAAAGCAGGGCGCAGACACCGGTCGCTCCATCGACACGGTGGCGAATACCGGGCAGTACCTGTAGAACGCAGACCGGCTGCGGATGCCCGGCCGGGCATCCGCAGCCGGTTGCTTTCCGGACAGCTCACGCGACACCGCAGCAATGACGTATTTGATCTCCCCACCAGCACAGAGTCGCTCTAGGCTCTTGCGTACCGCCCGGTCGCGCAGTGCGGGAACGGGCACCGCACACGCACCGGACAAGCAGCGGTACTTGAGCGCCGCCCCCTCAAGGGAGCGCCGCCGGGCAAGGAGGGCCGCATGACCGTACGGCGAGTAATGGGCATCGAGACGGAGTACGGGATCTCCGTCCCCGGCCACCCCAACGCCAATGCCATGCTCACCTCGTCCCAGATCGTCAACGCCTACGCAGCGGCGATGCACCGGGCGCGCCGCGCCCGCTGGGACTTCGAGGAGGAGAACCCGCTGCGGGACGCGCGAGGTTTCGACCTCGCCCGCGAGACCGCGGACTCCAGCCAGCTCACCGACGAGGACATCGGCCTGGCCAATGTCATCCTCACCAACGGGGCCCGCCTCTACGTCGACCATGCGCACCCCGAATACAGCTCCCCGGAAGTCACCAATCCGCGGGACGCGGTCCTCTGGGACAAGGCCGGCGAACGCATCATGGCCGAAGCGGCCGAACGCGCGGCCCAGCTTCCCGGCGCCCAGCCGATCCACCTCTACAAGAACAACACCGACAACAAGGGCGCCTCGTACGGCACGCACGAGAACTACCTGATGAAGCGGGAAACCCCGTTCTCCGACATCGTGCGCCATCTGACGCCGTTCTTCGTCTCCCGCCAGGTGGTCACCGGAGCGGGACGCGTGGGAATCGGCCAGGACGGCCACGAGCACGGCTTCCAGATCAGTCAGCGCGCCGACTACTTCGAGGTCGAGGTCGGGCTGGAGACCACCCTCAAGCGCCCCATCATCAACACCCGCGACGAACCCCACTCCGATGCCGAGAAGTACCGCCGGCTCCATGTGATCATCGGCGACGCGAACCTCTCGGAGATCTCCACCTATCTCAAGCTCGGCACCACCGCCCTGGTCCTCTCCATGATCGAGGACGGCTTCATCAACGTCGATCTCGCGGTCGACCAGCCGGTGCGCACCCTGCACCACGTCTCCCACGACCCGACACTGAAGCATCTGATCACGCTGCGTAGCGGCCGTACGCTCACCGCGGTGCAGCTCCAGATGGAGTACTTCGAGCTGGGCCGCAAGTACGTCGAGGAACGGTACGGGGTGGACGCCGACGAGCAGACCAAGGACGTCCTGATCCGCTGGGAGGACACCCTCAACCGGCTGGAGAACGATCCGATGAGCCTGTCCGGCGAGCTCGACTGGATCGCCAAGCGGGAGCTGATGGAGGGCTACCGCCGCCGGGACAGCCTGGACTGGGACGCGGCGCGCCTGCACCTGGTGGATCTCCAGTATGCCGATGTGAGGGCCGACAAGGGCCTCTACAACCGTCTGGCGGCCCGCGGGAAGATGAAGCGCCTGCTGGACGAGGACGCGGTCGAGAAGGCCCGTACGAAGCCTCCGGAGGACACCAGGGCCTATTTCCGCGGCCGCTGCCTGGAACAGTACGCGGACGACGTGGCCGCGGCCTCCTGGGACTCGGTCATCTTCGACCTGCCGGGTCATGACTCACTGCAACGGGTACCCACCCTGGAACCGCTCCGAGGCACCCGTAATCACGTCAAGGAGCTCCTGGACCGCTGTCGCACGGCGGAAGAGCTGGTCCAGGTGCTGTCGGGCGGCTGAAAGGGCCGCGATCGGGGAAACATCGGGATGACCCCCGGACGTTGAGACAACTACCGGGCCAATGTCGGACCCCGTAGGTAGGGTCTGATCAAGTGCTTCGAACCGAGCGGGGTGAGCTAGATGGCGACCAAGGACACCGGCGGCGGACAGCAGAAGGCGACGCGCTCCACCGAGGAGGTCGAGGAGCAGGCGCAGGACGCGCAGGCGTCCGAGGACCTCAAGGAGCGCCAGGAGAAGCTGAGCGACGATGTCGACTCGGTTCTGGACGAGATCGATGACGTACTCGAAGAGAACGCAGAGGACTTCGTGCGTTCCTTCGTTCAAAAGGGTGGACAGTAGTTCACGAACGTGAACGCGGGGGAGTGGAGAGGTACGCGCGGTACGGGCCGGGTCGGCCCGTACCGCGCGGCCACAAGCGCACCGCAGGCCGTGCAGCTGTCCCCGCAGTTCATGTGGATCACCGCCGCGGGGCGGGTAGGGTCCGTGGCGTAAACGCATTGACTGCAATTCGGCCGTCGGCACGTTGGGAGACGATCCTGACACCTTGCGCAGGGCCGTCGCATACCTGGAGGGAAACGCGTGGAAGCCAACACTCGTAGCACCGGGCGTCTACCAGCTGCCTTCCTGACGCCGGGATCCTCTTCGTTCATGGATTTCCTGTCCGACCATTCTCCCGAGATGCTCCCGGGCAACCGGAACCTGCCGCCCCTGCAGGGGGCCATCGAGGCGCCGCACGGGACGACCATCGTGGCGGCGACGTTCCCCGGCGGTGTGGTCCTGGCCGGTGACCGGCGGGCGACCATGGGCAACGTGATCGCGCAGCGCGACATCGAGAAGGTCTTCCCGGCCGACGAGTATTCGGCGGTGGGCATCGCCGGCACGGCCGGACTGGCCGTGGAGATGGTCAAGCTCTTCCAGTTGGAGCTGGAGCACTTCGAGAAGGTCGAGGGCGCCCAGCTCTCCCTGGAGGGCAAGGCGAACCGGCTCTCCACGATGATCCGCAGCAATCTGGCGATGGCCATGCAGGGTCTTGCCGTGGTGCCGCTCTTCGCGGGCTTCGACGTCGACCGCGGGAAGGGCCGGATCTTCTCGTACGACGTCACCGGCGGCCGCTCCGAGGAACACGGATACGCTGCCACCGGATCCGGGTCGATCTTCGCCCGTGGCTCGATGAAGAAGCTCTACCGCGAGGATCTGACGGAGCAGCAGGCCCTCACCCTGGTCGTGCAGGCGCTGTACGACGCCGCGGACGACGACTCGGCGACCGGCGGTCCCGATGTGGCCCGGCGGATCTACCCGATCGTCACCGTCATCACCGACGAGGGCTTCCGGAAGCTGGCCGAGGCGGAATCCTCCGAGATCGCCCGCTCGATTCTGGAACGCCGGATGGAACAGCCCGACGGCCCGCGCGCCGCGCTGCTCTGATCCCCGTTCCGCTGCTTCTTCGATGCTCTCGTCACTGACAGAAAGGGACGGATAACCGGTGTCGACGCCGTTCTATGTCTCACCTCAGCAGGCCATGGCCGACCGGGCGGAATACGCCCGGAAGGGCATCGCCCGTGGTCGCAGCCTTGTTGTGCTGCAGTACGCCGACGGCATTGTGTTCGTCGGCGAGAACCCGTCCCGTGCGCTGCACAAGTTCAGCGAGATCTATGACCGGATCGGTTTCGCCGCCGCCGGCAAGTACAACGAGTACGAGAATCTCCGCATCGGCGGTGTGCGCTATGCCGATCTGCGTGGATACACGTACGACCGTGACGATGTGACAGCCCGTGGGCTGGCCAATGTCTATGCGCAGACGCTCGGCACCATCTTCTCCAGTGCGGCCGAGAAGCCGTACGAGGTGGAGCTGGTGGTCGCCGAGGTCGGCGCCGAGCCGGAGGGTGACCAGATCTACCGGCTGCCGCACGACGGCTCGATCGTCGACGAGCACGGATCGGTCGCGGTCGGCGGGAATGCCGAGCAGATCAGCACCTTCCTGGACCAGCGGCACCGCGACGGCATGACGCTCGCCGAGGCGCTCAAGCTGGCGGTGCAGGCGCTGTCCCGCGATCCCAACGGCAGCGAGCGGGAGATCCCCGCGGAGCGGCTGGAAGTCGCAGTCCTGGACCGTACGAGGCCGCAGCAGCGGAAGTTCAAGCGGATCGTCGGCCGGCAGCTGGCGCGGCTGCTGGAGGCGGACGGCGGCTCCGCACCGACGGATGCCCCCTCCGACATCGAGGACGGCGAGGGCACCGAGTCCCCCACGAGCACGACGGATGTCACCAAGTCCACCGATTCCGGTGGGGACGTGGAGTCCTCCGAGGAGTAGTCCACGCTGTGCCGGTGCCCCGGTCCGCCCTTCCCGGCGGGCCGGGGCACCGTCATGAGCGCCGACCGTCCGCGGGCGGGGGCGCCGAGGAGCCCCGTGCGACCAGGTGCACGGGCAGGCTGCCGGGCTCGGCCGGGCGGCCGTCCAGGACCGCCAGCAGGGCGGCCATGCCACGTTCACCGACCCGCTCGGCGGGCAGCTGCACCGTGGTGAGCTCCGGTTCGACGGCCGTGGCCAGGGCCAGATCGTCGAAACCGGTGACGGAGAGGTCGTCGGGGACGCGGAGCCCCAGCCTGCGGGCAGCCTTGCAGGCGCCCGCGGCGAGGATGTCGTCGTCGCAGATGATGGCGGTGGGCCGGGGGCCGGAGGCGCCGAGTGCGTGTTCCGCTCCTTCGCGGCCTGCCTGTACGTCGAGCGTCGCCGTGACGGTCCGTACGGAGGTGCCGGGCACCGCCCCCAGGGCGTCGTGGAGCGCCCGGGCACGGACCGCGAAGGTCCAGGTGTCGACCGCCGACGCGAGGTGGACGAAGCGGCGGTGGCCGAGCGCGAGCAGATGCTCCGCGACCTGCCACATGCCGTCGGCGATGTCGAGGTTGACCCGTGCCGCGACGCCGGTGTCCGCCGGGTCGCTGTCGAGCATGACCAGCGGCAGGCCGGCGCCGCGCAGCACGTCGAGTGCGCCGGCGGCCATGGAGGAGGCGATCACCCCGTCGAGGGAGGCACGCGCCGAGGCGAAGGGATCCCTGGCCGGCCCCGTGCCTTCGGGGGACGGGTAGAGGACGACCCCGAAGCCGTGTTCGGCGGCGACCGCGGCGGCGCCGGTGTAGACGCGCGCGAAGAATTCGCTGGTGAGCGCGGGGACGACCAGCAGTGCGGTCCTGGTGCGGCCCAGGCGGAGGTTGCGGGCGGCGAGATTGGGCTGGTAGCCGAGTTCGTGCGCGGCGTGCCGTACACGCTCGGCGGTGGCCTCGGAGACCCTGCCTCGCCATTTGTCGCCCAGCACGAGGGAGACGGTGGCCTGCGAGACGCCTGCGGCCCGCGCGACATCGCGGCTGGTTGGCCGGGCTGGGGCGGGCTGTGACTGTGGTGCGCTGGTCACTCGGGCCTCCGGGCCGGTCGGGGGGCAGGCGCCGTGAGGTGGACCTGCGGACTGGGCACATGGTACGTATGAACCTCGGCGTTATACGTAAAACCCAGGGTGCCGGAGAGCGCCCGAGGGAGAGGGGCGGGACATGGCCGCGGGATTTCTGGACATCCTCCGGGCGCGGCACGCCGCCCGGCTGCTGGCAGGGACCCTGGTTGGGCGGCTCCCGAGCGGCACCGCCCATATCGCGATCGTGCTGTTCACCCGGGCCGAGGGCGGCAGTTACACCCTCGCCGGTGCGCTCGCGGCCGTGTACGGGCTGTCCACCGCGGTCGGGCAGCCGCTGCTGGGCCGCGCCGTGGACCTGTACGGTCAGCCGCGAGTACAGCTCCCGGCCTCCGTGGTGTCGGCGCTGGGTATGGCCCTGCTGGCACTGGTGGGCCTGGGGTCACTGCCGCTGGCCTACGGGGCGGTGATGGTGGCCGGCGTGTTCACCCCGCCGCTGGAGGGCGGTCTGCGGGCCCTGTGGCCGAGCGTCCTGGGCGGCGAGGACCGGGTGCACCGGGCGTACGCGATGGACGCCGTCGCCCAGGAGGTGATGTTCACCGTGGGCCCGCTGCTGGTGACGCTGCTCGTCTCCCTCTGGTCGCCCGCTGCCGCTCTGCTCGTCATCAACGCGATAGGGGTCCTGGGGGCGCTCTCCGTCGTCCTCTCCGAGCCCTCCCGCGCCTGGCGTTCCGCGCCCCGTGAGGCGCACTGGCTGGGCGCGCTGCGCTCGCCGGGACTGCTGGTGCTGCTCGGCTCGTTCTTCTTCGTGGGGCTCGCGCTCGGTTCGATCACGGTGGCCGGGGTGGCGTACGCCGACGACCACGGCCGGGAGTCGGTGTACGGCTGGCTGATGGCCGCGCTCGGGCTGGGTGCGCTGGTCGGTGGTGCGGTGTACGGGGCGCGGCAGTGGGCCGGGGCGCCGGAGCGCCGGCTGCGTGTCATCGTCGCGCTGCTGGCGCTGGGCTATCTGCCGCTGATGCTGACTCCCGGGGTGGTCGCCATGACCGCTCTGGCAGCAGTGTCCGGAGTCTTTCTGGCGCCCGCGATCGCGTGCTCGTTCATCGTGGTCGACCGGCATGCTCCGCAGGGCACGGTGACCGAGGCGTTCTCCTGGCTGGTGACGACGTTCGGAGTGGGCGCGGCGGCGGGAACGGCCGTGGCAGGTCCGGCCGTCGAGCTGGGCGGCACGACGTGGAGCTTCGCCGTCGCGGGGGCCGGCGGGGTGGCGGCGCTGCTGGTCCTGCTGGCCACGGGAAAGGTCCTCGCAGTTCCCGGGCGTACGGCCGTTGCTGTACAAGGATCGGAAAATGATCGAAACGGTGCTGTCGAACCCGGTTTCAGCTCAGGCCATCAGGCGTAATGTTCAGTCATGGACCGCCGCATTTTCGGGCTGGAGAACGAGTACGGCGTCACGTGCACGTTCAGGGGACAGCGCCGACTGTCTCCTGATGAAGTGGCGCGCTACCTCTTCCGCCGTGTTGTGTCATGGGGCCGCAGCAGCAATGTCTTTCTGCGGAACGGCGCCCGCCTCTACCTTGACGTGGGATCGCATCCGGAATATGCAACCCCCGAATGCGACAACCTGACCGAGTTGGTCACCCACGACAAGGCCGGCGAGCGCATTCTCGAAGGCCTGCTCGTCGACGCCGAACGCCGCCTGCACGAGGAGGGAATCGCGGGCGACGTCTATCTCTTCAAGAACAACACCGACTCGGCGGGAAACTCCTACGGGTGTCACGAGAACTATCTCGTGGCGCGGCACGGAGAATTCTCCCGGCTCGCGGACATCCTCATTCCCTTCCTCGTCACGAGGCAACTGATCTGCGGCGCGGGCAAGGTGCTGCAGACACCCCGGGGCGCCGTCTACTGCGTCAGCCAGCGTGCCGAGCACATCTGGGAGGGCGTCAGCTCCGCCACGACGCGCTCCCGCCCGATCATCAACACGCGTGACGAGCCGCATGCGGACGCGGAGCGGTACCGCCGCCTCCACGTCATCGTCGGTGACTCCAACATGTCCGAGACGACCATGCTGCTCAAGGTGGGCGCGACCGATCTGGTGCTTCGCATGATCGAGGCGGGCACCGTGATGCGGGATCTGACGCTGGAGAACCCGATCCGGGCGATCCGCGAGGTCAGTCACGACACCACGGGGCAGCGCAAGGTGCGCCTGGCCAGTGGCCGCGAGGCGTCCGCCATCGAGGTGCAGCGCGAGTACTACGAGAAGGCCGTCGACTTCGTCGACCGCCGTGGCATCCGGACCGGAACCGTCGCTCAGGTCCTGGAGCTGTGGGGCCGTACGCTCGACGCGGTCGAGGCCGAGGACCTCGACCGGATCGAGACCGAGATCGACTGGGTGATGAAGTACAAGCTCATCGAGCGGTACCGGGCCAAGCACAACATGACCATGTCGCATCCGCGGGTCGCCCAGATAGACCTCGCGTACCACGACATCCACCGCCGCCGCGGCCTGTACTACCTGCTGGAGCGCAAGGGACAGGCCGCCCGTGTCTGCAACGACCTGAAGATCTTCGAGGGCAAGTCCGTGCCCCCGCAGACGACCAGGGCACGGCTGCGAGGTGACTTCATCCGCAGGGCCCAGGAGCAGCGGCGGGACTTCACCGTCGACTGGGTCCATCTCAAGCTCAACGACCAGGCGCAGCGCACGGTGTTGTGCAAGGACCCGTTCCGTTCGGTGGACGACCGAGTGGAGAAGCTGATCGCGGGTATGTGAGCCGGCAACAGGACAACCTCGGCTTCCGACGCGACGCGGGCCCCGTACGTTCCTCGTACGGGGCCCTGCGTACGCCCTAGAGTGTCGAGGACTAAACCAACTGTGCCGTCTGAGATCTGAGGAACAAGTGCGCCGACTTGCCGGCCTTCTCGTCGTCCCCCTGTTGCTGCTGACAGCGGCCTGCGGTGACGAAAAGGGCTCCGCTTCCGCTTCCGCTTCCGCTTCCGCCGCGTCCAAGGACGGGTTCCCCGCGATCACCGCGGGCGCGAAATTCGGCGAGAAGCCCACCCTGTCCAAGGGCACGGGGAACCCGCCCAAGGAGCTGAAGACCAGGGTCGTCAGCCAGGGTGACGGCGCCACGCTCAAGAACGGCGATGCGATCCAGGTCAACTACCTCGGGCAGGCCTGGGACTCCGACAAGCCGTTCGACAACAGTTTCGACCGCAAGCAGCCGTTCGATCTGACCCTCGGCGCCGGCATGGTCATCCAGGGCTGGGACAAGGGCCTCGTCGGCCAGAAGGTCGGCAGCCGGGTCGAGCTGGTCATTCCGCCGGATCTCGGTTACGGAGCGCAGGGCCAGGGCGACATCAAGCCGAACGCCACGCTCGTCTTCGTCGTCGACATTCTGAAGTCGACGCAGATCCCGACGTCGGCCAAGGGCACCGCGGTCGCCCAGGACAATATCGACCTGCCCAAGGTCGGCACCAACACCGACGGCAAGGCCCCCAAGGTCACCATCCCCACCAAGACCGACCCGCCGAAGAAGCTCGTCTCCAATTACATCCTGGAGTCCAAGGGCGACGTCGTGAAGGACACCGACAGCGTCATCGTGAACTACGTCGGTCTGCTGTGGAAGGACGGCAAGACGTTCGACAGCACCTACACGGCGGGCAAGACGCAGACCTTCCCACTGGCCCAGGTCACCCTGAAGGGGCTCAAGAACGGTCTGGTCGGCAAGAAGATCGGCAGCCGTGTGCTCCTTGTCATCCCGCCGGACCAGGGGTTCGGTGACAAGGCGCAGCAGACCATCCCCGCGAAGTCCACGCTGGTGTTCGCCGTGGACATCCTGGCAAAGATGTAAGACTGTCCCGGTTGCCCAGTTCATCATTAAGAGGAGCAAGTCAGTGAGCATCGAGAAGCCCGAGATCGACTTCCCGGGTGGCGAGCCGCCGGCCGACCTGGAAATCAAGGACATCTGGGAAGGCGACGGCGCGGTGGCCGAGGCGGGCGCCACCGTCTCCGTCCACTACGTGGGCGTGGCCTTCTCCACCGGCGAGGAGTTCGACGCCTCCTGGAACCGCGGCACTCCGCTGCAGTTCCAGCTCGGTGCCGGCCAGGTCATCTCCGGCTGGGACAAGGGCGTGCAGGGCATGAAGGTCGGCGGCCGTCGCCAGCTGACCATCCCCGCGCACCTCGCGTACGGCGACCGCGGCGCCGGTGGCGGCCGTATCGCCCCCGGCGAGACGCTGATCTTCGTCTGCGACCTGGTCGCCGTCTGATCCGCATCCGTGCGATACGAGGGCCCGTGCCTGGGGGCACGGGCCCTCGCTTTTGTCCGGACCGCGCGTAGCGGTACGGTCGACGGTTGTAGAGCAAAACAGAAAGGGCGTCGATGGCGATTGCCAAGGCCGAGCGGTTGATGAACCTGGCCCTGTGTCTGCTGGGGACCCGGCGCCCGCTGAGCAAGCGCGAACTGCGCGGCTCCATCGAGGCCTACCTGGAAGCCGGTTCCGACGACGCCTTCAACCGGATGTTCGAGCGCGACAAGGACGATCTGCGCGAGCTCGGTCTGATCATCGAGACCGTGGAGAACCTGGACGGCGACACGGGATATCTCGCCCGCCGCGACAGCAACCGGCTGCCCCCGATCACGCTGGACGCCGAGGAGGCCGCCGCACTCGGACTGGCCGCCAAGGTCTGGCAGCAGGCGCGGCTGGCCGGTGCCGCCAGCGGAGCGTTGCAGAAGCTGCGGGCCGCGGGCATGCCGGAGGCCGAGGACGCGTACGAGGTGCACAGCGCCCTCGAGCCCCGCATCCCCGTTCATGAGGCCGCGTTCGAGCCGTTGATGCTGGCCTGCCGGGACCGCCGCCCGGTGACCTTCGACTACCGCAAGGCCAACGCCGCCCGGCCCGAGCAGCGCCAGGTCGAGCCGTGGACGCTGGAGTGCTGGCGCGGCCACTGGTATCTGGCCGGCTGGGACCGGGACCGCGGCGCCGAGCGGGTGTTCCGGCTCTCCCGGATCACCGGCCGGGTCCGCTCCCGGGCCGGGGCCTTCACCGTTGAGGTGCCCGACGTCGTGACCGTCCGCGAGACCGTCGAGAGCTGGGCGGGGGAGACGGCGACCCGGACCGCGCGGATCAGGCTGCGGGCCGGTGCCGGATACCCGCTGCGCTCGCGCGCCATATCGGTCCGGGAACTCGGGGACGGGTGGGACGAGTTGGAGATTCCGTACGGACACGGCCTGGACGCCTGGCTCGTCGAGTTCGGTCCGGACGTCGTCGTACAGGAACCCGCCGATCTGCGGGCCGATGTGGTGGACCGGCTGCGCGCCGTGGCCAAGGACTGAGGGGGACCGTATACATGGCCACGAACGCGATCGACCAGACCCGCCGGATGCTCTCCCTGGTGACGTATCTGCGTGAGCGCCCCGGCGCCCACGTCCAGGACGTCGCCCGTGCCTTCGGGATCACCGAGGACGAGCTGATCTCCGACCTCGACGTGCTGCCCATGTGCGGTACGAGCTTCCGCGGCGGGGATCTGCTGGACATCGACACCGACGGCGACCGGATCTGGTGGCACAACCCGGACGATGTCGCGGAACCGCTGCGGCTCGCGGCCGACGAGGCGACGGCGCTCCTGGTCGCCGCCCGCGCCGTGGCCACGCTGCCGGGGCTGCGTGAGAGCGACCGGCAGGCGCTGCTGCGGGCCACCGCGAAGCTGGAGACCGCGGCCGGTGAGGTGGGGGCGGCGAGCTCGCGGCTTTCGGTCACCTTCGAGTCCGAGGGCGGTGTCTTCGCCGATGTCGACCGGGCGATCTCCGAGCGGCGCCGGCTCTGGCTGCGCTACTACTCGCCCGCGCGCGATGAACTCACCGAGCGCGAGGTGGACCCGATCCGGCTGTTCGCCGTGGGGCATACGTACATGGAGGCCTGGTGCAGGTCCTCCGAGGACCGGCGGACGTTCCGGCTCGACCGGGTCGCCGAGATCCGGCTGCTGGACGAGCCGGCCGCGCCGCCCGAGCTCGAACTGCGGGATCTTTCCGAAGGGCTCGTCCAGCCGGCGGCCGAGGACCCGGAGGTCGTGGTAGAGGTGGGCCCCGGCGGCCGGTGGGTCGCCGAGTACTACCCGCACGACAGCGCACAGGAGCTGCCGGACGGCGGGCTGCGGATCACCCTGCGCACCCCCGATCCGGCTTCGCTGCGCAGACTCGCGCTGCGACTGGGCCGGGAAGGCCGCATCGTCTCCCCGCCGGAACTGGCGCAGAGCGCACAGCAGGCGGCCCGTGCGGCGCTCGCTGCCTATGACGGACCGGCCTGAGCGGATACCTGAGGGAGATATGCGCAATATATCTGTGGTGTCAGGTGTCCCGACCGTGGTGGTGCCCGAGTCTGTACGGTTCAAGGCCGCCTGCCCGGACTGCCGCGAGCGGTTCGAGCTGGCAGCGGGCGCCATCCGCCTCGCCGTGGGCGCCAGCCGCCGGACGACGTTCTACTCCTTCACCTGCCCGGAGTGCGGCGCGGCCGTCCGTAAGCCCGCCGGAGAACGGATTGTTGAGCTCCTCACCGGTGGCGGGGTGCGGACGCTGCGCCTCCACACCGGCCTTTAGAACTTCGGACACCTAGACACATTGAGGCTCTGCGCATGTTCTGGCCCATGCTCGCCATCGTCCTGGGGTTTCTCGGGATCACCGTTCTCGGCGTGCTGGCCGTCAAGGTCTTCATCGAGGCCCAGCGTCTGGGGCGTCAGGTGACGCGAACGACCCAGCGCATCAACCGGGCGGCGGAGGACCTGGAGCGGGCCGCGACGGATCTTGCTGCCACCGGTGACGCGTTGCGCTAGATGTACCGCCCCACGATCGTGTGAGCCTGTGAGCAGGGTCGATCGATCGGGGGAGGGCGCGGCCTCCAGTTTCTGGGGTTCGGGGGGTACGCTGCTGAAGCGGCCCTGAGAGCGAGGCATGGGCCGTAATCGCAAGGATGCATGGGTATTGCCCTGCGTTTACTTCTGCGGGATACGATCGCTGACAGTACGACGATCGGACGTCCGTCCGACGTTCGATCCGCCCCACCCCTGCTGCCTCGGTGAGAAGGTACACGCATATGTTCGGAAGGCTCGGCGCTCCCGAGATCATCCTGATCCTCGTCGTCGTTGTTCTGCTGTTCGGCGCGAAGAAGCTTCCTGACATGGCTCGCTCGCTCGGCAAGTCGGCCCGCATCCTCAAGAGCGAGGCCAAGGCCATGAAGTCCGAGGGCAGCCCGTCGGCCACCCCGGCCGAGCCGGCGAACGACGCCGCCCAGGACCAGGTTGCCCCGCGCACCATCAAGGCCGCGCCCGGTGATGTGACCAGTTCGCGTCCGGTCGCGGAGCCGACCGACTCGACCAAGCGCTGACAAGAACCGGGCCGACGCAGGCGCCCTGATCAGTGAGGGCCTGCTGCACGAGATGAGGACGTGGGTTGCTCAAGTCTGCCCGCAAGCAGGAGACGGACCCAGAGGGCCGCATGCCCTTGGTGGAGCACCTGCGTGAGCTGCGTAACCGGCTGGCGAAGGGCATGCTGGCCATCGTTGTCGTGACGATCGCCGCAGCCTTCTACAGCCAGGCGCTGATGGAGTTCCTCTCTGCTCCCGTGCCCCGTTGCGAGAAGGGACTGGGCGAGACAACCGGGGGCGCGTGCGCGGTCATTGCGTACACCGACCTTCTCTCCCCCTTCACGACGACGGTGAAGGTCAGCCTCATGGCCGGCGTCATCGTCGCCAGCCCGATCTGGCTGTTCCAGCTGTGGGCGTTCGTGGCGCCCGGGCTCCACAAGCACGAGCGGAAGTACACGTACGCCTTCGTGGCGGCCGCAGTACCGCTGTTCCTCGGTGGTGCCGCGCTCGCCTACACGATCCTGCCGATCAGCATGCGTGTCCTGTTGGGCATCACGCCCGACGGGTCGGCGAACATCCTTCCGATGGACAAGATCCTCGACTTCACGGTCCGGATGGTGCTCATCTTCGGAGCGGCTTTCGAGCTGCCGCTGCTCCTGATCATGTTGAACCTGACGGGCATAGTGACCGGACGTCGCATGCTCGGCTGGTGGCGCGGTGTGGTCATGGGAGTGTTCGTCTTCGGGGCAGTGGCGACTCCCACCACCGACCCCGTGGGGATGATCGCGCTCGCGGGTCCGATCGTGGTCCTGTACTTCATGGCAGTCGGTTTCTCTCTGCTGAACGACAAGCGGCGACGCCGTGCCGATCCCGACGCCGAACTGGACGACGACGAGGCATCGGAGCTGGACCTCACCCCCGAGGACGTCGGCGAGGTCGAATCGGTCTCGTCCGCCCGGGCGTTGCCCGCACAGGCGAGTTCGGACCGGGACCGCGTGAACGGTTACGACGACATCACCTGACCTTGTAGGGTCCCCGGGTGACCAGCGAGATCACCCTTTTCGTCAATCCCACCGCAGGACGCGGCCGGGGCGCGCACGCCGCGCAGCCGGCCGCTTCCGCGTTGCGGGACGCCGGATTCTCCGTACGTACGGTTCTCGGCGTGGACGCCGACGACGCTCTGCGGCGGGCCCGCGAGGCCGTCGCGGGCGGGACCGGTGCGCTGATAGCGGTGGGCGGGGACGGCATGACGTCCCTCGCCCTGCAGGCCGTTGCCGGGACGACGACCCCGCTCGGGGTTGTCGCCGTGGGCACGGGGAACGACTTCGCCCGCGCGCTCGGCATGCCGATACGGGATCCGGCCGCCGCCGGACGGCTGGCCGCCGAGGCGCTCAAGGGCGGCGGTACCGTCCGCGAGATCGACCTCGGACGGGTCGGTGAGCGGTGGTTCGGGTCCGTGCTCGCCTCCGGCTTCGACTCCCGGGTCAACGACCGCGGCAACCGGATGCGCTGGGTCGGCGGACGGTTCAAGTACGACCTCGCGATCCTCGCCGAACTCGCCGCGTTCAAGCCCATCCCGTACCGCGTCAGGCTGGACGGCGGACCGGTCCGGGAGATCGAGGCGACGCTCATCGCCGTCGGCAACGGATCGACGTACGGCGGAGGTATGCGGATCTGCGCGGACGCCGTCATGGACGACGGCCTGTTCGACGTGACCGTCGTCGGGGACTGCAGCCGCACCACCCTGCTGAAGGTCTTCCCCCGCGTCTACAAGGGAACGCACCTCAGTCACCCCGAGGTCACCGTGCACAGGGTTTCCTCGATCGAGCTGGCCGCAGTCGGTGTCACCGCGTACGCGGACGGTGAACAGCTGGGGGTGCTGCCGCTCACCGCGACCTGTGTGCCGGGTGCGGTGCGAGTGCTCGCGCCGGGTTCTCCCACGGGGATTTAAAGATCGCGTCACTGTCAGAGGTGGCGGGTAGGCTCGTATGCAAGATGACAGAGGACCT
Organism: Streptomyces sp. NPDC037301; assembly: GCF_055602785.1. Lineage (NCBI taxonomy): Bacteria > Bacillati > Actinomycetota > Actinomycetes > Kitasatosporales > Streptomycetaceae > Streptomyces > Streptomyces sp. NPDC037301. The sequence goes on from NZ_JBVJWD010000009.1 coordinate 209,478, forward strand.
CTCACCAGCTGAGCGATACCAGGCTTCGCGGATCCGTGCCGCCGAGCTGGCCACCGCACTCGCGCCCTTCCGCGAGATGTACGAGTTCGATCTGGACCCCTACCAGATCGAGGCCTGCGAGGCACTGGAGGCCGGCAAGGGCGTGCTCGTCGCCGCCCCGACAGGCTCGGGCAAGACCATCGTCGGCGAGTTCGCCGTGCACCTCGCCCTCGAACAGGGCCGCAAGTGCTTCTACACCACCCCGATCAAGGCCCTGTCCAACCAGAAGTTCACCGATCTGGTCAAGCGCTACGGACCGGACAAGGTCGGCCTGCTGACCGGTGACAACAGCGTCAACGGCGATGCCCCGGTGGTCGTCATGACCACCGAAGTGCTGCGGAACATGCTGTACGCGGGCTCGCAGGCGCTGCGCGGCCTCGGCTATGTGGTGATGGACGAGGTGCATTACCTCTCCGACCGCTTCCGGGGTGCCGTCTGGGAGGAAGTGATCATTCACCTCCCGGATTCCGTGACCCTCGTGTCACTGTCGGCGACCGTGTCCAATGCCGAGGAGTTCGGTGACTGGCTGGACACCGTCCGCGGCGACACCGAGGTGATCGTCTCCGAGCACCGCCCCGTGCCGCTCTGGCAGCACGTGCTGGCAGGCCGTCGGATGTACGACCTCTTCGAGGAGGAGACCGACCACGGCGGCCGCGGCGCCGGACGCCGCGAGGTCAACCCCGACCTCGTCCGGCTCGTCCGGATGGAGAACCAGCGGGCGTACAACCCGCGTGAGCGCCGCCGCGGCAAGATGGTCCGCGAGGCGGACCGTGAGCGCGAGCGGCGCCAGCGCAGCCGGATCTGGACCCCGGCCAGGCCCGAGGTCATCGACCGGCTGGACGCCGAAGGGCTGCTCCCCGCCATCACGTTCATCTTCAGCCGGGCCGGCTGCGAGGCCGCCGTACAGCAGTGTCTGCAGGCCGGACTGCGGCTCAACGACGAGGACAAGCGCCGCCTGGTCCGCGAGATCGTCGAGGAGCGGACGGCATCCATCCCCGGCGAGGACCTCCATGTCCTGGGCTACTACGAGTGGCTCGAAGGGCTGGAGCGAGGCATCGCCGCGCACCACGCCGGCATGCTGCCCACGTTCAAGGAAGTCGTCGAGGAACTCTTCGTGCGAGGGCTCGTCAAGGCCGTCTTCGCGACGGAGACCCTCGCCCTCGGCATCAACATGCCCGCACGCTCGGTCGTGTTGGAGAAGCTCGTCAAGTGGAACGGCGAACAGCACGCCGACATCACCCCGGGCGAGTACACCCAGCTGACCGGGCGGGCCGGACGGCGTGGGATCGACGTCGAAGGCCATGCGGTGGTGCTGTGGCAGCGCGGCATGGACCCGGGGGCGCTGGCCGGACTCGCGGGTACGCGTACGTATCCGCTGCGGTCCAGCTTCCGGCCCTCGTACAACATGGCCGTGAACCTGGTGCAGCAGTTCGGGCGGCACCGCTCGCGCGAGCTGCTGGAGACCTCCTTCGCACAGTTCCAGGCGGACCGGTCGGTGGTCGGGATCTCCCGGCAGGTCCAGCGGAACGAAGAGGGACTGGAGGGCTACCGGGAGGGCATGACCTGCCACCTCGGTGACTTCGAGGAGTACGCGCGACTGCGCCGCGAACTCAAGGACCGGGAGACGGAGCTCGCCAAGCAGGGCGCGTCGCAGCGGCGGGCCGCGGCCGCGGCGTCCCTGGAGAAGCTCAAGCCCGGCGATGTCATCCATGTCCCCACCGGCAAGTTCGCCGGACTTGCACTGGTCCTCGACCCGGGGCTGCCCGCTGGACGGACCAATGGGCACGGGCACCGCGGGCTCGAATACCACGACGGGCCGCGGCCGTTGGTGCTGACCGCAGAGCGGCAGGTGAAGAGGCTCGCCTCGATCGACTTCCCCGTTCCGGTGGAGGCCGTGGAGCGGATGCGGGTGCCGAAATCGTTCAACCCGCGCTCGCCGCAGTCGCGCCGCGATCTGGCCTCCGCGCTACGGACCAAGGCCGGGCACATAGTGCCGGAGCGGCACCGCAAGGAGCGGTCTGCCGCGGCCGACGACCGGGAGATCGCCCGCTACCGGGCGGAGTTGCGCGCGCACCCCTGCCACGGGTGCGACGAGCGTGAGGACCATGCGCGATGGGCCGAGCGGTATCACCGGCTGCAGCGCGACACCAGGCAGCTGGAGCGGCGGATCGAGGGGCGGACGAACACGATCGCCCGCACCTTCGACCGGATCGTCGCGCTGCTCACCGAGCTCGACTATCTGCGGAGCAATGAGGTCACCGAACACGGGCGGCGGCTTGCGCGGCTCTACGGCGAGCTGGATCTGCTGGCGAGCGAATGCCTGCGGGCCGGGGTGTGGGAGGGCCTGAACCCTGCCGAACTTGCGGCGTGCGTCTCGGCGTTGGTGTACGAGGCGCGGCAGGCCGATGACGCGGTGGCGCCGAAGCTGCCGTCGGGGTCCGCGAAGACCGCGATGGGCGAGATGGTTCATATCTGGGGCCGGCTGGATGCCCTGGAGGAGGAATTCAAGATCAATCAGGCGGAGGGGGTCGGGCAGCGGGAGCCCGATCTCGGGTTCGCCTGGGCGGTCTACATGTGGGCGTCGGGGCGGACGCTGGACGAGGTGCTGCGCGAGGCGGAGATGCCGGCGGGGGACTTCGTGCGGTGGTGCAAGCAGGTGATCGATGTGCTGGGGCAGATTGCGGCTGCGGCTCCGCGGGAGGGTAGCTCTGTGGCGCGGAATGCGCGTAAGGCGGTGGAGGCGGTGTTGCGGGGGGTTGTGGCTTACAGCTCTGTGGGGTGAGGTTTGCGGGGGGTGGGGTGGTGCGCCTGCGGCGGGCTTGTCCCCTACCCGCTCCTTCCCGAAACCGGGGCTCTGCCCCGGACCCCGGTCCTCAAACGCCGTACGGGCTGGAAGGGTGCCGGGCGGGGCGGAGAAGAGCCGGGCCGGCAGGAATGGGGCCTGGACGGGCTGGAAGGGTGCCGGGCGGGTCGGGTTTGTCGGCCCGCCCGGCACCTCTTGCGTATTACGGGGTTGTGCGGGCCGCGTCCCGCTTGGCCACTTCCTCGCGGACTATCGGGATGACGTGCCTTCCGAAGTCGATCGCGTCGTCCAGCAGGTCGTAGCCGCGGGCGGACAGGATTTCCACGCCCAGGTCGTAGTAGTCCAGCAGCGCCTGCGCCACCGTCTCCGGTGTTCCTACCAAGGCCGTCGAATTGCCGGCGCCGCCCGTCTCCGCCGCGGTCGGTGTCCACAGTGCCCGGTCGTGGCGCTCGCTCTCGGCGGCCACTGCGAGGAGTCGTTGGGAGCCGGCGTTCTCCGGGCTGTTCAGCGGGTGACGGCGGCTCAGCGGTGCGCCCGCCTTGCGGGCCTTGATGCGTGCCAGCGTTCGGTGCGCCTTTTCCCAGGCCAGTTCCTCGGTCGGTGCGATGATCGGCCGGAAGGCAACTTGGATCCTGGGGACGTCCGTGCGGCCGGCTGCCTTCGCCGCGGCCTTCACCGATGCGATCTGTTCCGCGGTCTGTGCCAGCGGTTCGCCCCACAGGCAGTAGATGTCGGCTTCGGCGCCCCCGGCCGCGTACGCCGCTGGTGAGGAACCCCCGAACGAGACCCGCGGATGCGGCTGCTGCACGGGGAAGGTGTCGCTCACGAAGTCGTTGAAGCGGTAGTGCGTGCCCTCGTGGTCGAAGGGCTCGTGCGAAGTCCACGCCTTCTTGGTGATCTGGATGGCCTCACGGGTGCGAGCGTATCGCTCGTCCTTGCTGAGGAAGTCGCCCTCGCGCTGCTGCTCGTGATCATTGCCGCCGGTGATGAAGTGCACGGCGAGGCGGCCGTCGCTGATCCGGTCCAGGGTTGCGAAGGTCTTGGCCGCGAACGTCGGGTACGAGACGTTGGGGCGGTGCGCGACCAGGATCTGGAGCGTTTCGGTACGGGCCGCGATGTAGGCGGCGGCGGGGGACGGATCGGGGGAGCCGGAGCCGTAGGCGAACAGCACTCGGTCCCAGCCGTGGTCCTCGTGTGCGCGGGCCAGTTTGAGCGTGTACGTCTTGTCGAAGGACGCCCCGGAGCGGGGTGTCACTTCGGAACCTTCATTGGTTGCTGCGATGCCGAGAAACTCGACGGGCATGGCAAAGCCTCATCTCGTGCTGCGGGGGAACCGGTCGTGTGAAGCGCTGACGTCGGAGCAGTCAGGAACAACACGAGGCGGACCACACTCGACCCAAGTCGATGTGGTCGCGGGTGACCAGCCGCAGCTGAGGGCGCATCTGCCCAGTGGAACAGGCGTGTTGGTGCCGAGTCAACTGTTCTGGGATCAACGACCGAGGTACGCGCGCCAACTGCCGTGCGATGTGATGTCCGCGGCGCTTTCCAGCGCGTACGGCTCGCACAGGAAACCGGTCACCGTGGTTCCGTCCGCGAGTTCGACCCGGCTCGGCGTCATGGGCGTCGGGAGAGCGGTGACGAGTCGCCCGAGTCCTTCGGCGGGCAGTGCCCGGTCTGATCGGAGTGGCCGACACACCGATGGCGCTCGCCGACGACAAGGGCAACAGCATCATCGTCGACGCCGTCTCCAACCACGCTGCCGAGCGCATCGGCCGGGCCGTCTGCGTGGAACTCGGCTGCCAGATCTCCAGTGCCGACACCGTGCTACGGGGGGACCAGCTCGCCGACGGACTCGTCCCCGCCACGCTGACGCTCGCCGAACGGCTCGGCGCCGCCGTCCGCGAGGCGCGCGGTGTACGCCGACCCGGTGCACGCGGCCCGCACCATGCTGTCCGGCACCCATCCGCTGACCGGCAAGGTCGTCGACGTCAGCCGCCGCACCCAGGGCGGCTTCGCCCGGGGCAGCGCCCGTATCGAGGGCATCGGCGACGACGCGGGCCGGGTCCTGGAACTCGGTTTCCAGAACGAGCATCTGCTCGCCACCCGCGACGGCGAGACGGTCGCCACCACGCCCGACCTCATCTGCGTGCTGGACACCGACACCGGTGACCCGGTGACCACGGAGGGCCTGCGCTACGGCCTGCGCGTCAGTGTCCTCGCGGCCCTTGCGACCCGCGTTGGACCACACCGGACGGCCTGGCCCTCGCCGGGCCGCGGTACTTCGGGTACGACGTGGACTATCTGCCGTTCCGACAGGTCTGACCCACGGCACCGGGCTCCGCCAGCCGTCGGCCGGTCCGCGTCACGCGGACCGGCCGAGTGTCCTTGTCTCAGGCCGAGCGCTTGCCGCTCTTCATCGACACCGCTACGCAGACCAATCCCAGCAGCACGGTCAGTCCGCCGATGATGACGTTGTTGAGGACGACGCCGAGGTCCGGGCTGCTGCCGACGACCCACGTCGAGATGATCATCCAGGCGCCTATGGCGCAGATGGCCCAGCTCAGGCCGTACATGCGCTCCGGCATGACGGTGAACCCGAGACCGAGCGCGGCGATCGCGATACCCATGATCAGGTTGTGCGTCATGAGTGCGGGCTGACTTGCCGTGAAGCTGAGCACCCAGGGCGAGATGGCGCAGTAGAGACCGATGAGGAACACCGGTGCGTCCACGAGGGCCACATCACGGCCGCCGAGCATTCGGGCATAGCGATCGCGCATTTCAGAGACATCGGGGTGACTGGCAATGTCACGGCCGGTGTGCGAGAGGTTTGACATGGGTTCGTCTCCTTCGCTCATGCAGACCCGAACGCCGCTTTTGTGTGATAAGCGGCCTGCTATGTCATTCTGCGCTTATCCAGACCTTATGTGTAGATTCAAGGCACGCGAATATCCGTGGGAATCGCGCCGGGTGGGGCACTGTCCAGCCGTCGGGCCAGGGTCAGCAGATCGGGCGTCCGCAGCACACGGTCCCCGTACCCCGGCAGCGGCACGTGCAGCGATTCCGCCCAGTGCGACGGAATCGCTTCGAAGCCGTAGACCGCCCCCGCCAGGCCACCGGTCACCGCTGCGACCGTGTCCGTGTCCCCACCCACGTCGACCGCTGCGGCCAGGGCGTTCTCGTACGTACGTGTCGTGCGCAGTGCCCAGAGCGCGGTGCCCAGACACGGCCACACCGCACCGTTGAACTCCGTTGCCGCGTCCGGATGCCAGCCGGGCGCGAGGACGGCGGCCCAGCGCTCGCGGTGATCCTCGTGCACCCGGTCCAGGGCGCCGGGGACGGCGGCGAGCGGATCGTCGCCGTCCAGTGCCACCCGGATCAGCTCATGGAACACGGCGGTGCCCTCCCAGGCGGCCCGGTCACCGTGCGTCAGCGCGGCGATCCTGCGGGCGGCGTCCATCGTCGCCACCCGCCCCGCCCGCGCGAAATACACCGCCGGTGCGGCGGCCCGCATCAGCGAACCGTTGCCCGCCGCGCGCCCGTTGACCTGGAAGTGCAGCGCTGCCGCGAGGTCCCAGGGGTCACCGCTCGTCAGGACGTCCTCGGTCTGCAGGCCGATGTCCTTCGGCCCACCCTGCGCCCATCGGCGAAAGCGGCCGAACATGTCGGGGAGGTCGAGGCCGCCCTGTTCCAGCAGGGACTCCGCGACCAGAACGGCCATCTGGGTGTCGTCCGTGGCCTCGCCCGGATCCCAGCCGCCACCCCCGCACATCGTGCCGACGCCGTCCGGGAAGCGGGCCGCGTACACACCGGCGGGACCGAACTCGAACGGCGCCCCCAGCGCGTCACCGACCGCCGATCCGACGACGGCACCCGCCACCCGGTCCTGCCGATCCACGACGCTCAGACGGTTCATCCGGTCAGCGTACGGAGGACGATCGCCTCCCGTACACGCGATGAACCGCACCGAGCGGCACCGCCGCGCCCGGGAAGAGGAGCGTGAACCACTGGAAGTACCAGTGGCCGCCCGCCGGGTCGTACACCGCCGCCCGCGGCCAGGCCAGATCGACCGTCATGCCCGGCCCGTACAGGAAGGCCAGGGCGTTGACCGGAAGCCCCGGCCGCCCCGGCGAGAACAGCGGCCTGTCCGTCTGGTCGTGGGGCGTGCCGTCGGTGTCCGGGGTGAGCGGGATGCCGCGCAGCCGGCGCAGCAGTATCGGGCCCGTGACCATCGCGTACGCCAGATAGAGCATCGCGATACACGTGGTGCCGATTGCCAGGAACGCCTCCGGGGACGCCAGGTTGAGAAGTCCGAGCGCCGCTGCTGTCGCGCCCACCAGGAGCGCGGGTGCGGCCGGCATTCCGGTGCGTGGGGAGACCTTCGCCAGCCGGGCGGAGCATGGCAGGACACCGTCCCGGGCCATCGGGAACAGCATCCGGGAACCGGCGGTCTGGATCGCGAGTGTGGCCACGGCGACGGCGACCGCCACATCGGCGAGCAACAGCCGCCCCACTCCGTCGCCCAGGCTGCTGGTCAGCACCTACGAGAGGCTCTCCGTGGCCAGTCGCCCGTCGGTGAGACTCGGCGCGGCCGGCACCCCGCCCAGCACCAGCAGTCCGCCGAGCACGCCGGCCGAGGCGAGCGCCGGCAGGATCGTGCGGGGCGCGGTCGGTACGGCGCGGACCGGCCGAAGTGCTCACGCCTGCCCGTAGGCGGTCCCGGAAGCACTCGGCTGCGTCCTCGTCTCAGGAGACCTCGACCTCCACCGAGTGCCAGCCCGTCGCACCGTTCGGCACCGTGTCGGCCCGCCGACCGGTCTGGGTGGTGCCGGTGCCGTCCGTCGCACGGACTTCGAGGGTGTGACGGCCCGATGTGGCCGGCCACTCCCACACCCACTGGCGCCAGGTGTCGTGGCTGTCCTCGGCCGCCAGCCGGGCCGGGTGCCATGGGCCGCCGTCAACCCGGACCTCCACCCGCGAGATACCGCGGTGCTGGGCCCAGGCCACCCCGGCCACCGGCACGGTGCCGGGCTTCGGGGAGGCGAACGGGCGCGGGGTGTCGATCCGGGACTCGGTCTTGACCGGCGCCTGCTGGGACCAGCTACGCCTGACCCAGTAGGCGTCGTACGCGTCGAACGTCGTCAGCTCGATGTCTTCGATCCATTTGCAGGCCGACACGTATCCGTACAAACCGGGTACCACCATCCGGACCGGAAAGCCGTGCGCGAAGGGCAGCGGCTCGCCGTTCATGCCGAGGGCCAGTATCGCGTCGCGCCCGTCCATGACCGCCTCGACCGGTGTGCCGATCGTCATGCCGTCGACGGAGCGCGCCACGATCTGGTCGGCGGGCCCGCCCCGCGACGGCGGCCGCACCCCGGCCTCGCGCAGCAGGTCGGCCAGATGTACGCCGATCCACCTGGCGTTGCCGATGTACGGGCCGCCGACCTCGTTGGACACGCAGGCCAGCGTGATGTCGCGCTCGATGATCTCCCGGCGCAGCAGGTCGTGGAGGCCGGCCGTGACGGGCCGCGCCACACCCTTGCCGTGGATCCTCAGCCGCCATGCGCCCGCATCGAGGCGAGGCACGACCAGGGCCGTGTCCACCCGGTAGAAGTCCTTGTTCGGAGTGAAGAAGGGGCTCAGCCCCCGGATCCTCATATCGGCACCGGCCGGTACGGCGGGCGCGGCGGAGTCGGGTACGGGGAGGACCAGGGCATGGCGTGAGGCGGTGGCCCCGGCCTGGACGGAGGAGGTGAGCCGTCGTCCCAGGAGCCCCGCGCCGGCCGAGGCCGCCGCTGCCGCGGTTGCCGCGATCACGAAGCCGCGCCGGTCGAAGGTGCCGTGCTCCTCCCCGGCCACCGGGGAAGCACCAGGAGCCGGTGCGAGCCGTCCGACCAGGAGATACAGCACTCCTGCGGCCGCCAAGGCACCCACCGCGGAGGGCAGCGCGTCGGCGGGGCTGCCCTCCGGCCGACCCGTCGCCGCCACTGCCCCGACCGCCCCGAAGACCAGTACGGCAGCTGAGCCCGTCCGCCGGTGGTGCAGCGCCAGCACCCCGACCGCCATGGCGAAGACCGCCAGCAGCACCACGATGCCCAGCTCCAGCACCAGTTTGTCCTGGGTGCCGAACTTCCGTACGGCGAAGTCCTTCAGGGCCGGGGGCGTGCGGTCGATGACCGCCCCGCCCACGGCCGTGACCGGCCCCGCCTCGGGACGCACGACGGCCGAGACCAGTTCGGCCACGGCCAGGGCTCCGAACCCGGCGATCAGGCCGCTGAGCGCGGCGAGGGCGGTGCGGGCCCGGTGCGACCGCCGGGCCCTGGAGGCTCCGTGCCGTTGCGCATCGTTCCGATCCTCTTTCACGCGGCTTACTCCCCGGTCGCGCATCCCTGGTTGCAGTGCGCGAGATCCTTCCACGCATTCCCAAATTCGCGATACATCGTGGTTGACGCGTCCGGGTGAACGCGATATATTCGCTCACGAGTATTAGAAGGCGGAGTGAAGAGCGGTGGGGGCGGGTGGCCATGCGACGCAAGCTCAGCAATCCACTGGCGCTGACGGTCATGGTGCTGCTCGCCGAGCGTTCCATGCATCCGTACGAGATTGCCCAGACGCTTCGCCGGCGCGGCAAGGAACACAGCGTCAAGATCAATTTCGGCTCGCTGTACACCGTCGTCCAGAACCTGGAGAAGCACGGTTACGTCGAGGTCGCGGGCGTCCAGCGGCAGGGCAACCGCCCCGAGCGCACGCTCTACGGCATCACCGAGGCCGGGCGCGCCGAAATGCTCGACTGGCTCTCCGATCTGCTCGCCGTTCCGGCCGTCGAGTACCCGGTCTTCGAGACGGCCCTCTCGCTTCTGCCGGTGCTGCCGCCGGAGGATGTGGCCGAGCTGATGGAGACCCGGGAGGCGGCGCTGGCGGTCCAGGCCGCGGCTCTCCGGGGGGTCCTCGGCCGGCTGGGGGAGAAGCTGCCCCGCGTCTTCGTCGTCGAGACCGAGTATCAGCTCCACATGATCGACGCACAGCTGGAGTGGGTCAAGAACTTCCACAAGGAACTCACCGACGCCTCGATCGGCGGCATCGAGGAGTGGAAGTCCTTCCATGAAACCGGTGAAGTCCCGCAGGACTGGCAGGACTTGGACCAACAGGAGATCGTTCTCGACCCCGAGCGGAAGGTGTAGCAGAAGCGGCACCACAGAAAAAGACCCCGGTGGGAGCTGTTGGAGCAGCAACCGCCGGGGTCTCGAACCCCGGACCGGCCATGCCGTGAAGGCGAGCCAGGCGATCGAGGTGCGGCACACCCAGGATAGCCCGGCGCTCTTCACCCGGCTCGGCTCGGCATGCCCGAGTGCTCGGTGGACCCGAGTACCCCGCTGACCACAGGAGAGCTCTGTCATGAGCACCCGTGCGCCCGCAGTAGCGGCGCGAAATCTGATCAAGACCTATCCCGGCGATGTCACCGCACTGGGTGGCATGGACCTCGACGTCGATGCCGGCACGGTCTTCGGACTCCTCGGCCCCAACGGCGCCGGAAAGTCCACCACCGTCAAGATCCTCACCACCCTGGCCCGCCCCGACTCCGGCACCGCGACCGTCGCCGGACACGACGTCCTGCGCCACCCCGACCGGGTCCGCCGCACGATCGGCGTCGTCGCCCAGAAGTCCGGCGCCGACCCGGTCGCCACCGGCCGTGAGAACCTCCTGCTCCAGGGCAGGCTGTACGGGATGCGGGGCGCCGCCGTCCAGCGCCGCGCCGATGAACTGCTGGACCGTTTCGACCTCGCCGACGCCGCGAAGCGCCAGGTCAAGGGGTACTCCGGCGGTATGCAGCGACGCCTCGACGTGGCGCTCGGCCTGGTCCACCGCCCCGAGGTGCTCTTCCTCGACGAACCCACCACCGGACTCGACCCCGAGGCCCGCACGGCCATGTGGGACGAGATCTCCCGGCTGGCCGGCGACGAGGGACTGACCATCGTCCTCACGACGCACTATCTGGAGGAGGCCGACCGGCTCGCCGAGCGCATCGCGATCGTCGACCGCGGCCAGGTCGTCGTCGAGGGCACCCCTGACGAACTCAAGGGCGAACTACGGGGCGACGCCGTCCACATGGAGTTGCGTGCCGAGGGCGAGGCAAGGGCGATCAACGACGCGCTGACCGGACTGCCCGGGGTGTACGAGGTGCTGGTCGACGCCCGCCGGGTGAGCGTCCGCGCCGAGGACGGTGCAGCGGCCGTCCCTGTGCTGCTCGCCGCCCTGGAGCGGGCCGGTGCGGCGGTCGCCGCCGCCACCGTGGCCCGCCCCTCCCTCGACGACGTCTATCTGCGCTATGCCGGACGCCGTTTCTCCGAGGCCGAAGCAGCGGACGCCCGGCAGGTCCCTGCCCTCACCCCTGCAGGAGGCACCCGATGAACAGTCAGGTTCTCGCTCAGACCTGGTATATGACTCAGCGACAGCTCATGGCGATCATCCGGCAGCCGGTCTTCCTGGCCATCTCGTTGATCCAGCCGGTGATCTGGCTGTTCCTGTTCGGCAGCCTCTTCAAGAAGGTCGTCGAACTCGGAGGCTTCGGTACCACGTCCTATCTGGACTACCTGATCCCGGGCATCGTGGTGATGAGTGCCCTCGGATCGAGCATGTGGGCCGGTATGGGCACCCTGGAGGAGATCGAGCGGGGCACGCTCAACCGCTTCCTGACGACGCCGGTCAGCCGCAACGCGCTGATGAACGCCAATGTCGTACAGAACGGCATCAGCACCGCTGTGCAGTCCGTCATCATCGTGCTGCTCGGCTGGGCCGCCGGGGCCACTTACCCGGGCGGTGCGGGCGGGCTGCTGATTCTGGTCGTCGCCTCGATCCTGCTCGGTACGGTCTTCGGTGCGCTCTCCAACGCGCTCGGCATGCTGGTCCGCCAGCGCGAGTCGATCATCGGCATCAACACCTTTCTGCTGCTGCCGCTGACCTTCCTCTCCTCCTCCTTCATGGCCCCGGGCCAGATGCCGTCCTGGATGCGGCACATCGCCGACTTCAACCCGGTCAACTGGGCGATGGTGGCAGGCCGTTCGGCGCTGACCGCCGACCCCGACCGGAGTCTGGTGCTCAGCCGCGGGGGAGCCCTGCTGGTCCTTGCGGTGGCGGCGGTCTGGCTGTCGACCCGTACGTTCCGCTCGTACCAGAAGTCCGTCTGACGGGCGCCATCACCGCAGCGACGCGTGACCGGCCCGGTCCGGGATTCCGTTCCCGGGCCGGGCCTTCGGCCGCAGCACCGCCCGTAGCACGAGAAAGACCAGCAGCCCGAAGGGCGACAGCGCAATCGTCAGCACCAGCAGTGGCCCCATCACCAGCGGAGAGATCCCCAGCCGGCGTCCCTCCAGGAACATCCACTGGCCCAGCAGCAGATCCCAGGCGATGACCTGCGCCCAGACCGCCCCCGCCCCGTTCGCCAGGGCCGTCAGGTCGCGGAAGGTGTCGATGTCGGGGCTGCGCACCGCGTCCCAGAGTTCGGGGAAGACCGGTACGGCCATGACCAGATAGAGCGCGAGCACCGGCAGGACGGTGAGCGGGGATGCGGCGATACGCGCTGTGGGACGCCAGTTCGGCGCGAGGATCATGAGCAGCCAGAACGGGGCTGCCAGGAAGAACGAGATCTCGAAGAGTGCACCGGTCATGCCACGGGCTCCTTGTCGGCGAAATCGGAGGCGGAATCTGAATCGGCCTTCTGTGGTGCGGAAGTCGACCTCAGTGCCCCATAGCCGCAGACGGCGGTCGCCGCCACGATCAGGGCCGCGGCGACGAGCGTCGCACCGTCCGGGTGGATCAGCGGCTGACCGCGCAACGCCTGCCAGGTGACCAGCGCGACGACCGCCGCGTACGCACCGGAGGCGACCAGCACCAACCGCAGCCGGACCCGCGGGTCGCGCAGTCGGGGGAGGTGCGGGGCCAGGGCGACCAGCGCGAGCAGAAAGAGCGGCAGCAGTTGGAGCGCGTGCATGCCGACGAAGTGCGGTATGCGCAGATCCCCGCCGGCTGTCGACCAGCCGGTGAGGGGCATCGACGGACCGCCGTCCGGTACGCCGACGGAATGCGCGCCGATCACATCGGCGGTGTCGAGATTCCCGGCTGCCCGCTGCTCGGGCGTGGGCTGCGTCATCAGGAAGCCGAATCCGGCACCCACCAGGGCGAGCAGCACGCCCGAGCGGATCGCCCAGGCGGCGGCGCGGTCGGCTATATGGGCGCGCAACAGCAGGACGGCTATGACCAGTGTGCCGGTCCAGAGCACGACGACGGTGACGGCCATCGTGTTGAACAGCGTCTCGTCGAACGGGGTGGTGTGGTTGAAGTGGCTGCGCTTCCCGCGGATCACCTGGCCGGTGATGATCGCCATCTCGCCCAGGCTGGACAGGGCGACCACGGTTCCGGCCCACCAGCCGACGCGTCGGCCGCGGGTGAGCAGCGTCAGCATCCAGGCAAGTGCGAGTGCGTACACGACGAACGAGACCGCGAACTTGAACGGCTTGAACCATATCGCCGAGCCCGCCAGGACCCGGTCGTCGACCAGCAGTCCCACGGCCGAGACGGCCGCCATGACGGCCATCGCGGCCGCGAAGAGGACTAACGGCCGGTGCCATGAAGGCATGAGAACCCCCTGCAATTATGGATAGTGGCACTTTCCGCTATCCGATAGTGGAACTATCTATGATGGGTCGGGGGGTTGGCAAGCGCGGAAGGAAGAACACGCGGTGCGCATCGGTGAGTTGAGTCGCAGGTCCGGGGTTCCGGTACCGACGATCAAGTTCTATGTACGTGAAGGGCTTTTGCCCGCCGGGCAGTTGACCAGCCCGAACCAGGCGAGTTACGACTCCGGCCATGAGCGCAGGCTGCGGCTGATCCGCGCCCTGCTGGATGTCGGCGGGCTCTCGCTCGCGGCCATCGGCGATGTGCTCCGGGCGGTCGAGGACCCGGAGCAGCCGGTCCATAAGGTGCTGGGTGTCGCGGCGAAGCGACTCACTCCGCTGCAGGGGGACGAGCCGGGGCCCGAGCTGGACGACGCCCGCGAAGAGGTGGCGGAGCTGGTGGAGCGACGCGGCTGGCGGGCCGAGGCGCACGGTCCGGCCGGTGAGTGCCTGGCCGGGGTGATCGTCGCGCTGCGGCGGGCCGGGCACGGCGGGTTCGTCGAGCTGCTCGACGACTACGCGGCCGCCGCCGAACCGGTCGCGCGGGCCGACCTCGACTATGTGGGGCGGCGGGTGGCGCGCGAGGACCTGGTGGAGAGCGTGGTCGTCGGCACGGTGCTGGGGGAGGCGATGTTCAGCGCACTGCGACGGCTCGCGCATGTGGACGCGTCCTCGCGAGCGTACGACGGCGACGGCGAGGGTGGTCCGGGCGGCGGCGACGGGGCAGCGGTGCATGCCGCCGGTGGATGAGCCGGCGCCCCGGGAACACGTACGCCCCGGTCGGGGACCGGGGCGTACACGAGTGAGCCGGTGTTACGCCGCGCTCTCCTGCTCGCGCTCCACCTGTGCGTTCCACTCGCGCTTGACCGAGCGCCAGGCGTCGTCGTTCTGGCCGAGCCGCCAGTAGCCGGAGATGGACAGCCGGGGAAGCGGGATCTTGCGGTCCAGGCGCAGATGGCGGCGGATCTCCTTCACGAAGCCCGCCTCGCCGTGGACGAAGGCCTGGACCTCGCCCGCCGGGAACTCCAGCTCCTTCACCGCGGCTGTCAGCGCCTCGCCGACCGGGCGCTCACCGCGGTGCAGCCAGGTCATCTCGACCCCGTCGGGAGTCGCGATCTTCTGCTCCTCCGAGGCGTCCGCCACCTCGACGAACGCGTGCACCACCGCACCCGCCGGCATCTGCTCCAGGGCGGCGGCTATGGCCGGCAGAGCGCTCTCGTCGCCGGCCAGGAGGTGCCAGTCCGCCGAGGCGTCCGGGCCGTAACCCCCGCCGGGGCCGAGGAAGGTCACCTGGTCACCCGCGACCGCCCGCATCGCCCAGGGTCCGGCGAGGCCCTCGTCGCCGTGGACCACGAAGTCGATGGCCAGCTCCCGGGTGACCGGATCCCAGGAGCGCACCGTGTAGGTGCGGGTGGTGGGCCACAGCTCCCGCGGCTGCTCCTCACGGATGCGGGCCATGTCGAACGGGTGCGCGTAGTCCGCACCCTCGGGAGCGAAGCAGAGCTTGACGTAGTGGTCGGTGAACCCGGAGAGTCCGAAGCCGGCGAGGCCGTCACCGCCGAGCACCACGCGCACCATGTGAGGGGTGATCTGCTCGGTGCGCAGAACGTGGGCCCCCTGCGCCTTGGGTGCCTGCCGTGCCGGTCGTTCTGCCACGAGGTTCTCCCTGCTCCGATTGCTTAGGCTTACCTAAGCTAGCACCTCAGTCGCGCAGTGTGGAGAGCAGGCGTTGCAGGGCACCGCCCAGCCCCCACTGCTTCGCGAGGGCTTCGAGGGCGGCGGGATCGCGTGGCTCGGTGGGCAGCGCGGGGTCGAACTCGGGCAGGGGTACGTCACCGGCGACGCGGACCACCTTCGGTGCGACGGCCACATAGTCCCGGGCCTCGTCGAGGCGCTTGCGCTGCGAGGGCGTCAGCTTGGCGGCCGGATCGTCCACCGCGGCCATGATCCCGGCCAGATCACCGAAGGCGTCCAGCAGTTTCGCCGCCGTCTTCTCACCGATGCCGGGAACGCCGGGCAGTCCGTCGCTCGGGTCACCGCGCAGCAGGGCCAGATCGACATAGCCGGGGCCGTCCACCCCGTACTTCTCCCGCAGCCACGCCTCGTCCGTCAGCTGGAGCGAGCCGACCCCCTTCAAGGGGTAGAGCACCCGCACCCCGCGGGCGTCGTCGACCAGCTGATAGAGATCCCGGTCGCCGGTGACGATGTCCACGGGGCCGGTGGCCAGGCCGGTGAGCGTGCCGATCACATCGTCCGCCTCGTAGTCCGCGACGCCGACCCGGGCGATGCCGAGCGCATCGAGGACGTCCTCGATGACCGGCACCTGCGGGGCCAGTGTGTCGGGGGTCTCCTCCTCGTCGGGCAGCCCCTCGGCGGTCTCCACCGCGACGCGGTGCGCCTTGTACGTAGGGATCAGCTCCACCCGCCAGTGCGGCCGCCAGTCCGCGTCCATGCAGGCGACCAGGTCGTCCGGCCGGTGGTCCTGCACCAGGCGCCCGATGAAGTCGAGCAGCCCGCGCACGGCGTTGACCGGGGTCCCGTCCGGGGCGCGCACCGAATCGGGAACCCCGAAGTAGGCGCGGTAGTAGAGGGAAGCGGTGTCGAGGAGCATCAGGCGTCGCGTCACACCTCGATGATGCCGCACCCCACTGACACCGGCCGTCGCGGACACCGGGGCGAGGGGGCGCGCCCCGGTGGCGGCCGCTCATGGGTGACCTGGGTCACTCTTGCGTTTGGCTCGTGTAAGTGAGGGCAGGCGCGCAGCCGGAGCGGATCACGTAGCAGTTTCAACCAGTGCACGTGCCATGCGGACCGAATCCGCGCTGCTCCACGGTCTGCCGGAGGGGGTGGCAGACCGTTTTTCGGTTCAACCCGCGAGGTGTATGTGTCAAGGCTGCAAGCTGAGCACTTGTACAAAGTGTTCGGCAGACGACCCGATCAAGCCGTGCAGAAGCTCGAAAGCGGCGCCGACCGCGACGAGCTGCGCGCCGACGGAACGACCGCAGCGGTGATCGACGCCTCGTTCACCGTCGAACCGGGACAGATCTTCGTCGTGATGGGTCTGTCCGGGTCCGGAAAGTCCACGTTGCTGCGCATGCTCAACGGACTTCTGGAGCCCACAGCCGGACGCGTGCTGTTCGACGGCCAGGACCTGACCGCCCTGAGCCCCGCAGAACTGCGCCATGTCCGGTCCTCCAAGATCAGCATGGTGTTCCAGCACTTCGCGCTCTTCCCTCACCGGAGCGTGCTGGAGAACGCCGCGTACGGGCTCGAAGTGCAGGGTGTGCCGCGCGCCGAGCGCGAGAAGCGCGCCACCGAGGCGCTCGAGCTGACCGGCCTCGCCGGCTGGGAGAAGTCCTGGCCCGACGAGCTGTCCGGCGGTATGCAGCAGCGTGTCGGCCTCGCCCGCGCCCTGGCCACCGACGCCGACCTGCTGCTGATGGATGAGTCCTTCAGCGCGCTCGACCCGCTGATCCGCCGCGACATGCAGGACCAGCTGCTCGAACTGCAGAAGCGCCTGAAGAAGACCATCGTCTTCATCACCCACGACCTCAACGAGGCCATGCGCCTCGGCGACCGTATCGCCGTGATGCGCGACGGGAAGATCGTCCAGCTCGGCACCGCCGAGGACATCCTCGTCACCCCGGCCAACGACTACGTCGCCTCCTTCACCCAGGACGTCGACCGCACCCGGGTGCTGACCGCGGGCGCCATCATGGCCGAACCGCACACCGTCATGGGTACCAGCACGGACGACGGCGAGGAACTGCGTACCGACGACGACGTCCTCAGGGCCGCCCCGGCCACCGTCACCGAGTCCACGCCGATCATCGAGCTCTTCACGCCCTGCTCGCAGAGCGGAGTCGCGGTCGCCGTGACCGACGCCGAGGGCAAGCTCGTCGGTGTCGTACCGCGCGCCCGGCTCCTCGCCGTCCTCGGTGAGCCGATGAGCCCCGCCGAGGCCCCGCAGGACGTCGCGATCACCGCGAAGAAGGTGGCCAATGTTTAGGCTTCCTCTCGGTGACTGGGTCGACTCCGCGGTCGACTGGCTGCAGACCCACCTGTCCTGGCTGTTCGACGCGATCAGCTCGATCGTCAGCGGCATGTTCGACGGCATAGCCGCCGTGCTCTCCGCCCCCGCACCGCTGCTCTTCGCGGGCATCGTCGCCGTCATCGCCTGGTGGCTGCGCGGTCTGCTCGCGGGTGTGCTCGCCTTCGTGGGCTTCGCCGTCATCGACTCCGTCGCGCTGTGGGACGAAGCGATGGACACCCTCACCCTGGTGCTCGTCGCCACCATCATCGCGCTGGTACTGGCCGTACCGCTGGGTATCTGGGCGTCCCGCTCCAAGACCGTCAGCGCGGTGACCCGGCCCGTCCTGGACTTCATGCAGACCATGCCCGCCATGGTCTATCTGATCCCCGGCGTCATCTTCTTCGGCGTCGGCGTGGTCCCCGGCATCATCGCCACCATCATCTTCTCGCTGCCCCCGGGCGTCCGGATGACCGAGCTCGGCATCCGCCAGGTCGACGGCGAACTCGTCGAGGCGGCCGAAGCATTCGGCACCACCCGGCGCAACACCCTGCTGCGGGTGCAGTTGCCGCTCGCCCTGCCCACGATCATGGCGGGCATCAACCAGGTCATCATGCTGGGCCTGTCCATGGTGGTCATCGCCGGCATGGTCGGCGGCGGCGGCCTCGGCGGCGCCGTCTACCGCGCCATCGGCAACGTCGACGTGGGCCTCGGCTTCGAGGCCGGTATCTCCATCGTCATCGTGGCGATGTACCTGGACCGGATGACCAGCGCGCTCGGCCGCGAGGTCTCCCCGCTCGCCCGCCGCGCCCTCGCCAGGGCGCAGTCGATGGCCGGCGGACTGAAGGTCTGGAACCACCGCCCGCAGCCCGTCGTCGCGGTCGTCGGCATCGTCGTCCTCGCACTCGTCGCGGGCGGCATGGGCCTCTTCGGCTCGTCCGGCTCGGACAAGGCCACCGCCGCAGGCGGCTCGAAGATCGGTGCGGGCAAGAAGATCAGCATGGGCTACATCCCGTGGGACGAGGGCATCGCCTCCACCTTCCTGTGGAAGGAGCTGCTGGAGCGGCAAGGCTTCCAGGTCGATGCCAAGCAGTACGAGGCCGGTGCGCTCTACACCGGTATGGCCAACGGCCAGATCGACTTCGAGACCGACTCCTGGCTTCCGGTCACCCACGCCAGCTACTGGAAGAAGTACCAGGACCGCCTGGAGGACATGGGCTCCTGGTACGGCCCCACCTCGCTGGAGCTGGCCGTCCCCTCGTACATGAAGGACGTCCAGTCGCTGGACGACCTCAAGGGCAAGTCCTCGCAGTTCAAGGGCCGGATCGTCGGCATCGAGCCGAGCGCCGGTGAGATGGGCCTGCTCAAGGACAAGATCCTGCCGGGCTACGGCCTGGACAAGGAGTACAAGGTCGTCGACGGCTCCACGCCGTCGATGCTGGCCGAGCTGAAGCGTGCGTACGCCAAGAAGGAACCGATCGTCGTCCCGCTCTGGTCGCCGCACTGGGCGTACAACCAGTTCGAACTGACCAAGCTCAAGGACCCCAAGAACCTCTGGGGCAAGGGCGACGGCATTCACACCCTGGCCCGCAAGGGCTTCTCCGCCGACAACCCCGAGGTCGGCACCTGGCTCAAGAACTTCAAAATGAGCGAGGACCAGCTCACCAGCCTCGAGGCAGAGATCCAGAAGGCCGGCTCCGGCAACGAGCAGGAGGCCGTCCGCATCTGGCTGAAGGCCAACCCGGGCGTCGCCGACGAGTGGACCCCCGTCGCCAAGGACAAGACGTCCAAGGACGCGGGCGGCAAGGACGAGCGCGACCGCGCCGTCGAGATGGCCTGGTTCCCCTGGGAGGAGGACATCGCCGCCACGTACCTGTGGAAGGCGGTCCTGGAGGAGCGCGGCTACAAGATCAACCTCAAGCAGTTCGAGGTCGGTCCGATGTACACCGCGATGTCCCGCGGCCAGATCGATGTGCAGTTCGACGGCTGGCTGCCGTACACCCAGAAGAACTACTGGGAGAAGTACGGCTCGCAGCTGAGCGACCTCGGTTCGTGGTACGGCCCGACCTCGATCGAGGTCGCGGTGCCCTCGTACGTGAAGGACGTCAAGTCCCTCGCCGACCTCAAGGGCAAGTCCTCGCAGTTCAAGGGCCGGATCGTCGGCATCGAGCCGGGCACCGCCACGATGGAGAATCTCAAGAAGAACGTGCTGCCGGCATACGGCCTGGACAAGGAGTACGAGGTCCTCGACTCCTCGACGCCCGGCATGCTCGCCGAGCTGAAGCGCGCGTACGCCAAGAAGGAACCCATCGCGGTGCTGCTCTGGACGCCGCACTGGGCGTACAACGAGTTCAGCATGACCAAGCTGAAGGACCCCGAGAAGGCCTTCGGCGACGGCGACCGGCTGCACACCATCGCCAGCAAGGACTTTCCGAAGCAGTACCCGCAGCTGACGAAGTGGTTCAAGAACTTCAAGCTGAGCGAGGACCAGCTCGCCGGCCTGGAGAACCAGATCCAGAAGCACGGCTCCGGCCATGAGGAAGAGGCCGTGAAGGCCTGGATGGAGAAGAACCCGGGCATCGCGGACAAGATGGCTCCGCAGTAGGGCTCTTTGCAGGGCCTGTGCAGGGGAAGGGGTGGGCGCCGCCGTCGGCGGGCCCGCCCCTTCCGGCTGTCCGGAAGACGTCCATCAACCGGCCGACCTTGCGTAACCGTGTGCGTAATGTGCTGGCAGCCGGAAGGATGACGAGTCGGGAGGGAGCCGGACATGGACGACAAGGAAGCACTCCGCGTGGGCGCCGCGGTCCGCCGACGGCGCAGAACCCTGGGGCTCACACTGGCCGCGGTCGCGACCCGCAGTGGTCTGTCCGTGCCGTTCCTCAGCCAGATCGAGAACGAGCGGGCCCGGCCCAGCGCCCGGTCCCTGGACCGGGTCGCCGAAGCCCTGGAGACCACCACGGCGCGGCTGCGCGCCGCCGCGGACTCGGCGCGCGCCGTCGATGTCGTCCGGGCGGGCGAGGGCGACGGGGTACGCCGGGTGGTGCGCGGACGCCATCAGCTCAGCGCCCTGGAGTTCACCGGTGAACTCGACCTCGGGCGCGAGTTCCAGCACCGCAACGACGAAGTGATGTACGTGGTGCGGGGCGCCGCGGAGGTGGAGGCCGAGGGGCAGGCGCACCGGCTGGAGCAGGGCGACACACTTTTTCTGTCCGGCGGAGTGCGGCACCGCTGGCGGGCCACGATGCCCGGTACGCGGCTGCTGGTCGTCGCGGTCGCCGAGCACATCGACGCCACCTTCGACCCGCGTCGCTGAGAGGGGTTTCCCACCGTGCGAGTCGTCTCCCTGGTCCCCTCGCTCACCGAGGCCGTCGCCGTCACCGCCCCCGGCCTGCTGGTCGGCGTCACCGACTGGTGCACCCACCCGGCCGGTCTGACCGCGGCCCGTATCGGCGGTACCAAGAATCCCGACGTTGCCGCGGTCGTCGCGCTCCGGCCCGATCTCGTCGTCGCCAACCAGGAGGAGAACCGCGAGCCCGACCTCGCGGCCTTCAGGGCCGCCGGGATCGAGGTGCTCGTCACCGATGTCCGGACCCTCGACCAGGCCTTCGAGGAACTGGAACGGGTCCTGGTCACCGCCTGCGGACAGGCCAGGCCGCGCTGGCTGGACGAGGCCGAGGCCGCCTGGGCCGCGCTCCCGCCACCCCGCGCTCCGCGCCGTGCGGTCGTACCCGTCTGGCGCCGGCCCTGGATGGTGCTGGGCCGAGACACCTTCGCCGGAGATCTGCTGGCCAGGCTGGGCGTCGAGAACGTCTACGCGGACCACGCCGAGCGCTATCCCCGCATCCCGCTCGACGAACTCAACAGGGCGGGCGCCGATCTGGTAGTCCTGCCCGACGAGCCGTACCGCTTCACCGCGGACGACGGGCCCGAAGCGTTCCCCGCACTGCCCGCCGCACTCGTCGACGGGCGGTTCCTCACGTGGTACGGGCCGTCACTGGCGCAGGCGCCTGCGGCGCTGCGAGCAGCGCTCCGCTGAGCAGCCCGCGCACCGTCCGGAGCCCGGCCACCGCCCACACCGTCACCAGCAGTACGTACAGCGCGACGGCCAGCCAGGTGTACGCCGTGAGACCGGTGTGCCGGGCCAGGCCGGCGGCGCCCGTGACACACGTACCGAGCGGGAAGGTGAAACCCCACCACGTCATGCTGAAAGTCATGCCGTTGCGTATGGCCCGCACCACGAGCGCGACGGCCAGCGCCAGCCACATCAGCGCGAAGCCCATCACCGGCACCCCGTACAGCACGGCGAACGCCCCCAGGCCCGAGGCGTACGGCTCCCCGATCGCCCCCGGCGCCACATCGGCGAGCTGATTGACCGCGGTCGTCGACTGGCCGAGCGGCCCGAGGACCAGGAACAGCGTGGGCGTCAGCGCGAGCGGCAGCGGGCCCTGGTGGACGAGCCGGGCGAAGATCAGCGGCAGCATCACCAGCGTGGCCAGCAGACTCAGACCGAACATCGCGTAGCAGGCCAGCAGCATTGCTTCCCGCCACTGACCGGCGGGCAGCTCCGGCACCAGCAGCGGACCGAGCGCCGCGGAGACCATCGGGGCCACCACCGGCAGCAGCCACACCGGCGATGCGGTGCCGGGCTCGACCCGGTGACGTACGACCATCAGATACGGAATCGCGACCGCGGCGGCCAGCCCGATCACCGTGCCCGCCGTATAGAGCACCACGTCCAGGGCGAGGGCCGCATCGTGCCCGATGACGTCCCGGCCGACCACCATCGACGAGCCGCCGACCGCCAGCAGGGCCATCGAGAGGCAGCCGTAGAACGGGGCGACGGTGGGGTCGAGCAGATGGGTGCGGGCCTGGTCGCGGTGGGCGATCCAGTGCCCGGTACGGGCCGTGAGCACGGCGGCGAGCATGACCGTCGCGAGCGCCCACACCACCGTGCAGGCACCGCGCAGTCCCGGGATGTGGACGGGCAGCGCGACGCCCGCGCTCGCGACGATCGAGGTGCCCATGACGGTCGCGTACCAGTTGGGGCCGAGGTACCGCAGCTGAGGGAGGTGCGAAACGGCCGGATACGAGGCTGAGGGCTGTTGTGTCTGCGGAAAGGTGGCCATGCCACGATTTTCGCGGCGCGGGCGGAGCCCCACCAGGGGCTCCATGTCTATGAGGTCATAAGGTGGCTTTATGACCGGTGAAGAACATATTCCGCTTTCCCACCGGGTCCCCGACCTCGGTGCGCTTGAGCTGCTGCTCGCCGTCGCCCGGCACGGCAGCCTGGGGCGCGCGGCACGGGACATCGGCGTCAGCCAGCCCGCGGCCAGCAGCCGCATCCGGTCGATGGAACGGCAGCTCGGCCTGGCCCTGCTGGACCGCTCGCCGCGCGGCTCCCGGCTCACCGACGCGGGCGCGCTGGTCACCGACTGGGCGCGCAGGATCGTCGAGGCGGCCGAGGCATTCGACGCGGGCGCGCAGGCGTTGCGTGACCGGCGGGACTCCCGGCTGCGGGTCGCCGCCTCCATGACCATCGCCGAATACCTGCTGCCGGGCTGGCTGATAGCGCTGCGTGCCGAACGTCCGGACACCGCGGTCTCGCTGCTCGCCGGAAACTCGGCGGCGGTTGCGGGGCGGCTGCTCGTCGGCGAGGCCGACCTCGGATTCGTGGAGGGTTTGTCCGTGCCGGAAGGGCTCGACGGCACGGTCATCGCCCATGACCGCCTGGTTGTCGTGGTCGCCCCGTCCCATGTGTGGGCCCGCCGCCGTACGCCCCTGACCCCGCAGGAACTGGCCGCGACCCCGCTGATCCTGCGCGAGCACGGCTCCGGCACCCGCCAGGTCCTGGACGCGGCCCTCGCCGTGCACGGCGGCCTCGCCCAGCCACTGCTCGAACTCTCCTCGACGACCGCGGTGAAGGGAGCGGCGGAGAGCGGCGCGGGGCCGTGCGTGCTGAGCGAACTGGCGCTGGGCGAGGAGCTGTCCTCCAGACGCCTGGTCAAGATTCCGGTCGCCGGGGTGCGGCTGAGGCGGCAGCTGCGCGCGGTATGGCCCTCGGGTCACCGTCCGACGGGTCCGGCGCGCGATCTGCTGTCGTTGACGGGGCGGGACACGTAGCGGGGAATCCCGTGTCCGGCCCGCGCGCCGGTTCGTCCTGCTGACGCCTCTTTCCAGGCCGCGGCACTCCGAGGCCGCCGGCACCCGCTAAGACCGACCGGCAAATGGGGGGGGGCGGCGTCGCGGGGCTGGGCACGCACTCCCCCAAGGCCTTAAGGGCCAGGGGGGACCCCCTCCGGCGTTGTCGTCAATCGCCGACTTCCCCGAGCTCTCGGCTTCGCTCGAGCCGGGGAGGCCCCATCGCGTTGCCTCCCTCCTCCGCCTTGCAGCTGCACGCACCCAGCCCCGCTCCTTCTCCCACCCCCCCCTTTACCGGTCGGTCTAAGGCCGCAAGCGCTCGCGGGCTCCCGTGGTCCGCGGCGGTGCCAGGTCCTCGGACGGCGTACGAGCCGGGATCAGCCGGGCCGTCGACGCCGCCACCAGTGCCTGCATCAGCCGTGGGTCGTCGCCCATCTCCGGATGCCACTGCACCCCGAGCACCCACTGCGGTCCCGGCAGTTCGATCGCCTCGATCGTGCCGTCCGCCGCGTGCGCCGAAGCCACGAGTCCCGGTGCGAGCCGTTGCACGCACTGGTGGTGGTAGGTGGGGACGGCTGACTCCCCGGGCACGATCGACGCGCAGAGCGTTCCCGGCACGGGTTTCACCGGGTGTGCGCCGAGGATTCCCGTCGCGCCCAGCGGGCCGGTGTGCCCGTCGAGGTGCTGGGTCAGGGTGCCGCCGAGCGCCACATTGAGCAGCTGCATGCCGCGGCAGATGCCGAGCAGCGGCGTACCGGACTCCAGCGCGGCCCTGATCAGGGCCAGCTCCCAGGCATCGCGCTCCTGTGCGGGGGGACCGGTCCTGAAGTCGCGCTCCGCGCCGTACAGCCCGGGTTCCACATCGGCGCCGCCCGCGACGACGAGGCCGTCCAGCCGGGCCACCGCGGCCCCGGCCCGGGCGGGGGCGTCCGGCGGGAGCAGGGCGGCCAGGCCGCCGGACTGCTGGACCATCCGCGGGTAGGCGGCCGGGAGGAGGGCGGCGGGCAGCTCCCAGACACCCCAGCGGGTCACGGGCTCCAGATAGGTGGAGACGCCGATGAGAGGTTCGGACACGGGGCGGTCCCTCCGGTCGGCCGCCTGTGCGGGCGGGCTCGGTTCCATGGTTTCAATGGTGGCAGAGGATACCTTTACGTTTCCGGAGGCTGTCACCGAAGCGGAACCGGTGGCACCTCGCTCAGGCCAGGAATCCGCGCAACAGCGCGGCCGTGCCCGCACAGTGCTCGCGCATCACCGCGCGCGCAGCCTCCGCGTCCCCGTCGAGAACCGCCTCGACGAGACTCGCGTGCTGATGCTGCGAATGCTCCAGGTTCCGCACGAGCAGCGGTATGCAGTCCAGCAGGTCGTTCACGGTGGCCCGGACTGCCGCGTACTGCGCTGTCAGGGATGCGGAGCCGGAGAGTTCCGCCAGGGTCAGATGGAACAGGGTGTCGCGCCTGCGGTAGTCGGGCAGAGGTGCTTCGTGAGTCTCCGCCAGAGCCGTACGCAGCCGGTCCGCACCCTCGTCCGTCAGCCCCTGCGCGGCGCACAGTCCGGCCGCCCCGGCCTCCAGCACCTCGCGGAAGCGCAGTACATCCTCGATGTCGACCGACTCCACCTTCCGGCGCAGCTCGTCCTCGCCGGGGCTGCCGGTGCGGGGCAGCACGAACGTGCCGCCGTACCGCCCACGCCTGCTCTCCACCAGGCCCTGGTCCTGCAGGACCTTCAGCACCTCGCGCAGCGTGACCCGGCTGATCCCCAGCAGCTCGGCCAGCTCGCGCTCGGCCGGCAGCCGCCCGCCGCCGGGCACCAGCCCGAGCCTGACCACCTGGAGGATCTGCTCCAGCGCCTCCTCGAAGCCGTTCCCCGCCCGGACGGGCCGCAGTACGGGCATCAGGCGGTCGGTGAACTCGCTTTCCTCGGCCATGTCCCGTTCCCCTTCACAATTAATGGTTCTCTCGCATACCTTAAGCTTTCCGGCTGACCGAAGGAGGAGTATCCCGTGGCAGACCGAACACCACCGCTGGCGATCGAGGAGCTGCGTGTCCTCGTCAGAAGCGGTGAGATCGACACCGTCGTCCTCGCCTTCCCCGACATGCAGGGACGGCTGCAGGGCAAACGGTTCGCTGCCCGCTTCTTCCTCGACGAGGTCGTGGAGCACGGCACCGAGGGATGCAACTACCTGCTGGCCGTCGACACCGACATGAACACCGTCGACGGATTCGAGATGTCCTCCTGGGAGCGCGGCTACGGCGACTTCGCCATGCACGCCGACCTTTCCACCCTGCGCCTGGTGCCCTGGAACGAGGGCACGGCCATGGTCATGGCCGACCTCACCCAGGAGGACGGCTCGCCCGTCGCCGCCGCGCCCCGCCGGATCCTGGGCCGCCAGCTGGAACGCCTGGCCGAGCACGGCTACACGGCTCATGTCGGCACCGAGCTCGAATTCATCGTCTTCAAGGACACCTACGAACAGGCCTGGGACCGCAACTACCGCGATCTGACCCCGGCCAATCAGTACAACGTCGACTACTCCGTCCTCGGCACCGGCCGCGTCGAGCCGCTGCTGCGCCGTATCCGCAACGAAATGGCCGCCGCGGGTCTCACCGTCGAGTCCGCGAAGGGCGAGTGCAACCCCGGCCAGCACGAGATCGTGTTCCGTTACGACGAGGCCCTGGTCACCTGTGACCAGCACGCCGTCTACAAGACCGGCGCCAAGGAGATCGCCGCCCAGGAGGGCGTCGCACTCACCTTCATGGCCAAGTTCAACGAGCGTGAGGGCAACTCCTGCCACATCCACCTCTCACTCCGTTCCACCGACGAGGCCGGGCACGGCGTCATGGCGGGCGAGGACGGCGGCATGTCACCGGTGATGCGCCACTTCCTCGCCGGACAGCTGGCCGCCCTGCGCGATTTCTCCCTCCTCTACGCACCGAATATCAACTCCTACAAACGCTTCCAGCCGGGCTCCTTCGCCCCGACCGCCGTCGCCTGGGGCCACGACAACCGCACCTGCTCGCTCCGCGTCGTCGGCCACGGCCGCTCGATGCGCTTCGAGAACCGGCTGCCCGGCGGTGACGTCAACCCGTACCTCGCCGTCGCCGGACTGATCGCAGCGGGCATCCACGGCATCGAGAAGGGGCTCGAACTCCCCGATCCGTGCGGGAGCAACGCCTACACCGCCGACTACGACCACGTCCCCACCACGCTGCGCGAGGCCGCCGAACTCTGGGAGAGGAGCGAGATCGCCAGGGCGGCCTTCGGCGACGACGTCGTCTCGCACTACCGCAACATGGCCCGCGTCGAACTCGAAGCCTTCGACGCCGCAGTGACCGACTGGGAGCTCCGCCGCTCCTTCGAACGCCTGTGAGGCACCCCGTGACCACGCCCGACCACCCGGTGGAACACCACGTACTCAACCCGGCGACGGAAGAACTCCTCGCCACCGTCCCGTCCACCACCGCCGCCGAGGTCGACGCGGCAGTCGTCCGGGCCGCAGCCGCCCAGCGCACCTGGGCCGCCCTCGCCCCCGCCGACCGCGCCAGGCTGCTGCGCCGCTTCGCCACCGCCGTCGACGGCGAAGCCGAACAGCTGGCCCGGCTGGAGGTCCAGGAGGCCGGCCACACCCTCGGCAACGCCCGCTGGGAAGCGGCCAACGTCCGCGATCTGCTCGACTACGCCGCCGGGGGAGTGGAACGACTCGCCGGCCGGCAGATCCCGGTCCCCGGCGGACTCGACATCACCCTCCTCGAACCCCTCGGCGTCATCGGCGTGATCGCACCGTGGAACTTCCCCATGCCGATCGCCGCCTGGGGCCTTGCCCCCGCCCTCGCCGCCGGCAACGCCGTACTCCTCAAGCCCGCCGAGACGACCCCGCTCACCGCCCTGCGGCTGGCACGGCTCGCCCTGGACGCAGGGCTTCCCGAACACCTCCTCCAGGTGCTGCCGGGCGCCGGCGATATGACCGGAAACGCCCTGGTCGAGCACCCCGGTGTCGCCAAGATCGTCTTCACCGGCTCCACCCGGGTCGGCAAGCAGATCATGGCCAAATGTGCCGACCGCGTGAAGCGGCTCACCCTCGAACTCGGCGGCAAGAGCCCCAACATCGTCTTCGCCGACGCCGACATCGAGGCCGCCGCAGCCGCCGCACCCATGGCGTTCCTGGACAACGCCGGCCAGGACTGCTGCGCCCGCACCCGCATCCTGGTCCAGCGATCCGCGTACGACCGCTTCCTGGAACTGCTCGCCCCCGCAATCGAATCGGTCGTGGTGGGCGACCCGTCCGACGAGAACACCCGGATGGGCCCGCTGATCTCCCGGGCGCAACTGGAACGGGTGCGCAGTTACGTCCCCGAGGACGCGACCGCCCTCAGCGGCAAAGCACCCGAAGGGCCCGGCTTCTGGTTCCCGCCGACCGTCCTCACCGACGTCCGACCGGACTCACCCGTCGCCACCGAAGAGGTATTCGGGCCGGTCGCCGTCGTTCTTCCCTTCGAGGACGAGGCCGACGCCGTCCGGCTCGCCAACGCGACGGAGTACGGCCTCGCCGGGTCGATCTGGACCCGCGACGTGGGCCGCGCACTGCGCGTCTCGCAGTCGGTCCGGGCCGGGAACCTCTCCGTCAACTCCCACTCCAGCGTCCGCTACTGGACCCCGTTCGGCGGCTACAAACAGTCCGGACTCGGCCGCGAACTAGGCCCCGACGCGCTTGCCGCATTCACCGAAACCAAGAACGTCTTCATCAGCACGGAGGCCTGAGCCGGCATGACCACCACCGACAGCGAGAACATCTGCCGCCGCCTGATCGGCCGCACCGCCGTCATCACCGGAGCCGCCAGCGGCATCGGCCTGGCCACCGCACGCCGGCTGGCGTCGGAGGGCGCCAGTGTCGTCTGCGGCGACATCGACGAGAACGCGGGCAAGGCCGCGGCCGAGGAAGTCGGCGGTACGTTCGTGCGCGTCGACGTCACCGACCCCGAACAGGTCGAGGCTCTCTTCAAGACCGCGTTCGACACCTACGGCTCCGTCGACATCGCCTTCAACAACGCGGGCATCTCCCCGCCCGACGACGACTCCATCCTCACCACGGGACTGGAGGCATGGAAGCGCGTCCAGGACGTCAACCTCACCTCCGTCTACCTCTGCTGCAAGGCCGCCCTGCCCTACATGCGCCGCCAGCGCCGCGGCTCGATCATCAACACCGCGTCCTTCGTCGCGATCCTGGGAGCGGCCACCAGCCAGATCTCCTACACCGCGTCCAAGGGCGGCGTCCTCGCCATGTCCCGCGAACTCGGTGTGCAGTTCGCCCGCGAAGGCATCCGGGTCAACGCGCTGTGCCCGGGACCGGTCAACACCCCGCTGCTCCAGGAGCTGTTCGCGAAGGACCCGGAACGCGCGGCCCGCAGGCTCGTGCACATCCCGGTCGGGCGGTTCGCCGAAGCCACGGAGATCGCGGCAGCCGTCGCCTTCCTCGCGAGCGACGACTCCTCGTTCGTGAACGCCACCGACTTCCTCGTCGACGGCGGTATCTCGGGGGCGTACGTCACACCGCTCTAGAGTTCCACCGCCAACAGGGGCTCGTCGGGATCCCGTCGGCGGCGGAACTTCGGAGTGGTGGGATGAGCAACGCGACACCGCCCGGTGTCCGGACGCCGCGACACCGGGCACCGAGCGGTGGGGGGACGGTTCGGCATGGACCGCGCATACCCGCCCGAGCGCCTCCGTGCCTCGGCAGTTCGGGCCGCCCGAGCCGGTCGCGTACGCGTACGGGAACGGCGGCGGCAGCGGCAGTGCGGCGACCGGTGGCGGCACCCGGATCGTCGCGCTCGCCGTGGCCGGACCGGTCGTCGTCGGCGCAGGACGTCACCACCGCCGCCGACAGCGCGTATGAGGAGAACATCGGCGGCGACCGGATCCACGGCGCCATCACGCCCCACAGACAGCTCGCTTCCGCGTCCGTGAGCGTCGCCGGGCGCACCGGCTACCAGGTGCGCCGGCGGGTCACCACCGGCAAGGGCCCCGGCGGCTATGTGCGGTCGCTCGTCTTCCCGTCGACGGTCGGCGGCGAATCACTGATCGTCGTGCGCTACGCCTTCGACGCGGCGCCCGACGGCCCGCCGCCCTCCCTCATGGACACCATCACCGAGGCGATCCGGCCGATCGACGACAGCGGGACGAGCGGAGGCGTGGGCAGCTCCCTGGCTCCCTGAGCTCACAGGAACGTACGGCCCTCGCCGCGGTACGTCGGCACGGTCGCCGTCACCCGGTCACCCTCGATCAGCTGCAACTCGTCGAAGCGTTCGCACAGTTCACCGGCCTTCGCGTGCCGGAACCACACCTTGTCGCCGATCAGCAGATCGTCGGCCGGGGCACCGAGCAGCGGAGTCTGCACCTCGCCCGGCCCCTCCTGCGGGTCGTAGCGCAGTCCCTCCGGCAGATACGGGACGGGCAGCCGGTCCGCACCCGCGGGCCCGGACGCCGGATAGCCGCCACCGAGGACCGTCACCACACCCACACCCGGCCGGCGCACCACCGGCTGGGCGAACAGTGCCGCCGGACGCGCCGTGAACGACGTGTAGTTGTCGAACAGCCGCGGTACGTAGAGCCCCGATCCGGCCGCGATCTCGGTCACCGCGCGCTCCGCCGCGGTGTGCTGCACACTGCCGGTGCCGCCGCCGTTCACGAACTCCAGGTCCGGCGCCACCGCCCGTACCGCCCGCACGACCTCGGCCCGCCGGGCGGCCAGCTCCTTGCGGCCCGCGGCCTGCATCAGCTGGATCGCCCTGGAGCGCAGCGGCCGTCCCGCGACCGAATCCCCGACCCCGGCGATATGCCCCTCGTACGCCATCAGACCCACCAGCCGGAAGCCGGGCCTGCGCGCCACCGCGCGTGCCAGTTCGGCCAGTTGGGCGGGGGAGCGCAGCGGTGAACGCAGAGCGCCGATCCTGACCCGTCCGCCGAGCAGTTGCAGTGAGGTGTCCAGCTCCAGACAGACCCGGATCTCCTCGCGGCCACCGGCCCGTGCCGCGTCGATCAGCTCCAGCTGTGCGTGATCGTCCACCATCACCGTCACGGCGGCGGCCGGCTTCGGATCGGCGGCCAGCTCCGCGAAGGCGGACCGGTCGGCCGACGGATAGGCCAGCAGTACGTCGTCGAAACCGGCCCGCGCCAGCCACAGCGACTCGGCCAGTGTGAACGACATGATCCCGGCGAACCCGGGCCGCGCGAGCACCCGCTCCAGCAGGGCCCGGCAGCGCACGGACTTGCTCGCCACCCGGATCGGCTTCCCTGCGGCCCGGCGGACGAGGTCGTCGGCATTGGCATCGAACGCATCGAGATCGACGATGGCGATCGGGGCGTCCAGATGAGCGGTGGCCCGTTCGTAACGGGTCCGGTCAGCAGCGCGGGCAGTCATGGCCGCAGCTTGCCAGACGGCCGTACCGCTGGGTAGGGGGATGATCTGCGCAGATCGTCCAGGGGCAGGGCGTCCCGCTCCCACCGGGGCCGTTTCACCCCGTAGAGTGACGGGCACGCGGCAACCAACGGGCCTGCCTGTGACGTCGATCCGCGCGCGGTACGGAAAAGGACCAGGGGGGCGGATGAGTACCGAGGCGCAGCGCGCTCCAGTCCCGCCCCGCCCCACGACCCCACCACCCGCGTCCGCGCATCCCGCCGAGGCTCCTTCCGCGACATCCGCGAGCGTGCCCGTTCCGCCGCGCCCGAAGACACCACCGCCCGCAGTGCCGGCGCCGATGCCCGGCCCAGCGGCGCCGGTGGGACCGGCCGCCCCGGTAGCGATGCCCGCACCTCAGCGGCAGGAGCCGGACCCGAAGCCGGTCGCGCCCCCTCAGCCGACGCACCCCTCGGCAGTCCCGCCCGTGGAGACCACAGCGCGGCTCCGGCCCGTGCCCGCCGCGCCCGCGCCCGCCACCACCCCGCCCCGCCCCGAGCAGCCGCCCGCCGCGACCCGCCGGCGGCCCGTCGGCGCCGTGGACCTCACCCCGCGTCCAGGAGCGACCCCGCCACCGCCCGGGCAGGTGCACGTCCCGCACGCGTACCCGCAGCCGCACCCGTACCGCCATCCGCTCCCCGAGACGCCCGTGGAGACCACCACCCGGCTGCGCCCCGTCCGCACCCGCCACCCCGTCAGGACCGCGACCGCCGCCGCCTGCGTCGTCCTCGGGCTCGGACTGATCGGCGGCGCGGCCACCGGCGCCTGGCTCACCAGCGACTCCTCGGCCGACCCCGCCGCCCGCAGCGCCTACACCGTGGGCCGCTCGGCCTGGCACAGCGTCCCAGTGGACACCCTCTTCCCGCGCACGCTGGGTGGCGACGGAGCGGGGCCCGGCGGTGCCGACCGGGTCTGGACCCGGGTCGGCGTCGCCCCGGACAGCGGCTGCACGCCGGCCCTGGACCCGCTGCTGGCCAGGACACTCGGCCCGGTCGGATGCGAGCGCATGCTCCGCGCCACCTACACCGACGCCACCAGCAGCAGTGTCACCACGGTCGGGGTGATCTTCACCGTGGTCGACACCGAGGCCATGAGAGCGCTGAGCACCCGCTTCAGCGACCAGCATCTCGACCGGCGCACCGACCTGATGCCCCGTACGTACCCCGTCAAGGGCACGGTCGCCGCCGGGTTCGGCGACCGGCAGCGCGCCAGCTGGACCGTCCATGTACTGACCGAGGTACCCGTCGTCGTGTTCGCAGTCTCCGGGTTCGCCGACGGGCGTACGGTCACCGATCCGCAACCCGTCGCCAAGGCGATGGCCGCGAACGCCACCACGGCCGCCGCCCAGGCCGGGCTCGGCCACGAGGCCAAGGGAATCGCCGACCGGATCGAGCGCGGCCTGCGCCGGACCGTCACCGACCTCACGGAGAAGCCGGAATGAGCCGCCGCACCCGCCGCCACCGCCGTGTCCTCGGTGCGGTCTGCGCCGCCACCGCGTTCGCGCTCCTGCCCGCGGCGCCGGCCAGGGCCGATGCCATCCGGGACCAGCAGTGGGGCCTTCAGGCGCTCCACACCGATCAGGCATGGCGGACCACCAAGGGCAGGGGGATCACCGTCGCCGTCGTCGACACCGGGGTCGACGGCAGCCTCCCCGACCTGGCGGGCCAGGTGCTGCCCGGCAAGGACATGATCGGCTTCGGTGCCGGCCGCGGCGATCGGTCCTGGGCCCGGCACGGCACCGCGATGGCTGGGATCATCGCAGGTCACGGCCATGGTGCAGGACACGGCGACGGAGTGCTGGGCATCGCACCCGAGGCGAAGATCCTCCCGGTCCGGGTGATCCTCGAAGCCTCCGACCCGGCCCGCGCCAAGGCCCGGGAGTCCCGCGGCACGGCCCTCGCCGACGGCATCCGCTGGGCCGCCGACCACGGCGCCGACGTCATCAACCTCTCGCTCGGCGACGACAGCGAGTCGGCGCACCCCGAATCGGGCGAGGACGCCGCCATCCAGTACGCGCTGAAGAAGGGGGCCGTCGTCGTCGCCTCGTCGGGCAACGGAGGCGAGAAGGGCGACCACGTCTCGTATCCCGCCGCGTACCCCGGCGTGATCGCGGTCGCCGCCGTCGACCGGTACGGCACACATGCCGCGTTCTCCACCCGCCGCTGGTACGCCACCGTCAGCGCCCCCGGAGTCGACATAGTCGTCGCCGCCCCCGACCATCAGTACTACGTGGAGTGGGGCACCTCCGCCGCCTCCGCGTTCGTCTCGGGCGCGGTCGCGCTGGTCCGTGCCGCACATCCGGGACTGACGCCCGCCCAGATCAAGCAACTGCTCGCGGACACGGCCCGCAGCGCCCCGGCGTCCGGCCGTGACGACGCCCGCGGGTACGGCATCGTCGACCCCGCCGCGGCGATCAAGGCCGGAGCCGGCCTCCGTCCCGCCGGCCTGCGTGCCGACTCCGCCGAGGCCGGATACCGAAAGCGGTACTTCGGCCCCGGCCCCACCCCCGGGCACCATGACAGCGGCCCCGCAGGCTGGCTCGCCCCCGCCGCGGGCGGCCTCGGAGCGGTCCTGCTGGCTCTGGCCGTGGTGCTGTGGCGCGGCAGGGGCAACAGGCCGGCCACCGTACGGCGCTGAACGCGGCTCCAGCAACGCTCAGGCCGCGCTCACCGGGCGGCGTCGAGCACGCCCACCGCCGCCTTCGCCACCGACTCCACGAGCGCGATCCCCGTCTCCTTCGTCCGCTGCCCGCCCGAGAGCACCGCCACCAGATAGGTGCGGCCGTCCGCGCTCACCCGCCCGATGCTGTTGATGGCCCACAGCCCGGTCGTCGTCCGGGGCATCCAGCCGTTCTTCAGCGCCCAACTGCTGCCCGCCGCCGACACCCCCCACTGCTGGTCGGCCTCGACCTGCGCCATCAGCCCCTGCAGATAAGTACGGGAACCCGCGCTCAGCTCCGATTCCGTACCGAACACCGCTTTCAGCAAAGTCAGTTGATCCGCCGCCGTGGTCTGGGTCAGCCCCCATGCGTGCGCCGCCGTCGTCTCGGTCAGGCCCAGGCGTTCATTGGCCGCGTCGAGTGCTTCCGCCCCGCCGATCGCCCGCAGCAGCACGGTGGCGGAGGCGTTGTCGCTCCACTCGATCATGGCGGTCGCGTAGCCGTGCTCGCCGGCGGTGAGTGCGCGCTTCTCGTCCTGGGCCCTGAGCAGCAGCGCCGCGAGTATGTCGACCTTGACGATGCTGGCGGTGTCGTACGCCCCGTCCCCGTAGACCGCCCGCGCCCCGCTCCCGGTGTCCAGCACCGCGACGGACACCTCCGCGTCACCCATGTCGGTCAGCAGCGACTCCACCGCCGCGGCCAGCGCCGCGTCGAGATCCACCGTCGGCTCCTCACTCGTCGTTGCCGGGACCGGAGTGCTCCCGGCGGCCGGTACGGACGATACGGACGCCGTGGCGCGGGGAGCGTGATCCGACGACCGGCCGGCCAGACAGATGCCACCCGCGGCCGAACCCGCCAGCAGGAGCACGGCCGTCACGGATGTGGACAGGGCGGAGCCGCGGAATCTGTTTCGGGACATGCCCCGGACGTTAGGAACGGCACCTGAGAACAGGCTGGGTCCGACCTGTTGCCAGGGTAAGAAACCCCCGGTTGCCAGGGTAAGAAACCCCCAGTTGCCAGGGTGAGGAACCCCAGGCACTACGCTCGCCCTGTGGCGCTGAAGAACATTCCGGACCCCGGTTACTCCGACGACGACGGCACGGCTGCCCCTGCCCTGACCGCGGCACTCGCCGCCTGGGCCGAGGACCGGAAGGCCATCGGCCCGGTACTCGAAGCCCTCAGGGGAGCCCGTCTCCTGGTGCCTGTCGTCGCTGTCCTGGGGGAGGTGGAGGAGGACGAGAAGGGACTGCGTCGCGAGAAGACCAGCGACATGGCCGTCCCCACCCTTCAGGCGGGGGACCGTCGCGCCCTGCCCGCTTTCACCTCGACCGCCTCACTGGCCCGCTGGGATCCGCAGGCCCGCCCTGTCGCCGTACCCCTGCACCAGGCGCTGCAGGCCGCCGCGCACGAGAAGGCGGACACGGTCGTCCTCGATCTCGCCGGCCCGGTCGCATTCGAGCTGACCGGCTCCGCACTGCTCGCCCTCGCCGAGGGCCGCACCAGCGCCGATCCGCTGGACGACCCCGCGGTCACCTCGGCGGTACGGGACGCGGTCGCCGCCGAGCCCGCGGTGCTCCGCGCCCACCTCGGCCCCGGCCGGGCCGACGGCACCCTGGCCCTCGTCCTCGCACCCGATGCCGACCCCGCCGACGCGGCCCGCCGGGTCGCGGAACTGCTGGCGGGCGACGACGTCCTGCGCGCCCGCCTGGTGCGCGGCCTGGACCTGGCGCTGCTCCCGGCCGATGCGACCACGCCCGGTGAGGCCCTGTTCACGCGCTGATCCCCGAGCCGGCCGCCGACTCGAAGTGCGGAAGGCCGTCCCGTACCGGGTGGCCCAGCCGCTGGGCGCCGTCCGGCTTCGGCTTCGGCGACGTGAGCCCCCCGCCCGGGAAGGGCGGGGGGCTCACGTCGTCAGAAGTCGTACGACCGACCGGCAAATGGGGGGGAGAAGGAGCGGGGCTGGGTGCGTGCAGGTGCAAGGCGGAGGAGGGAGGCAACGCGAAGGGGGTCCCCCCATGATTTAAGGGGCCTTTAAGGGCTATGGGGGAGTTGTCGACTGACGACAACGCCGGAGGGGTTCCCCCCTGGCCCTTAAGGCCTTGGGGGAGTGCGTGCCCAGCTCCGCGACGCCGCCCCCCATCTGCCGGTCGGTCCAAGTCGCATGAAGGGGAAGGCGGGCGGGCTCAGCCGAAGACGGGACCGGTGTACTTCTCGCCGGGGCCCTGGCCGGGCTCGTCCGGTACGAGCGATGCCTCGCGGAACGCCAGTTGCAGGGACTTCAGGCCGTCACGCAGCGGAGCCGCGTGGAAGGAGCTGATCTCGGTGGTGCTGGCGTCCAGCAGGCCGGCCAGCGCATGCACCAGCTTGCGGGCCTCGTCGAGGTCCTTGTGCTCGTCGCCGTCCTCGGTCAGCCCGAGCTTCACGGCGGCTGCGCTCATCAGATTGACCGCGACCGTCACGATCACCTCGACCGCGGGCACCTCCGCGATGTCGCGGGCCATGTCGTCGAAGCCGGGGGAATCGGTGGTGGGGGTCGCGTCACTCATGCGCCATACGATAGGCCCACTCCGGTGCCGCCCTGTCTGCGGGAGCGATGGGCGAGAGCTGGTTCGCGCACGCCCGGGGGAGCTGCTAACCTTGTGTAACGACCGGCTGGGCACCTATGTGCTCGGCCCACAAGTGGAGGCTCCGATCTCCCACCTGGCCATCTTCCGGGACGGCAGGTCACCGGTCAGGTGGCGCCCATCGTTCC
Organism: Streptomyces sp. NPDC037301; assembly: GCF_055602785.1. Lineage (NCBI taxonomy): Bacteria > Bacillati > Actinomycetota > Actinomycetes > Kitasatosporales > Streptomycetaceae > Streptomyces > Streptomyces sp. NPDC037301. The sequence goes on from NZ_JBVJWD010000009.1 coordinate 246,013, forward strand.
GTACGGACGATGGAGCCACCCGATGCGCCCCGCGGTTGACCGCGGCGGTGTTCCGGTTTTCCAGGAGCCCCGCCTGTGTCCCGTCCGGGGCATTTTTGATGTGCTGGTGCGGTTGGTCTCACGAAACAGACGTTACGTGGCTGTCCGCCAGGCGGCCGCGTGGTGCTACCGAGGAGGATCCATCAGCGCCGAGCCCCGCATCAACGACCGGATTCGCGTTCCCGAGGTGCGACTTGTCGGTCCCAGCGGCGAGCAGGTCGGGATTGTTCCGCTTGCCAAGGCCCTGGAACTCGCACAGGAGTACGACCTCGACCTGGTCGAGGTGGCGGCGACCGCCCGTCCGCCCGTGTGCAAGCTCATGGACTACGGGAAGTTCAAGTACGAGTCGGCCATGAAGGCCCGTGAGGCGCGCAAGAACCAGGCGCACACGGTCATCAAGGAGATGAAGCTCCGGCCGAAGATCGACCCGCACGACTATGACACCAAGAAGGGTCACGTCGTCCGGTTCCTCAAGCAGGGCGACAAGGTCAAGATCACGATCATGTTCCGTGGTCGTGAGCAGTCCCGCCCTGAACTGGGCTTCCGACTGCTCCAGCGTCTCGCTTCGGACGTGGAGGAACTCGGCTTCATCGAGTCCAACCCGAAGCAGGACGGCCGGAACATGATCATGGTTCTGGGCCCGCACAAGAAGAAGACCGAAGCCATGGCCGAGGCCCGCGAGGCCCAGGCCGCCCGCAAGGCGGGGCGTCAGGGTTCGACCCCCGACGCCGAAGCTGCGGGCGAGGCTGCCGAAGCGCAGTCCGAGGCTCCGGCCGAGACACCTTCCGAGGCGTGACCTCAGGGGGCCGCCATCCAGGCGGCCCCGGGTCTCCCCGGAATTCCCACCAAGATCTGACGCCCCTGCTGTCCGGTGCCCGCACCGCGAGGGGCGCCACTGACGAGGAGAGAACGGCGCGATGCCGAAGAACAAGACGCACAGCGGTGCCAGCAAGCGCTTCAAGATCACCGGCTCCGGCAAGGTGCTCCGTGAGCGCGCCGGCAAGCGCCACCTTCTTGAGCACAAGTCGTCCAAGAAGACCCGCTCGCTGACCGGCACGGTCGAGCTGGCCCCGGCCGACGCCAAGAAGGTCAAGAAGCTTCTCGGCAAGTGAGTCCGCAGCCCTCGGTGAATCCGCGGGCGGCGACCTCGACTCAGACCGGGACCAATTCGTTTCCGGGCCGTGTGAGTCCAACCACGGCCCCGCTACAAGGAGTTAAAAAGTGGCACGCGTCAAGCGGGCAGTAAACGCTCACAAGAAGCGCCGGGCAATCCTCGAGCAGGCCAGCGGTTACCGGGGCCAGCGCTCCCGCCTGTACCGCAAGGCGAAGGAGCAGGTCACCCACTCCCTCGTCTACAACTACAACGACCGCAAGAAGCGCAAGGGCGACTTCCGTCAGCTGTGGATCCAGCGCATCAACGCCGCTGCCCGCCAGAACGGCATGACGTACAACCGCCTCATCCAGGGGCTGAAGGCCGCCAACATCGAGGTGGACCGCAAGATCCTGGCCGAGCTCGCGGTCAACGACGCCAACGCGTTCGCCGCCCTCGTCGAGGTTGCCCAGAAGGCCCTCCCGAGCGACGTCAACGCCCCGAAGGCCGCCTGATCCAGGTCGCACTTCTTGGCTGGGCCGGACCCGCAGGCGCTCGTCGTCTGCGGGTCCGGTGCGTTGCACGACATGTTCCGTACGTCCGTCACCTCCGTACGCAGAGAGGCTCGCCGCCGACCATGGGCACCCCCGAACTGATCTCCCCGCGATCGCCGCGCGTCACCGCCGCCCGGCGGCTGGCCAAGCGCAACTTCCGCGGCAAGGAGCGCAGGTTCATCGCCGAGGGGCCGCAGGCCGTGCGCGAGGCCGCCGGGCACCGCGGCAGCGACGGCGAGGCGACGCTGATCGAGCTGTTCGCCACCGTCGAGGCGGCCGAGCGGTACGCCGACATCGTCGACGCCGCCCACGCCGCCGGTGCCCGGGTGCACCTCGCGGACGGCGATGTGCTCGCCGATGTGTCGCAGACCGTCACCCCGCAGGGCCTCATCGGTGTCTGCCGCTTCCTCGACTCGCCGTTCGACGCGATCCTCGCCGCGAAGCCGAAGCTGGTCGCCGTCCTCGCCCACGTACGCGACCCGGGGAACGCCGGTACGGTGCTGCGCTGCGCCGACGCCGCGGGTGCCGACGCCGTCGTGCTCACCGATGCCTCGGTGGACCTCTACAACCCCAAGTCCGTCAGGGCCTCGGTCGGCTCGCTCTTCCATCTGCCGGTCGCCGTCGGTGTTCCGGTGGAGCAGGCCGTGCAGGGGCTGAGGGACGCGGGCGTACGGATCCTCGCCGCCGACGGAGCGGGCGACGACGACCTCGACGACGAGCTCGACGCGGGGACCATGGGCGGGCCGACCGCCTGGGTCTTCGGCAACGAGGCCTGGGGCCTGCCGGAGGAGACCCGGGCGCTGGCCGACGCCGTCGTGAGGGTGCCGATCCACGGCAAGGCGGAGAGCCTCAATCTGGCGACGGCGGCGGCCGTCTGCCTGTACGCCTCCGCACGGGCCCAGCGCCCGCGCCGCTAGGGCCTGGTCCGGCGGATCTTCGCGGATCAGCCCGCGGCGTCTGGTGCGGTGCATCGCAAGGCGAAGGACCGTCCTCGTACTGGACGTACTTGGACGACTTCGACAACGCAGCGAGGTGCCGTGCCAGGCGTGGCGGGCCCGCGAAGATCCGCCGGACAGGCCCTAATCCGCGGCCGCGGTCCTGGCCCGCAGGGCCACCGCGACCAGTGCCGCGTCGTCGGGGCGCCGGACGTCGCGGCCGGTCAGCTCGTGGAAGCGGGCGAAGCGGTGCTGGACCGTGTTGCGGTGGCAGTACAGCGCGGCCGCTGTGTCCGCGATGGAGCCGCTGCCGCGCAGATGCTCGGTGACGGTCTCCAGCAGACGTGCCGCCTCCGTCGCCGACACCCCGGGGCCGTCGAGACCACCCAGCACATCGGCGGCCAGATCCGTGCCGAAGTCCCCGGCCCGCCGCACCAGCACATCCAGCCAGCTGTCCTCCAGCAGCCTCGGTGAACGGGCGTCCGGCGGCAGCATCTGCGCCGTCGCGATGGCCAGCACAGCCGCCCTGGGCACCGCTGCGAGCCCGTTCGCCTGCGGCGAGACACCGCACGGGGTGGACGCGAGCCGGACCAGTACCGACTGCCACGTGGTGCGCCGTCCCAGCTCCACCACGAGCACAGCGTCCCCGCCGACCGCCTGGTACTGCACCGGAGCACCCGCCGCGCGCAGCGCCGTCGCCGCCCGGTGCAGCCCCGAACCCTCCGCCGCCGGGGCCGCCGCGCACAGAAACGTGCCCGCGCCGTCGAAGCCCAGGGCCAGCGCCGCGTTCCGTACCACCGTCGGATTGTGGCCCTCGCTCTCCAGCAGCCGGGAGAACCACATCCGCCGCTCGTCCTCCTGGCGCCGGCCCATCTCCAGAACGGTGCGCTGATACGCCGTCATGATGCCCGTGACATGGGACTCGACGGCCTCCCACACGTGGTACGCGGACGTCACCAGCTCCGCCATGTCCTCCTCGTCCGCGCGCTGGACCAGTGCCGCCCACACCACCCGGAAGTCCAGCCGGGCCGCTTCCAGCAGCGAGTCCAGCGGGACGCCCTGGCGGGCCCGCTGCTCACCCACGCGCTGCGACACCCCGGCGATGTGCACGGGCACCGGAAGCTGCGCCACCGTACGCAGCAGCAGCTCGAACGCCTGCCAGGCGGAGCTGCGGAAATCGGCGTCCGGCACCCGGTCCGCATAGGCGCTCCGGACCGGATTGATCATCTCCATCCACTGGCCGATCAGACCGTCGATGTTGTCCAGGCACTGGCCCGCGAGCTCGGCGATCCGACGGGACGGGGGAGGGAAACCGGAAACCGGAGTGTGCATATGACCAATGTAAGGGGCTGTACGGGTGATGTTTCGACGTTGGATCTGTGCTCGTTGCCCTTGAAGCTGAGGCAATCCGGAATCCCCCCTCCGGGCCCACCGCATTCAGGGAGGTTCTGGCAGTGCATCTGACGCCTCGCGAGCAGGAGCGTCTCCAGCTGTTCACCGTCGCCGAACTGGCCCGCCGCCGCAGGGCGCGCGGCCGGCGGCTGAACACGCCGGAGGCCATCGCGCTGATCTGTGACGAGGTGCTGGAAGCCGCCTGGGACGGGCTCGGTCTGGATGAAGTGATCGAGGTGGGCCGCTCCGTGCTCACCGAGGCCGACGTGATGGACGGCGTGGCCGACATCGTCACCACCGTGCAGGTCGAGGCGCTCTTCCCGAGCGGCACCGCCCTCGTCGCCGTCGACCGGCCGATCGGCCCGGGGACACCCGACACCGCACCCGGTGCCGTACGGACCGCCCCCGATCCGGTACGGATCAACGAGGGGCGTCCGCGCACCACCCTCACCCTCCGCAACACCGGTGACCGTACGGTGTTCGTCTCCTCGCACTATCCGCTGCACGAGGTGAACGCGGCCCTGGAGCTGGACCGGGAAGCGGCGCGGGGGCTGCGGCTGGACATCGCGGCCGGCACCGCGCTGGCCTTCGAACCGGGGGAGTCCCGGGAGGTCTCGCTGATCCCCCTCTCCCGTCACCCGCAGCACACCCAGTCCGAGGAGCAGCGCGCATGACCAGCATCGACCGCCGTACGTACAACGCTCTGTACGGTCCCACCACCGGTGACCGCATCCGGCTCGGCGACACCTCCCTCTGGGTCGAGGTCGAGGCCGACGACGGCACCCCCGGCGACGAACTGCTCGGCGGCTGCGGCAAGACCGTACGCGACGGGCTGCTGGCCTCGCCCCGCTCCGACCGGGACTCCGCCCTGGACATGGTGGTCGCCGGAGTCGTCCTCATGGACCCGGTTCTCGGCGTCCGCAAGACCGACATCGGCATCAAGGACGGCCGGATCGTCTCCGTCGGCGGCGTCGGCAACCCGGACGTGATGCCGGTCGAGTACGCCATCGACTCACACACCTCGGTCGTCCCCGGCGAAGGGCTGATCGCCACCCCCGGCATCGTGGACAGCCACGTCCATCTCTCCTCGCCCGAGGTGGCGCCCGCAGCGCTCGCGGCCGGAGTCACCACGCTTGTCGGCATGGGGCTCGGCGGGGTCTGGGAGATCGGCTGCAATCCGGCCCACAATCTGCACACCCTGATGAGCTCCTGGCAGGGCACCCCGCTCAATATCGCGTTCCTGGCCCGCGGTTCTTCCAGCTCCCGCACCCTGCTCGACGAGTCCGTGCTCGCCGGGGCCGGCGGCTTCAAGATCCATGAGGACTTCGGGGCCACCCCGCGCATCATCGACAACTGCCTCGACACCGCCGAGGCCGCCGATCTGCCGGTCGCCCTGCACACCGACTCCATGAACGAGTCCGGCTATCTGCGCGACACCATCGGCTCCACCCGGGGCCGGACCGTGCACGCGTACCACGTGGAGGGCGGTGGAGGTCACCCCGATCTGCTGGAGATCCTCTCCGAGCCGAACATCCTGCCGTCGTCGACCACGCCGACCATCCCGTACACCCCGAACACCGTCGGGGAACTCTTCCCGATGACGATGACCGTGCACCGGCAGAACCACCACTCCGCCAGCGATGTGGAGATCTCCAGGGGCCGCATCCGCGCCCATGCCATCGCCGCCGAGAACGCTCTGCACGACCTCGGCGCGATCTCCATCGTCAACTCCGACTCCATGGGCATGGGCCGCATCGCCGAGACCGTCCGCCGCACCTGGCAGCTCGCCCACCTCCAGGCACTGGCGGCCGGGGAGGGCGGTGTCGAGCACCGCGCCAACCAGCGGGCCCTGCGCTACCTCGCCAAGATCACCCTCAACCCGGCGATCGCCCACGGCCTCGCGCACGAGGTCGGCACCGCCCAGGTGGGGCGCCTCGCCGACCTGGTGCTCTGGCACCCCGCCTACTTCGGCTCGAAGCCCGAACTGGTCATCAAGGCCGGGTTCGTGGCGTGGGGCAACACGGGGTCCGGTTCGGGATCGACCCGGCTGACCCAACCCCGTACGTACAAGCCCTACTTCGGCGCCCTCGGCCAGGCGCCCGCGCGGCTCTCCCGGATCTTCGTCGCCGAGGCCGCGCTGGCGGACCGGGCCGCCCGGGCGGCGCTGCCCAAGGGACTCACCTACGCGCCGATCCGCGGCTCCCGCGGTCTCACCCGCGCCGACATGCTCCACAACACCGCGACCCCGCGCGTCGTGGTGCCCCGCGAACCGGCGCCCGTCCTGGTCGACGGTGTCCCCACCGGCACCCCCGCCGCCGACGCCGTGCCGCTCGCCCAGCTGCACCACCTCGCCTGAGCCCGAAAGACCTTCGCCCGTGAAACTCGATCTGCTGGTCCGCAACGCGAACATCCTGACCCTCGACGACGCCCGGCCCACCGCCCGCACCCTCGGCGCCCTGCACGGCCGCATCGTCGGGCTCGACGAGGAGGTCGAGCACCTCCCCGCCGCACGGGTCATCGACGCGGGCGGCGCCACGGTCGTGCCCGGTTTCAACGACGCCCACTGCCACACCGCGTGGTTCGGCCTCACCCTCACCCAGCTCGACGTCTCCGGCGCACGGACCGTCGACGAGGTGTACGACGCCGTGGCCGCGTACGCCGCCACGCTGCCCGAGGACACCTGGGTGATCGGCGCCGGACTCGACCACAACCGGACCGGCGGGCGCTACCCGCACCGCGACGCCCTGGACCGGGCAGCAGGCGGCCGGCGGGTGTGGCTGAAGCACACCTCCGGGCACGCCTGCGTGGTCAACACCCCGGTGCTGCGCCTCGCGGGCATCCTGGCCGACGGCTTCACCGACCCGGACGGCGGGGTCGTCTCCCGCGACGAGGACGGCCGGCCCGACGGACTCCTGGAGGAGACCGCCCAGCGCCTCGTGCAGCGGCACGTACTCCCGTACCCCGTGGAGACCGTCGCCGACGCCGTCGACGCCGCCACCCGGCACTACCTCACCGAAGGCATCACCAGCTTCACGGAGGCCGGTATCGGCGGCGGCTGGATCGGCCACACCCCGGTCGAACTCGCCGCCTACCAGCTCGCCCGCGACACTGGCAGACTCCACACCCGCGCCCAGCTGATGGCCGCCTCCGACGTCCTGCACCCGCTGGTCTCGCACGCCGACGACGGCATCGGCCTCGGGCTCGACCTCGGGATGCGCACCGGCTTCGGCGACGACCGGCTCTCCCTCGGACCCGTCAAGATCTTCCTGGACGGCTCCCTGCTCGGCCGGACCGCCGCCGTCACCGAACCCTTCTGCGGCTGCCCGCACAACGAGGCAGAGGCGGCCAACCCCACCGGATACCTCCAGAACGACGCCGACGCCATGACCGAAACCGTCGTCGCCGCCCACCGCTCCGGCTGGACCGTCGCCGCCCACGCCATCGGCGACCGGGCCGTCGACCTCGCGCTCGACGCATTCGCCCGCGCTCAGCGCGAGCTCCCGCGCCCCGGCGTGCACCACCGCATCGAGCATGCCGGAGTGGTCCGCCCCGACCAGCTCGGCCGGTTCGCCGAACTCGGCGTGATCCCCGTACCGCAGCACAACTTCCTGCCGCCGTTCGGCGACGCCATGGCCGAGTCGCTCGGCGCGCAGCGCACCGCCTGGTCCTACCGGTTGCGCTCGCTGCTCGACCTCGGCCTGCCCGTACCCGGCAGCTCCGACCGGCCCGTCGCGCCCGGCGCCCCGCTGCCCGCCATCCAGGCCATGGTCCAGCGGCGCACCGGCTCGGGCGCCGTGTACGGGCCCGACGAGCGCGTCCCGGTCCTCGACGCCCTGCGCGCCTGGACCGAGGGTTCCGCCCGCGCCACCGGCTTCGGCGGCCGCAAGGGACGCCTCGTCCCCGGGCAGCTCGCCGACCTCGCGATCCTCGACGCCGACCCGCTCCGCACCGATCCGGACCGGATCGGCTCGCTCCAGGTCCTCGCGACCGTCGTCGACGGTGATCCCGTCCACGACCCGCACGGCCTCGCGGCCCAGGCCGCCACCCGCACGCCCGTACAGCCCGTTCCCCCGTCCCCTCAAGGCCACCAGGCCCTCCGTCCCCAGGAGAACGTGTGAGCTCGCCCGACATCAAGGACATCCGGCGACTGCTGATCGCAGCCTTCACCGGCACCGCCCTGGAGTGGTACGACTACTTCCTCTACGGCACCGCCGCCGCCCTGGTCTTCAACCGGCTCTTCTTCCCCGAGCTGGACCCGGCCGTGGGCACCATCGCGTCCTTCGTCACCTTCGCCGTGGGCTTTGTCGCCCGCCCCATCGGTGCGGCTGTTTTCGGCCACATCGGCGACCGCTACGGCCGCAAGGTCGCCCTGATCATCACCGTCGTGATGATGGGCGTCACCACCGGCTGTATCGGCCTGCTGCCCAGCTACGCCACCATCGGCATCTGGGCCCCCGCCCTCCTCGCGCTCCTCCGCTTCCTGCAGGGGATCTCGGTCGGCGGTGAGTGGAGCGGCGCCATGCTGCTCACGCTGGAGCACACGCCGAAGGAGAAGCACGGCAGCTACTCCTCGATCCCGCAGCTCGGCTCGCCCGTCGGTACGCTGATCTCGTCCGGCGCGTTCGCCCTCGTCGGGATGCTGCCCGACGACTCCTTCTACTCCTGGGGCTGGCGCCTGCCCTTCCTCGCCGCGTTTCCGCTGCTCGGCTTCGCGCTCTACATGCGGCTGCGGATCGAGGAGTCGCCCGTCTTCCACGCGATGCTCGCCGACGCCGAGAAGAACGGCCCGAAGCCCGCACCGCTCATCGAGGCGTTCCGCCGCACCTGGGGACGCATGATCATCGGCATCGGCGCGGCCCTGCTCGGTGTCGGCGGCTTCTTCCTGATGACCACGTTCATCATTTCGTACGGCACCGACGAGCTGGGCATCGACAAGTCCGTGATGCTGAACGCCACCGTCATCGGATCGGTCGTCGAGATCGTCGTGCTCGTCGTGGCGGGGCGGATCGCCGACCGGATCGGCGCCTGGACGGTCTGTGCCATCGGCGGCCTCGTCACGATGGCCGTCGCCTTCCCGGCCTTCTGGCTCGTCGACACCGGCAAGCCCGCACTGGTCTACCTCGGGGTGGGGCTCGGGATCGGCGCACTCTCCATTCCGTACGCCCCCATCGGTGCCGTGGTCTCCGGAATGTTCCCCGAGGCGTTCCGCTACAGCGCCGTCGCGATGTCCTACAACCTCGCGGGTGTCGTGGCCGGATTCGTACCGCTGCTCGCCACCTCGCTGACCGGCGCGGCGAACGGTGCCTCGTGGGGTGCGGCCCTGCTCCTGATGGTGATCGCGGCCTGCACGGCCGCCGGATCGTTCGCCTCCGGATCGCTCATGAGGCGTGAACGGGCGGCCCGGCCGGCCGGGGACCGCGTCGAGGTCGCCGTCTGACCGACGCCACGCCCCGTACCCCGTCGAACGGCGGACCGCAGCAGTGCGCCCCCGCAGGGTGTCGCTCCGTCACCGACGACTAGTAGGGTGACGAACTCGGGGGCCCACTGCACCGGTTCGAGAGGTGGGGTACGGGATATGGCTGTCGGCATGAGCAGGCCGCGCGAGACACACGCGGCCGTCGTGCGCGCCGGTGAAGGCCCCGGCACGGCGGCCGAACCGGCCGAAGGACCGGACCTCGGTCCCGTCGATGCGACCGTCGATCCCGACGACCTCCCCGACGGCCTGGTCGTCGCCGACGAGACCGGCCGGGTCATCTGCTTCAACTCCGCGGCCACCCGGATCACCGCCGTGCCCCGGGCCGCCGCTCTCGGCCGCCCCCTGGAGCACGCGCTGCCGCTGGAGGACCTCAAGGGCCGCCGCTGGTGGGCGCTGACCGATCCGTACGGCGGCCTCGCCACCCGGGTCGGTCAGCCCGAGCGCAATCTGCTGCTGCCCGGCGGCCGCGAGGTCCTGGTCTCCGCACGGTACGTACGAGAGCACCCGACCGGTCCCGTACGCCGTCTGGTGATCTCGCTGCGCGGCACCGAGGCCCGCCGCCGCACCGAACGCAGCCACGCCGAGCTGATCGCGATCGTCGCCCACGAGCTGCGCTCCCCGCTGACCTCCGTCAAGGGCTTCACCGCGACCCTCCTCGCCAAATGGGAACGGTTCACCGACGACCAGAAGCGCCTGATGCTGGAGACCGTCGACGCCGACGCGGGCCGCGTCACCAGGCTCATCGCCGAACTGCTCGACATCTCCCGGATCGACTCCGGCCGGCTGGAGCTGCGACGGCAGCCCGTGGACCTCTCCGCCGCCGTCGAACGCCACATCCAGGCCCTCACCGCGAACGGCCAGACCCCCGACCGCTTCCTCGTCCGTACCTGCCAGCCGCTGCCCGCGGTCTGGGCCGACCCGGACAAGGTCGACCAGGTGCTCGGCAACCTGCTGGAAAACGCGGTGCGCCACGGCGAGGGAACCGTCACCATTGAAGTCGCACCCGCACCCGCGAAGAGCGACGAGAAGGGAACGGCCGTCACCGTGAGCGACGAAGGCCCCGGCATCCCCGAGGAGTCGATGGGCCGTGTCTTCACCCGCTTCTGGCGGGGGAGCAAGCGCGGCGGTACGGGCCTGGGCCTCTACATCGTCAAGGGCATCGTCGAAGCGCACGGCGGTACGATCACGGTCGGCCGCGGCCCCGGCGGCGGTGCGGAATTCCGATTTATCCTGCCCGTGAGCACGCCGGCCTACCTGGTCTGAGCAGCCCACGGGCCTCCCACACATCCTGTGACCCTTAGACTCGACCTTTGGCACCTTTGCGTCCTCCAGCCGTCGAGCGGGGCCATGGGGGTCCGGGGCTGTCCCCCGGTAAGCGCAGTACCAGCCAATCGGAAGCACGGGAAGAGATGTCGGCACCGAACAAGTCGTACGACCCAGTCGAGGTCGAGGCACTGAAACCGGAAGAGATCGAGCGCATGCGGGACGAGGCGTTCGCCGCCTTCGCCGCCGCCGGTGACCTCGACGCGCTCGCCCAGGCGAAGACCGCGCACACCGGTGGTACCTCGCCCCTGTCGCTCGCCAACCGGGAGATCGGCGCCCTGCCGCCGCAGGCCAAGGCCGAGGCGGGCAAGCGCGTGGGCCAGGCCCGCGGCGCCGTGAGCAAGGCCCTCGCCGCCCGTCAGGCGGAGCTGGAGGCCGAGCGGGACGCCCGTGTGCTGGTCGAGGAGGCGGTGGATGTCACGCTGCCCCACGACCGCGTCCCGGCGGGCGCCCGCCACCCGCTGACCACGCTCATGGAGCGCCTCGAGGACATCTTCGTGTCCATGGGGTACGAGGTCGCCGAGGGCCCCGAGGTCGAGGCGGAGTGGTTCAACTTCGACGCCCTGAACTTCGTGCCCGACCACCCGGCCCGGCAGATGCAGGACACCTTCTTCGTCCAGGGCCCCGAGGGCACCACGGACGACGAGTCCGGCATCGTGCTGCGTACGCACACCTCCCCGGTGCAGGCCCGCACGCTGCTCGACCGCGAGCCGCCGGTCTACGTCGTCGTACCGGGTCGCGTCTACCGCACCGACGAGCTGGACGCGACGCACACCCCGGTCTTCCATCAGATCGAGCTGCTCGCCGTCGACGAGGGCCTGACCATGGCCGACCTCAAGGGCACCCTGGACCACATGGTCCAGGCGCTCTTCGGCCGGGACATGAAGACGCGGCTGCGCCCGAACTTCTTCCCGTTCACCGAGCCGTCCGCCGAGATGGACATGGTCTGTTTCGTGTGCCGCGGCGAGTCCGTCGGCAACCCGGACCGGCCCTGCCGCACCTGCGGCAGCGAGGGCTGGATCGAGCTCGGCGGCTGCGGCATGGTCAACCCGAAGGTGCTCGTCGCCACCGGCGTCGACCCCCAGAAGTACAGCGGATTCGCCTTCGGGTTCGGCATCGAGCGGATGCTGATGTTCCGCCACAACGTCGAAGACATGCGAGACATGGTCGAGGGTGACGTCCGGTTCACCCGGCCGTTCGGGATGGAGATCTGATGCGGGTCCCGCTTTCTTGGCTGCGGGAGTACGTCGACCTGCCGGCGACGGAGACCGGCCGTGACGTCCAGGCCAAACTTGTTTCCGCCGGCCTCGAGGTCGAGACCGTCGAGCAGCTCGGCGCCGGGCTCAAGGGCCCCCTCGTCGTCGGTAAGGTCCTCACCATCGAGGAGCTGACGGAGTTCAAGAAGCCCATCCGCTTCTGCACCGTCGACGTCGGCCAGGCCAACGGCACCGGCGAGCCGCAGGAGATCGTCTGCGGCGCGCGCAACTTCTTTGTCGGCGACAAGGTCGTCGTGGTCCTGCCGGGCGCCGTACTGCCCGGTGACTTCGCGATCGCCGCGCGCAAGACGTACGGCAAGACCTCGCACGGCATGATCTGCTCGGGCGACGAGCTCGGCATGGGCGACGACGGCAGCGGCGGCATCATCGTGCTGCCGCCCGAGCACGAGGTCGGCACCGACGCGATCGAGCTGCTCGAACTCGTCGACGAGGTCCTCGACATCGCGGTCACGCCCGACCGCGGCTACTGCCTGTCGATGCGCGGTGTCGCCCGCGAGACCGCCATCGCGTACGGTCTGCCGCTGCGCGACCCGGCGCTTCTCGATGTCCCCGCCCCGAACTCCTACGGCTACGTGGTGAAGGTGGCCGACCCGATCGGCTGCGACCGCTTCACCACGCGTACGGTCGTCGGACTGGAGCCCGAGGCCCGTTCCCCGATCTGGCTGCAGCGCAGGCTGCAGAAGGCCGGGATGCGCCCGATCTCGCTCGCCGTCGACGTCACCAATTACGTGATGCTCGAGCTGGGCCAGCCGCTGCACGCCTACGACCGCTCCCGTCTCGACGGGCCGATCGGGGTGCGCCGCGCCGAGCCCGGCGAGAAGCTCACCACCCTCGACGGCGTCCAGCGGGTGCTGGACCCCGCAGACCTGGTGATCACCGACAACCGCGGGCCGATCGGTCTCGCGGGTGTCATGGGCGGCGCCAACACCGAGGTCGCCGACCACGACGACCAGGCCGGTGCCACCACCGAGGTCGTCATCGAGGCAGCGCACTTCGACGCAATCTCCATCGCCCGTACCGCGCGCCGCCACAAGCTGGCCTCCGAGGCGTCCAAGCGCTTCGAGCGCGGCGCGGACCCGCAGGCCGCGGCAGCTGCCGCGCAGCGGACCGTCGACCTGCTGGTGCTGCTCGCGGGCGGCACCGCCGAGGCCGGTGTCACGGAGATCATCGCGCCGTCCGCGCCCCGGACGATCACCATGCCGGCGAACCACCCGGACCGTGTCGCGGGCGTCGACTACGGCCGCGAGACCGTCGTACGCCGCCTCCAGGAGGTCGGCTGCGACGTCTACGGGCAGGACGAGCTGGTCGTCACCGTCCCGTCCTGGCGTCCCGACCTGGGTGAGCCGAACGATCTGGCCGAAGAGGTCATCCGGCTCGAGGGGTACGAGAACCTCCCCTCGACGCTGCCCAAGCCGCCCTCGGGCCGCGGGCTCACGGAGCGGCAGCGGCTGTACCGCCGCGCCGGCCGCGCGCTGGCCGGCGCCGGTTATGTCGAGGCGCTGAATTACCCGTTCATCGGCGACCAGGTACTCGACCAGCTCGACATCCCGGCGGACGACGAGAGCCGTCGCCTGGTCAAGCTGGTCAACCCGCTCTCCGACGAGGAGCCCGCGCTGCGCACGACGCTGCTGCCCGGGCTGCTCGGTGCGCTGCGCCGCAACGACGGCCGCGGCAGCCACGACCTGGCGCTCTTCGAGGCGGGCCTGGTCTTCCGGGCTCCCGAGCAGGAGGGCATCGCGGTACGGCTGCCCGTCCACCGCCGTCCGACCGACGAGGAGATCGCCGGTCTGAGCGGGGTGCTGCCCGTACAGCCGCGCCATGTCGCCGTCGTGCTCGCCGGTGCGCGTGAGCAGGCCGGCTGGTGGGGCAAGGGCCGCCCGGCCGACTGGGCGGACGCGATCGAGTCCGCCCGCACGGTCGCCCGTGAGGCGAAGGCCGAACTGATCGTCCGACAGGGCCAGTACGGTCCGTGGCACCCTGGCCGCTGCGCCGAGCTCGCCGTGGTGATCGACGGAGCGGAGCACACCGTCGGATACGCCGGTGAGCTGCACCCGCGCGTGGTCAAGGCGCTGCACCTGCCCGCGCGCAGCTGCGCGATGGAGCTGAACCTGGACCTGCTGGAGCAGGCGTCTCAGGGCGCCCTCCAGGCGCCGCGGATCTCCACCTTCCCGGTGGCGACCCAGGACGTCGCGCTGATCGTCGCCGAGCGCGTCCCCGCCGCCGAGGTGGAGCAGGCGCTGCGTGCGGGCGCGGGTGAACTCCTCGAATCGCTGCGGCTGTTCGACGTCTTCACCGGCGACCAGATCGGTGCGGGCCGCAAGTCCCTGGCGTACGCGCTGCGCTTCCGCGCGGCGGACCGCACGCTGACCGTGGACGAGGCCACGGCCGCCCGCGACGCGGCGGTGGCCCTGGCCGCCGAGCGGACGGGCGCGGTGCTGCGGGGCGCGTAACGCCTCATCCGGCACACATCATGAAAGAGGGGCGTATCCGCTGACCGGATACGCCCCTCCTGTGCTCGCCGAGCGGCACAGAACCGCTCGCGGGCGTTGCCCGCACCGTCCGCGCCGCCACGGAGTGTCGGGCAGGTCGGCGGAAACGGACGGCGCGGGTGCGGGTCGTCGACTGTACGAGGGGGAGCAGACGACCCGGCCGCCTCTTGCGAGACGACTGATTCAACCGATCCGCGCACCGGCGCAACAGAGTGCGCAGCGGGACGGTTCGGGCATTGCGTTCACACCCCGTGTGAATCGTGCTCCACTGGTTCGGCACGCCTCGGCGTGCCGAACCACCGGAGGGGCAAATGGGGGCAACGGAGCCCAACATTCTGCTGGAGGCCCTGATCGGGGAGGCGGGTGTCTCCCGGGCGGGCCTCGCCGCGCACATCAACCGGGCCGGCCGTTCCCGCGGACTGTGCCTGCGGTACGAACACACCGCGGTGGCACGCTGGTTGAAGGGGCAGCGCCCGCGCGGCCAGGTGCCCGACCTGATCTGTGAAGTGCTCGGGAACCGGCTGAACAGGTCTCTTTCGCTGGACGACATCGGCATGGCGGCCCCGGGCGCCGGCGCGGCCGTGCCCGGATCCACGCTCACCGGATTCGTCGAGCGGGCCGCCGCGCTGTGGCGTTCCGACGACCAGCAGCGCCCGCACATACTCGCCTCGGCCGCCGTCACGGGCACCACTGCGGTGATGCCCGTCTGGGAGTGGGAGAACCCGCCGGAGGACGTCGACGTCTCCCGCAGTGGCACGACCCGGGTCTGCATGGCCGACATAGTGACCCTGCGCGCGGCCCGTGCCCACTACGAACTGATGTACCGCAGGGCAGGCGGAATCGCGACCCGTTCCCGCATCGTCGGCTTCCTCAACACCGAGACCGCCCCGCTTCTGCGCGGCGGCTACACCGACGCGATGGGCCGTCAACTGCACCGGGCGACGGGCGGGCTGGTGGCGGTCGCGGGCATCTGCGCCTACGACTCCGACGCGCACGGGCTCGCCCAGCGCTACTTCCACCAGGCACTGCGGCTGGCCAAGGCGAGCGGCGACCGGGGGCTCGGCGGCTATGTGATCGCCCTGCTGGTCAACCAGTCGCTGTTCCTCGCCGACTACCGGCAGTCGGTGGCCTTCGCGCAGGCGGCGCTACGGGCCGCCGGCCGGCACATCACTCCCGCGCTGGCCGCCGACCTGTACGCGATGCAGGCCAAGGCGTACGCCCACATCGGCGACGCCACAAGCGCCCTGGAGTGCATCCGGCGCGCCGAGTCGGAGGCCGGACGCATCCGGCCGGGCCATGAACCGGACGAGACGGGGTACGTCCAGCCGGGCCTGGTCGATGTGCAGGTGGCCGAGGCCCTGCTCGGCCTCGGCGATCTGCCGGGGGCCAGGGAACACGCGGTGACGGCCGTGCGGACCCCGGCGCACGACCGGGGCCGGGTGCACCGGCTGGCCATGCTGACCCATATCGAGCTGCGTCAGGGCGAGGCGGACCGGGCGGCGGCCACGGCCGTGGAGATGGCCGAGCGGGCCAGGGGCATGGAGTCGCAACGGCTGCGCGACCGGCTGCGTGCGGTGCGCGAGGATCTGATCGCGAGCGGCTGCGCCGACGCGGGGCGGGCCGCCGAACTGATCGACGGGGCGTTGCGCGTACCGCTGTGAGTTCGCACCCGCGGGTACCGGTACGTTCCCCTCCGGTCCCGCTCCTGCTGCGATGTTGTCACCTACTTGTCGGAAGGTGGCAAAACTGTGCAGTGGGCGAATCTGAACGAGCAAACTGTGTATGAGAACCGCTGGTTCCGGGTCAATTTGGCGGATGTCCTCATCCCCGACGGCCGCCATCTCGACCATTACCTCATCCGGCTCCGCCCCGTCGCGGCGGCCACCGTCGTCAACGAGGCCAACGAGGTACTGCTGCTCTGGCGGCACCGGTTCATCACCGACAGCTGGGGCTGGGAACTCGCCGCCGGCGTCGTCGAGGACGGCGAGGACATCACAGCGGCCGCCGCCCGGGAGATGGAGGAGGAGACCGGCTGGCGCCCCGGACCGCTGCGTCCGCTGCTGACCGTGGAGCCGTCGAACGGCCTCACCGACGCCCGGCACCACCTCTACTGGTCCGAGGAGGCCACCTGGACCGGCCACCCCAGCGACGACTTCGAGTCCTCGCGCCGCGAGTGGATACCGCTCAAGCTGGTGCCCGAAATGATCGCCCGCGGCGAGGTCCCGGCCGCGGGCATGGTGGCCGGGCTGATGATGCTCCATCACTTACGGCTGGGATGAAATCCCCGGAACCGCGAAGGGGCCGGCCGGGGGTTTCCCGGGCGGCCCCGTGCGGGCACGAGAGACGGATCAGGAGTACGGGTAGAAGCCCGAGCCCGTCTTGCGGCCGAGCCGGCCCGCGTCCACCATCCGCTGGAGCAGCGGGGGAGCGGCGTACAGCGGCTCCTTGAACTCCGCGTACATCGAGTCGGCGACCGAGGCCACGGTGTCCAGACCGATCAGGTCGGAGAGCTTGAGCGGGCCCATCGGGTGGGCGCAGCCGAGCTCCATGCCGTTGTCGATGTCCTCACGGCTGGCGATCCCCGACTCGAACATCCGGATCGCGGAGAGGAGATACGGAATCAGCAGTGCGTTGACGACGAAGCCGGAGCGGTCCTGGGCGCGGATCGGGTGCTTGCCGAGCACGTCCTGCACCAGGGCCTCGGCGCGCTTCACCGTCTCGTCGGACGTCGTCAGCGCGGGAATCAGTTCGACGAGCTTCTGCACCGGGGCCGGGTTGAAGAAGTGGATGCCGATGACCTGGTCCGGGCGAGACGTCGCCACGGCCAGCTTCACCAGCGGAATGGAGGAGGTGTTCGAGGCGAGGATCGCGTCCCGCCGGGTCACCACCTGGTCGAGCACCTGGAAGATCTCGGTCTTGACCTGCTCGTTCTCCACGACGGCCTCGATGACGAGATCGCGGTCGGCGAACTCTCCGAGGTCGGTGGTGAAGCTCAGACGAGCCAGTGTCTCGTCGCGCTCCTCCGGAGTGATCTTGCCGCGTTCGGCGGCCTTCGAGAGAGAGTTGTGCAGCCGGGTGCGGCCGATCTCCAGCGCCTCGCCGGTGGTCTCGGCCACCATGACCTCAAGACCGCTGCGGGCGCACACCTCCGCGATACCCGCGCCCATCTGGCCACAGCCCACCACTCCGACGCGTGCAATGTCGGCCATAGAGTCCGTCACCTCGTGCCTTTCGCTGTTCTGCGTGTCGCAGGTTCCCGTCTGATTCCGGTGCCCGCCCCGACCCCCCGACGTTACTCCGCGACCTACGGGTCATTGCGGGCCGGGGCGGGCATGCTCTGCGTTACGCCCGGATACCGGGGCGACGGACGAGGACAGAGAGACGGCAGGTGCAACGAAATGCGGCAAATGGCCAGAAGAGGCTTTGTGGCGGGTGCGGCCGGAGTGGTCGCAGCGGTGGTGAGCACAATCACCACGGCGGGTGATGCCGTCGCGCTGCCGTTCCGGCAGGCCGGCACCGAGCCGGCGCACACAGCGCCGCGCAAGGGTCACCATGTGGCGCGGCGCGAGCTGCGCGGCATGTGGGTCGCCACAGTCGCCAACATCGACTGGCCCTCCGCGCCCGGCCTGACAGCGGCCGCGCAGGAGGCCGAGCTGATCGCGTACCTCGACGAGGCCGTCGACCGGCGGCTGAACGCCGTGATCCTCCAGGTCCGGCCGACGGCCGACGCGCTGTGGCCCTCACCCTACGAACCGTGGGCCCAGTACCTCACCGGGGTGCAGGGCAAGGACCCCGGCTGGGATCCGCTGGGCACGGCCGTCCGCGAGGCGCACCGCCGCGGGCTCGAACTGCATGCCTGGTTCAACCCGTACCGGGTCGCCAACCACACCGATCCGTCCCGCCTGGTCGCCACCCACCCCGCCAGGCTGCACCCCGACTGGGTCCTGCCGTACGGCGGGAAGCTCTACTACAACCCCGGAATCCCCGAGGTCCGCCGCTTCGTCCAGGACGCGATGCTCGACGCGGTCCGCCGCTACGACATCGACGCCGTGCACTGGGACGACTACTTCTACCCGTACCCGGTGGCCGGGCAGGTCTTCGACGACGACGCCACGTACGCGAAATACGGTGCGGGCTTCCCGGACAAGGCCGCCTGGCGGCGCGACAACACCGACAAGCTGGTGCGCGAGACGGCCGAGCGGATCAAGAAGATCAAGAAGAACGTCCAGTTCGGGATCAGCCCGTTCGGCGTGTGGCGCAACGCCGCGACCGACCCGCTCGGCTCCGACACGAAGGCGGGTGTGCAGACCTACGACGATCTGCACGCCGACACCCGCGGCTGGGTCGAGAAGGGCTGGATCGACTACATCTGCCCGCAGATCTACTGGAACATCGGCTTCGCCGCCGCCGACTACGCCAAGCTGCTGCCCTGGTGGGACGCGGTCGTACGGGGCACGGGCGTCGATCTGTTCGTGGGCGAGGCGCTCTACAAGGCCGGTGACCCGGCCCAGCCCGCCGCCTGGCAGGACCCGGCCGAACTCTCCCGCCACCTCGACTTCGCCGCCGCCTACGACCAGGTGCGCGGCCATGTCTACTTCTCCGGCAATGACGTAGTCACGGACCGGATCGGCACCATGGACCGGGTGGTGGCCGACCACTATCGCAACAGGGTGCGTCCACCCCGCTGACAGAAGAAGCGGAGTGGACGCACCGGGTGTTGTGGGCGGGCTGCCGGGAACTGATCGGCCCGCCCAAGGCCCGGGGGGCGAAGAGCAGTGCCGTCCGCCGGAGGCCGCTACGGAGTCTCCGGCGCCTGCTTACGGACTCTGTGCTGTACGACGCTGTCGGGACCGGGCGAAATCAGGTGTTCGTGTCCGTCCTCGGAGCGGACGCGGTACGGGGGAGTGCCCCCGGCCCCGAGCACTTCGAGGATCTCTGCGACCTGGTCGTGCTGTCCCACGGTCCTGCCGTGCGTCAGCAGCCGGTCGCCCGCGTGTGCCTCCATCTGGAGTGACCTCCTCACGGGTGACGGTCCTTGTCGACAAGTCTATGACCGAAAACCGACTTCGCCCGGCGGAAGGTGTGTGGTTCTCACTCCGGACGCCGGGCGCGCCCCGTCCGCTGGGTGGCCGCGATGCAGACGAGCACCGCGATCGCCGCCACCGGCGCCGCCGTCGAGACCTCCTCGCCAAGCAGGAGGAACGACCACACCAGTGTCAGCAACGGCTGCGCGAGCTGAAGCTGGCTGGCCCGCGGAACCCCGATCTCCGCCATCCCGCGGTACCAGACGTACAGGCCGATGAAGGTGGACCCGGCCGCCACCCAGGCCAGTCCGATCACCCCGTGCGCGGTCAGCCGCACCGGCTCCAACGGCAACGCGATGGCCGCCCCCGCCACCGCGAGCGGCAGGGAGAGAATCAGAGCCCAGCCGACCACCTGCCAGCCCGGCATGATTCCGGCCAGCCTGCCGCCCTCGGTGTATCCCGCCGCGCACACCAGCAGCGCACCGAACAGATACAGATCACCGCCGGACAGCGCACCACCGCTCTCCTGCACGGTAAAAGCGATCACCACGGCCGCCCCGGCGAGCGCCGCGATCCAGAAGGCACGCGGCGGCCGTGCCCCGGTCCGCAGCGAGGAGAACACCGCAGTGGTCAGCGGCAGCAGCCCCACCACGACGGCTGCGTGCGAGGTCGTCGACGTCTGCAGCGCCAGCGTCGTCAGCAGCGGGAAGCCGACCACCACACCGGCGGCGACGACGACGAGCCCGGCCCGGTGCCGGCGGTCCGGCACCGGGACACGGCCCGCCAGCAGCACACCACCCGCGATCGCGGCGGCGAGCAGGGTGCGCAGCGCCACCAGCGACCAGGGGCCGAAGCTCTCCAGGCCCCAGGCCGTGGACGGGAAGGTCAGCGAGAAGGCGACGACACCGAGCCCGGCGAGAACCACGCCACCGCGGTTCGCCGTACCGGCCGTCGATGAGCCAACCGCTATCGTGGTTTCGGGAGTAGCGCTATCCTTAACTTTCATGCAAGAGCGTAGCAGCGTCGCTGAACTCGTTGGTTCTCTGCGCGGTGAACTGAACCGCTACTCACCAGGTGGAAAGCTGCCGTCCAGTCGGGCCCTGGTGGAGCGCTTCCGGGTCAGCCCCGTCACCGTCTCCCGGGCCATTGCCCAGCTCGCCGCCGAGGGTCTCGTCGTCACCCGCCCCGGCTCCGGCGCCTTCCGGGCGCAGCCCCGTACCGATGTACCCCCGCCGGGCGACACCTCCTGGCAGGAGATCTCCCTCAGTGGCGACGGCGGCCCCGAAGCGGTGCCGCGTACCGTCGACGCCTCCGGTGTCCTGGTCACGCTCACCGCACCGCCGCCCGGCGTCATCGAGCTCAACGGCGGCTATCTCCACTCCTCGCTCCAGCCGGAGCGGGCGCTCGCCGCCGCCCTCGCCAGGGCCGGCCGCCGCCCCGGTGCCTGGGACCGCCCGCCCACCGACGGTCTGACCGAACTGCGTGCCTGGTTCGCCCGGGGGGTCGGGCCCGCACTCACCGCCGCCGACGTACTGATCACCGCGGGCGGCCAGAGCGCCCTGGCCACCGCACTGCGCGCCCTCGCCCCGCCCGGCGCCCCGGTCCTGGTCGAATCGCCCACCTACCCGGGAATGCTGGCCGCCGCCCGCGCCACCGGACTGCGGCCCGTACCGGTACCCGTCGACGCCGACGGTGTGCGGCCGGAACTGCTCGACGCCGCCTTCCGGGCCACCGGCGCCCGCGTCTTCGTCTGCCAGCCGCTCTTCCAGAACCCGACCGGCGCGGTCCTCGCCCCCGAACGGCGCGGCGAGGTCGTGCGGATCGCCCGTGCCGCGGGAGCCTTCGTCATCGAGGACGACTTCGCCCGCGGCCTGGTCCACGACGACGCCGGGCCACTGCCCGCACCCCTGGCCGCCGACGACCCCGACGGTGTGGTCGTCCACGTCTGCTCCCTGACCAAGATCACCTCGCCCAGCCTGCGGGTGGGTGCGCTCGCCGCCCGCGGTCCGGTGCTGGGACGGCTGCGCGCCATCCAGATCGTCGACAGCTTCTTCGTACCCCGACCGCTCCAGGAGGCCGCGCTCGAACTGGTCGGCTCCCCGGCGTGGGGTCACCATCTGCGTTCCGTATCGACCGAGCTGAGAAAGCGGCGCACCGCCATGACGACGGCCCTGCGGCAGGAGCTGCCCGTCCTCGCGCTCCCGCACATCCCCGCGGGCGGCGGCAGCCTGTGGCTGCGCCTGCCCGACGCGGAAGCCGGTACGGACGGGTCCGCAGTGGTCTCGGCGGCCCTGCGCGCGGGCGTGGCCATCGCACCCGGCCGCCCGTACTTCTGCGCCGAACCCCCTTTCCCGCAGATCCGGTTGAGCTTCGCCGCGGTCGCCGGAGCGGCCGAGATCGCCGAGGGGGTCCGACGCCTGCGTACCGCCTGCGGCGAAGTCCTGACCGGCTTGGGGGGATGACCTCCGGCCGTGAACGACGACACGCCCCAGCAGCGTCACGAGATCTCGTCCGACCCGTCCCGTCCGGACGCGGCCCGTATCCACGGCAGGTTCACGCTCGCCACCGAGGACGCCCACGGGGTCTACGAGAAGGTCGGTTTCAAGCCACTGAAGGACCCGCACAAGTGGATGTACATCCTGCTCCGCTGAGCCGGAAGCGCTTGTGAAGGCCCTTGACCCGCGTGGCGTTGGGATCCACGATCACCGCCATGACTGTTCGAGTCTCGCTCGTTGCCGCGGCGCGCAGCTCCGCACTGCTTGCCGAGCGCTTCGACGACGACCGGCCGCTCGACCACGCCGGCTGGCACGAGGTACAGCTCGCCGCGCACACCCTGGTTCCCCTGGGCGCCGCCGAACTGCGCTACTGCTCACCGACCCCACGCAGCCGCGCCACCGGCGAGGCGCTCGGTTACGCCCCGCTCGTCCAGCCCGCCCTGCGCGACTGCGACATGGGCCGCTGGCGCGGCTGCACCCTCGCCGATGTCACGGCATGCGAACCCGCGGCCGTCGACGCCTGGCTCGCGGACCCGCGCTCCGCCCCGCACGGCGGTGAACCGCCGCTCGCCTTCATCTCGCGGATAGGGGGCTGGCTGGACACCCGCCCCGCATGCGACGGAGCCATCGTCGCCGTCGCCGAACCGGCAGTCGTCCGGGCCGCCCTCGTCTATGCGCTCAAGGCCCCGCCGTCGACGTACTGGAACGTCGACGTCCGACCGCTGTCCACGGTCACGCTCGCCGGTATGCCGGGCCGCTGGAGCCTCAGGCTCGAAACGGGAGCCCGCTGAACGGCCGCCTCTCGTGGGCGCATGAAGTCTTCCCGCCGGTCCGACCAGTCGGTACGTTGCGTACCCATCGAGTCCGCCGGACGGGGCAGATCGGGCGGCCGGCGGTTTCTCTCCGAGGAGGCCGTCGAGCGCGCCCGCGAGGGACAGGGGTCCTGTCGCGACCTGGTGCTCGGTACGGGCATCGGCCATGGCACGGAGATCGCGCTCGGGCTGTGGCTGAGCGGCCCCGAGGGCTCGTACGGTCCCAACCCGCGGGCCTTCGGCCATGACGGCGCGGGCGGCTCCTGCGGCCTCGCCGACCCGGAGGCCGATCTCGCCCTGGGCCAAGTGATGAACCGGATGGGCCCCCGGATCTTTGACGATCCGCGCAAGACGGTCCTGATCGAGGCGGTGTACGGGGCGCTGTGACCGGCCGACGCGCGAAGGCCGGCACCGGATGACCGGCACCGGCCCTCGCCGCGCATACCCCGGACGGGCTGCTTCGGTCAGGCCTCCTTGTCCGAGGCGTTGGCGATGTGCGTGAGGGCCTCGGCGATGCCCGTCTCGGCGGTCGCCTTGTCGTTGGCGATGAGCGTGAGGGCCTCGGCGATGCTCGTCGCGGCGGTCGCCTTGTCGATGCCGAGGTTTGTCAGCACACCCGCGCCGTCCTCCTGCTCCAGCAGGGCGAGCAGGATGTGTTCCGTGCCGACGTAGTTGTGGCCCATCCGCAGGGCCTCCCGGAACGTCAGCTCCAGTGCCTTGCGAGCCCCGGCGTCGAACGGGATGAGGTCCGGCAGCTCGTCGACCGCGGCCGGCAGAGCCTCGGTCGCGGCCTGACGGACGGCCTCCAGCGCCACGCCCTGGGACTTGATGAACGCGGGGCCCAGTGCCTTCGGCTCGGCGAGCAGCCCCAGCACCAGGTGCTCGGTGCGCACCTCGTTGTTGCCTGCGGCGCGGGCCTCGTTCTGCGCCGTCATCACGACGTTCCTGGCCCGCTCGGTGAAGCGGCCGAACCCTTGGCCGGGGTCCAGGTCCGAGGGCTCGCCGGGGTCCTTGGCGACGAACCGCTTCTGGGCCGCCTGCCTGGTCACTCCCATGCTCTTCCCGATCTCCGTCCAGGAAGCGCCCGAGCGCCGGGCCTGGTCCACGAAGTGCCCGATCAGATGGTCGGCCACATCGCCGAGGTGGTCCGCGGCGATGACCGCGTCGGAGAGCTGGTCGAGGGCGTCGGTGTGGACCTTCTTGATGGCCTCGATCAGGTCGTCGAGGCGTACGGGATTGGTTGGGCGTACAGGTTTCACCATGTGTCAACCTTAGGTTGACACACCTCCACTGTCAACCGTCAGTTGACAGTGGAGGCTGCAGAGGCCGCGCCGCAGGTGCGGGATCACCGGTGCCCCGTACAGAAGACGCATCCCTCCCAGTGGACCGGCGCGCACAGGATGCGGTGCCGTACGCACAAGGCCATGGCAGCTTCTTCCGGGCCGGGAAATGGGAAGCCACCGCTTCGCCGCTCGGAGTCGGCCGGATCGAATGCCTCGACCATCTCCCGGTACTGCCGCAGATAACCGTCGGCCAAGGGTGGCTCGTAGCCCAGCTCGTCCCACCGGTGCCTGCGCAGGGCGAGATCGAGCACTCGCAGGACGAAGTCCTTCTCCGCGGCCCGCTCGCGCGGGGAGCGCCCCCAGTCGATGTCCTCCAGATCGAACCCGACCGCCCCGCGCCCCATGACGCTCTGGTCCTGCAGGGTCAGCAGGGTGGCGAAGCGGTGCTCCCAGATGCTGTCGGCGAGGTCGGACACGGCCAGCATGAGCACATCGACGAAGACGTCCGTGCCTCCGTTGGACATGGACAGACTGCGGCCCCCGCCGTGAAAGACGTTCCCCATCCGAGCACCGTACCGAGCAAAATCGCGCGGCGGCCGGTCGGCCGTGGCTGTCCCTCTCCGGGCCGGATACGACGGAGCGGGGGGGGGGGGGGGGGGGGGGGGGGGGGGGGGGGGGGGGGGGGGGGGGGGGGGGGGGGGGGGGGGGGGGGGGGGGGGGGGGGGGGGGGGGGG
>NZ_JBVJWD010000010.1:0-29310 GCF_055602785.1 Streptomyces sp. NPDC037301
ACTCACCCTCTCGGGCTTTCCTCCGGGCTTTTCCCTTCGGTCTTGCGTTTCCGACTCTATCAGACTCTTCCGTGTCCGATTCCCGGTCGAAGCGGCCCCCTGCCGAGCAGGAGAATTTTTACTGCGCTTTCCAGTTCCTCGCTTTCGCGTTTCCCTTTCCGGCGGTTCCAACCTTACCAGATTCTTTTTCGTTCCGTTTCCGGTCCGAATTTGAATTCCGGTGACCCTTGGAGTGGCCTTTGCCTTTCGGCGTGTCCACTACATTAACCGATTTCCTTGGCGACTCATAATCGAGTCGATGGGGTCGAATTACGGCATGCCGAATTCGCACCCGTCAGGGTGATTCGTTGGTAGTGGTTGGCCGCTTCCGGGTGCTCGGGGCGGTCCGATGGACCGTACCGATAGCAGTACCCGTTTCAAGCGGCTCGGGCCACATTAGGCGGCCCCCAAGGGAGAGTCAAGTTGCGCGGCGGCGTGGCACATGGGCTCTGTAGGGGCTCACCGTGGGGTCTCCGTCGATCCAGAAGCGCCACGGGTGTGTGGCTCCGTCGCCGCCCACTCCGGTGCGCGGACCGTTGCGTACCTGGTCGCGGGGTGGTGGGGTGCCGTGCAGTACGGACAGCGGTGCGCCGGGGTGGGCGATGGCGTCGGTGCCGTTCAGTGCGCGGTCGACATCGAGAGCGGTGGCCAGTCGGGCCGGGCCTTTGGCCAGTTCCTTGTCATTACGGGCCGAGATTCGACGTTTGCGGGTGAGGTCGGCGCCGACCTGGATGTCGCCGGCGCGGAGCAGGACACCGCTGGCCCTGCCCTCCGGGCCGCACACCAGGTTGAGGCAGTGCCACATGCCGTACGTGAAGTAGACGTACGCGTGGCCGGGTGGTCCGTACATGACGCTGTTGCGCGGGGTGCGGCCTCTGTACGCGTGCGATCCCGGGTCGATCTCGCCGGCGTAGGCCTCCACCTCGGTGAGGCGGAGTTCGATGGGGCCGTCGGGGGTGGTGCGCACCAGAGTCCGGCCCAGGAGATCGGGTGCCACGTCCAGTACGGGGCGGTCGAAGAAGTCGCGTGTCAGTGGCGTACGGTCCAAGCCCTCGATCATGGCGTTCGAGGTTACCGGGAACCGACTACGGTCGTGGCGCGTATCTAGGGGTCAGGACCAAGGAGGAGTAAACATGGGCTTCAAGCGGCTGCTCGCGAGCATGGGTGCCGGTGGTGCGTCGGTGGAGACCGAGCTGACCGAACTCAATGTCGTACCCGGTGGGGTCGTCCAGGGCGAGGTGCGGATCCAGGGCGGATCTGTGGATCAGCAGATCGAGGGGCTCTCCGTCGGTCTGCAGGCCCGGGTCGAGGTCGAGGGCCAGGACACGGAGACGAAGCAGGACATCGAGTTCACCAAGCTTCGGCTCGGTGGCGCGTTCGAGGTGCGGGCCGGTGCCGTGCACGTCGTACCGTTCGGGCTCGAAATTCCGTGGGAGACACCGATAACGATGTTCGCCGGTCAGCATCTGCACGGCATGAACATCGGCGTGACCACGGAGCTGGAGATCGCGCGGGCGCTGGACTCGGGCGACCTGGACCCGATCAATGTGCACCCGCTCCCGGCCCAGCAGGCCATTCTCGACGCCTTCGGGCAGCTCGGCTTCGGCTTCCGCAGTGCGGACATGGAGCGCGGCCACATTCGCGGTACGCGCCAGCGGCTGCCGTTCTACCAGGAGATCGAGTTCTTCCCGCCGCAGCAGTACCGCGGGCTGAACCAGGTGGAGCTGACGTTCGTCGCGGACGACCGCGAGATGGACGTCGTCCTGGAGATGGACAAGAAGCCGGGGCTCTTCAGCGAGGGCAGCGACTCGTACCGTGCGTTCAAGGTCGGGCTGAACGACTTCCAGGGGACCGACTGGGCGGCGTACCTCAATCAGTGGCTCGCCCAGGTCGGCGGTCAGCGCAACTGGCTCTAGGGTCGGTGGGAGACCTGCTGACAGCAGGAGAGCGATCAGGAGAGGTGCTGACGTGACCGAGCCGAAGAGGGCGCCACTGCCGCACGACTTCCATCCCGAGGTGCCGTCGTTCACGGTGGTGAGCGAGGATCTCGCGCCCGGGGCTGTGCTGGCGGATGCCCAGGTGTTCGCGGCCGGGAACACCTCGCCGCAGCTGCGGTGGGAGGGATTCCCGGATCGGACCAAGAGTTTCGCTGTGACCTGCTTCGATCCCGATGCTCCCACGGGCAGCGGATTCTGGCACTGGGTGCTCTTCGACATCCCGGCGTCGGTCACGGAGCTGCCGGCCGGTGCGGGCAGCGGGAAGTTCGAGGGCCTGCCGGCCGGTGCCGTACAGGTCCGTAACGACTACGGGTCGAAGGACTTCGGCGGTGCCGCGCCGCCGGCCGGTGAGAATCACCGCTATGTCTTCACCGTGTACGCGGTGGACAGCGAGAAGCTGGGTGTCGACAGCGATGTGTCGCCCGCGGTCGTCGGATTCAACCTGCGGTTCCACACGCTGGGCCGTGCTCAGCTGATCGGTGAGTACACGGGTCCCGCCTAGCACCCGGTGATCCGAGAGTTCCCCTGCTGTTTGCCCTGCCCTGGTCCTGGAGAGATCAGGGCAGGGCATTTTTTTATTGCGTTGTCCATCACGGCCTGCCCGGCCAGAGTTGATCCGGGCCTGCCAGGGGGCGGGCGGCACACGGGAGGTGGGCGAGATGCGGGACACGCTGGTACTGAACGCGAGCTTCGAGCCGCTGTCGACGGTGACGCTGAACCGTGCGGTGGTGCTGATTCTGCAGGACAAGGCGGTCGTCGAGCAGTCGCACCCCGATCTCCGTATGCGTGGCGCCGCCGTGGATATTCCGGTGCCCCGGGTGATCAGGCTCTGCCGGTACGTACGGGTGCCGTTCCGAAGACAGGCTCCGTGGTCCAGAAGGGGTGTGTTGATACGGGACCAGCACCGGTGCGCGTACTGCGGGCGGCGGGCGAGCACCGTCGACCATGTGGTGCCGCGTGCCCAGGGCGGTCAGGACACCTGGCTGAACACGGTGGCGTCCTGCGCCGAGGACAATCACCGCAAGGCGGCCCGGACTCCGGAGCAGGCGGGGATGCCGCTGCTGCGGCAGCCGTTCGTACCGTCTCCGGCGGAGGCGATGCTGCTGGCTCTGGGGGCCGGTGAGCGGTCGGCGCTGCCGGAGTGGCTGGACCGCACCGCGGCGTAGTCGGCGTACGCACGGTGTCGTATTGGATGCCCGTCTCCTTGCAGGGGTGGGCATCCGTGTGTCAGCGGAGCAGCAGCTGGACGATGGCGACCGTGCCGACCGAGACGATGAGTATGCGCAGGACGGCGGGGCTGAGGCGGCGGCCGATCTTGGCGCCGATCTGGCCGCCGAGTGCGGAGCCGACCGCGATCAGTACGACGGCCGTCCAGTCGAAGTCCGCGACGAAGAGGAAGAAGAGCACGGCGATGCTGTTGACGACGGCGGCCAGGACGTTCTTGACGGCATTGAGACGCTGCATCGTGTCATCGAGCAGCATGCCCATCAGGGAGAGGTAGATGATTCCCTGGGCGGCGGTGAAGTAGCCGCCGTAGACGCTGGCGAGCATCAGTCCGACGAAGAGGAGCGGGCCGCCGTCGGGGCGGGCGGGGGTGCCGGTGTGTTCGCGTCGGCGCTGGACCGCTTTGCTGATGCGTGGTTGCAGGATGACCAGGACGAGGGCCAGGGCCACCAGGATCGGCACGATCGTCTCGAAGGCCGTGGAGGGCAGGGCCAGCAGCAGGGTGGCCCCGGTGAGGCCGCCGATCAGGGCGCCGATGGCGAGCTTGAGGACGCGGCGGCCCTGTCCTACGAGTTCCTCGCGGAAGCCGATGGCCCCGCTGATGGAACCGGGGATCAGACCGAGGGCGTTGGAGACGGTGGCCGTGACCGGGGGCAGGCCGGTGGCGAGCAGCACCGGGAAGGTGATCAGCGTTCCCGATCCGACGATCGTGTTGATCGTGCCGGCGCTGATGCCCGCGACGAAGACGGCGAGCATCTCCCAGATGGTCATGGTGAATCCCCCGTGCATGATCGGTACTTGGTGCACTGATCATGCACGAGGGCGTGTACGCGTCAGTCGACCGGGGGCTGCTCCCGGCGTTCCTTGCCGGTGTCGAATCCGGGGGCGCCGTTGCCGAGGTTGCCGAAGGCCCCGCTGAGGCCCTTGAGGGCGTCGCCGATCTCGCTGGGCACGATCCAGAGCTTGTTGGCGTCGCCCTCGGCAATCTTCGGGAGCATCTGGAGATACTGGTACGAGAGGAGCTTCTGGTCAGGGTCGCCGGCGTGGATGGACTCGAAGACCGTACGGATGGCCTGGGCCTCGCCCTCGGCGCGCAGGGCCGAGGCCTTGGCCTCACCTTCGGCGCGCAGGATCGCGGACTGCTTCTCGCCCTCGGCGGTCAGGATCGCGGACTGCCGGGTTCCTTCGGCCTGGAGGATCGCGGCGCGCTTGTCGCGGTCGGCGCGCATCTGCTTCTCCATCGAGTCCTGGATGGAGGTGGGCGGTTCGATCGCCTTGAGCTCGACGCGGTTGACGCGGATGCCCCACTTGCCGGTCGCCTCGTCGAGGACTCCGCGCAGGGCGGCGTTGATCTCCTCGCGGGAGGTCAGGGTCCGCTCCAGGTCCATCCCACCGATGATGTTGCGAAGGGTGGTGACGGTGAGCTGCTCGATCGCCTGGATGTAGCTGGCGACTTCGTAGGTCGCGGCCCTTGCGTCGGTCACCTGGTAGTAGATGACGGTGTCGATGTTGACGACCAGGTTGTCCTGGGTGATCACCGGCTGGGGCGGGAACGGCACGACCTGTTCACGGAGGTCGATGCGGTTCCTGATGGAGTCGATGAATGGAACGACGATGTTCAGGCCTGCGTTGAGCGTGCGGGTGTAGCGGCCGAAGCGCTCCACGATGGCGGCGCTGGCCTGCGGGATGACCTGGATCGTCTTGATCAGGGCGATGAAGACGAGCACCACCAGAATGATCAGGACGATGATGATCGGTTGCATCGTGTTCCTCGTTGCCCTTCGGTTGCCGACGGATCGCGCTGATCGAGGTCGAGATCGCGGGAGGTGCCGTATGCCTCGACGGCCCCGATCTCATGATGATCGACTTCGAGTCTGACAGAACGCGCTCTGCTGTGTGGGTGGTTCGGTCACATGACGACTGCCGTAGCTCCGTCGATGTCGACGACATCGACCTGTTGGCCCGGATCGAAGCTCTGGCCCTCGTCGAGTGCGCGGGCGGACCAGATCTCTCCGGCCAGCTTGATCCGGCCACCGCTGCCGTCGACCCGTTCCAGGACGATGGCCTGACGGCCTTTCAGCGCATCGATGCCGGTGGCGAGTTGGGGCCGGTCGGCACGGTGCCTGGCGGCGATCGGGCGGACCACGGCGATGAGGGCCACGGAGACCGCGACGAATACCAGCACTTGGGCCACGATGCCGCCGCCGAGTGCCGCGACGACTGCCGCGGCGACCGCTCCGACGGCGAACATGCCGAACTCGGGCATCGCGGTCAGGACGAGCGGGATGCCCAGTCCCACCGCGCCGATCAGCCACCACACCCACGCGTCGATGTCCACGTGGTCATGGTAGGACTGCGGATGCCCTCGCCGACAGGGCGCGGGCGGGCGGCTGCGGTGTTGTGTCCGGAGAGCGTCGTCCGGCTGCGGCTACGAGAGCGGCAGTCCGTGGGCCGTGTAGCGGTCGCCGGTGTGCTCGACGACGAGCGGCAGGCCGAAGCAGAGAGAGAGGTTGCGGGAGCTGAGCTCGGTCTCCATGGGGCCCGCGGCGAGCACCTTGCCCTGGCGGATCATCAGGACGTGGGTGAAGCCGGGGGCGATCTCCTCGACATGGTGGGTGACCATGATCATGGAGGGGGCGTACGGGTCGCGGGCCAGTCGGCCGAGGCGGCGGACCAGGTCCTCGCGGCCCCCGAGGTCGAGACCCGCGGCGGGCTCGTCGAGGAGCAGCAGTTCGGGGTCGGTCATCATGGCGCGGGCGATCAGGGTGCGCTTGCGCTCGCCCTCGGACAGGGTGCCGAACTTGCGGTCGAGGTACTCGGTCATGCCGAGCCGGTCGAGGAAGGCGCGGGCGCGCTCCTCGTCGACGGCCTCGTAGTTCTCGTGCCAGGTGGCGGTCATGCCGTAGGCGGCGGTGAGCACCGTCTGCAGAACGGTCTGGCGCCTGGGCAGCTTCTCGGCCATGGCGATGCCCGCGATACCGATGCGGGGGCGGAGTTCGAAGACATCGGTGCCGACGCCGCCAAGCTGCTCACCGAGGATCTTGGCGGTGCCGGTGCTCGGGAAGAGGTAGCTGGACGCGATGTTGAGGAGCGTGGTCTTGCCGGCGCCGTTCGGGCCGAGGATGACCCAGCGCTCCCCCTCCTTGACCTGCCAGGAGACGTCGTCCACCAGAGCGCGTCCGTCGCGGACCACGGATACGTCCACCAGCTCCAGTACATCGCTCATGGCGCGTTGTCTCCCCATGCAGTGTCGAGATCGTCGCGTGCCTGTGGGCACAGCTCCCAGGGAAATCTACGCCACCGCAGGAGAGCTCCCGGCGCTGGGCCCGTGTGAGGACAGGCCCCGGGTCCGTTCCCTAGGCTGTTCCCATGCTTTCGGAACCACGCTCAGGGCTGCTGGCCGCTTGGGGAAACGCACTGCTGGCCGGACTTGTGTCGCCGGACGACGCGGCGCTCGCCATTGTCGGGGAGGACGCGGTGCACCGCGTCGAGGGACTGCCGGGTGAGACGGGGTCCGTCGGGCTCACGCTTGCGTTCGGACGGTTGCGGAGTCTGGGGGTGACTGGTTTCCGGGTCGCGCTGCCGGCGCCCGGGCATCCACTGGGGTTGAGCGGGCCGCCGGACTTCAATGCGCGGGCGTTGGATGCAGAGGAGGCGGTGGTCGCGTTCGGTGCGCCGTACGGGCTGGTTCCCGAGGTGCGTGAGGTGGGGCCGGACCGGGATCTGCACGTCGAGGTGGTGTGGCGTTGTCTGCCGGTACGGGAGGCACCGCCGGCCGATGTGCCGTCGCTGGGCGAGGCGGAGCGGGAGCTCGCCGAGGCGTTGCGGGATGCGACGGCGGTGCTGTCGCGGTTGGATGTGGCCGGTTCCGGGCCGGTGGCGGAGGCGGCGGTGGATGCGTACCGGGCGCGGACGGAGCGGGGGCGCGAGGTGCTGGCTCCGGGGTATCCGCCGCGGGCGGTGCGAGTGCTGGAGCTGGCGCAGCGGGTCGGGCTGTTGATCTCGGTGGCGTATGAGAACGGGCACGGCGGGGCGGTGAGCGCGTCGGAGATCATGGCTCGGCAGGAGGCGCTGAGGCCGGTGGAGCGGGTGGCCCGGCGGGCGCAGGTTGCCGCGTACAACGCGTATGTGGAGGAGCGGGAACGATAGGCGTGGGCGAGGTGCCTTGTTGCCCGGAGCCGTCCGGGAGCCGTTTCGTCCTCGATCGCCGGACGGGCTCGAGTGTGCCGGAGTGGGCTTCGGATGTCGCCGGGCGGGCTCGATGCGCCCGGCGACACAGGACCGTGAGGTCGGTCAGCCGTTCAGGCCGAAGTTGCCGAAGGCCGGGTTGAGCAGGCCAATCACGTTGACGGTGTTGCCGACCACGTTCGCCGGAATGTGCACCGGGACCTGGACGACGTTGCCGCTGACCACGCCCGGGGAGTGGGTCGCGGCACCGTGGGCGCCGGCGCCGTGGCCGGTGGCGGAGGCCGCGCCGGCGCCGGCGGCGATGATTCCACCGGCGATCATGGTGACGGCTGCGGCCTTCTTCAGGTTCTTCACTTCAGGATCCTCCTAGCGTGGCTGCGGCCAGCCGCCGCAGCACCCTGGAGAACGCCTCGGGGTCGAACAGGTTGCGCCGTCCGGGTGACATACACCCGACAGTATGAATC
Organism: Streptomyces sp. NPDC037301; assembly: GCF_055602785.1. Classification (NCBI taxonomy): domain Bacteria; kingdom Bacillati; phylum Actinomycetota; class Actinomycetes; order Kitasatosporales; family Streptomycetaceae; genus Streptomyces; species Streptomyces sp. NPDC037301. Next base: position 7,913 of record NZ_JBVJWD010000010.1, read on the forward strand.
TCGGTCCGGAGGGAAACAGTCCGCTTCGGTGCCGTCAGCCCGCCGCCCCGTGCCGGACGGCCCAGAGGGCCGCCTGGGTCCGGTCCGAGAGATCCAGCTTCATCAGAATGTTCGAGACGTGTGTCTTGACGGTCTTCTCGGAGAGGACCAGTGCCCGCGCGATCTCGCGGTTGGACCGGCCGTCGGCGATCAGGCCCAGTACCTCCCGCTCCCGTTCGGTGAGGGTGCTCCCCCGGCCCGTACCGCCGCCCGCGTCGTCCTGGGCGAGCAGGGCGCCCGCGACCTCCGGCTGGAGCAGGACATGGCCCGCGTACACCGAGCGGATGGCGCCGGCCAGGGCGTCCGGGTCGACGTCCTTGTATACGTAACCGGAGGCTCCGGCTCGCAGGGCCGGGACCACGGTGCGCTGCTCGGTGAAGCTGGTGACGATGAGGACCTTGGCCGGGTTCTCCAGCTCGCGGAGCTTGCGCAGGGCCTCGATCCCGTCGGTGCCGGGCATCTTGATGTCCATCAGGACGACGTCGGGGCGGAGCTCCTCGGTCCTGGCCACTCCCTCGGCGCCGTCGGACGCCTCGCCGACCACTTCTATGTCGTCCTGGATCTCCAGGAATGTACGCAGCCCGCGGCGGACCACCTGGTGGTCGTCGACCAGCAGCACCCTGATGATCTTGTCAGCCACCGGGTACCTCCATCTCGATCGTGGTGCCCTTGCCGGGCGCCGATTCAACGGTGAGCCTTCCGCCGACACCGCTTGCGCGGTCCCGCATCGACACCAGGCCCAGGTGGCGGCCTGCCTGCCGGGTCGCCGTGGGTTCGAAGCCACTGCCGTCGTCGGTGATCCGCAGCAGCGTGCCGCTGCCGTGCCGGGCCAGGGTGACGTCGACGTGCTCGGCGCCCGAGTGGCGCAGTGCGTTGTGCAGGGCCTCCTGGGAGACGCGGAGCAGCGCTTCTTCCTGGGCGGCGGGCAGGGCCCGTACGCCCAGGCTCTCGAAGGTGACCCGGGCCGCGTGGGCACGGTCCAGGACCTGGATCTGGGTACGGAGTGTGGCAATGAGGCCGTCTTCGTCGAGCGCGGCCGGGCGCAGTTCGACGACGGCGGCACGCAGCTCTTCCACGGCTTCCGCGGCGAGCGCGGCGACCTGGTGGAGCTCGCCCTTGGCGCGGGCCGGGTCGCGGTCCACCAGGGCGGTGGCGGCCTGGGCGGTAAGCCGCAGCGAGAACAGCTTCTGGCTGACCGCGTCGTGCAGCTCATGGGCGAGCCGGGAGCGTTCCTCGGCGATGGTGAGCTCGCGACTGCGTTCGTACAGCCGGGCGTTGGTGAGGGCGATCGCCGCATGCTGCGCGAGGATCGACAGCAGCTCCTCGTCCTCGGCGGTGAAGCCGCAGCTGCCCTCGGGTTTGGGGCAGCGCTTGTTGGCGAGAAAGAGCGCGCCGATGATCTCGTCGCCGTCCCTGATGGGCAGGCCGAGGAAGTCGGACATGTCGGGGTGGGCGGCGGGCCAGCCCTCGAAGCGGGGATCCTTGCGGACGTCGGCAAGTCGCTCGGGCTTCGCCTCGTGGAGCATCGCGGCGAGGATGCCGTGCTGCCGGGGCAGGGGACCGATGGCCTTCCACTGCTCGTCGCTGACGCCGTCGACGACGAACTGGGCGAAGCCGCCGTGGTCGTCGGGGACGCCCAGGGCGGCATACTCGGCGTCCAGCAGCCGGCGGGCCGAGGCGACGATCGTCTTCAGGACATCACGCACTTCGAGATGCCTGCTCATGGCGAGCAGCGCGGCGCTCACCGCTGCGAGACCCGACTGTGGGCGATGACTCATGGCCTCACCGTACCGGCGGGGCGGGGACGCCGTATCGGCCTGTGGACGGTGCCGATCGGGACGCAGGGACTAGGTCCGGTCCAGGTCCCGTCGGCCCGGGCCGAAGTGCCTTGTGGCGGTGCGGCTCTTGGACGAGGCGCGGTGTGGGGCGGCGTCTCTGCGTCGGGGCGGTCGGTACGACCGCGGTGCGGGCGCTGGAGTCGTCGGCCGGGGCGGACGGGGCGGTGCGGGCAGCCTCGGGGTGGACGGATCTGCTGGTGACACCGCAGCGGGGCGTGCGGGGATGGACGGCCTGCTGACCGGGCCGCACGAGCCTGCGGCCTCGTATCTGCTGATGCCGGCGGCGGACGCGGGGCGGGATGCCTTGGCGTACGTATACGCCCGGGCGCTACGCCATCGGTACCTCTGGCATGAGTCCGGGGACGTCCATCCACCTCCTCCAGGACCGGAATCTCACACTCTGAATTGCTGAAGCAACGGTTGGTGAGTTTGTTACACGGTCGATGTGAGGCCGGGCATAGGACCCACGTCACTTACGAAGCCGGCTAGTGGATACATAAGCGCCACATCAGTGGGCATGAGCGCGGACCGTCACGTTCGAGCGGCACCGTGATCCACTATCCGGGGTCGTACATCACACCTTTGCCACGGGATTTTGCTGGCGCTAAGAATTGCACTCGTCCCCGACGGAGATGCGAAAACGCCGCTTCCCGTCTTCGTCCTCCGTGAGGACTCCCGCGATTCGTTAGAGGTCCTGTATGTCCGTGTCCAGCATCCCCGGCCGCCGTCGTCGCCTGAACAAGACGCAGAAGCTCTCCGTCGCGGGTATCTCCGCCATCGCCGTCGCATCGCTCTCGCTCTCGCTCGTCCCCGCCAATGCCGAAGGCAAGCCCGAGGCGCAGACCCCCGTGTCCGCCGCCCCCGTGGTCCTGGCATCGGTCGCCGGTACTCCGCAGGTCAAGGCCGTGCAGGCCAGCATCATCGAGCAGCACTCCACCGCCGAGCAGCTGGTGAAGGCCGCAGACCTCGCCAGGGCCAAGAAGGCCGCCGCCGTCAAGGCGAAGGCCCAGGCCGCCGCGAAGGCCAAGGCCGCCGCCGCTGCCGAGGTCAAGGCCCGTGCCGAGGCGAAGGCCAAGGCCGTCGCCGAGCGCGCCGGGACGCAGGCCGCCAGCCGCTCCGAGGCCCGTACCCCGGTCTACGCCAACAACCTGGACGGCTGGATCAGCCAGGCCCTGGCCATCATGAAGGCCCACGGCATCCCCGGCTCGTACGACGGTCTGCACCGCAACATCATGCGGGAGTCCACCGGCAACCCGAACGCGGTCAACGGCTGGGACATCAACGCCCAGAACGGCACCCCGTCCTGCGGCCTGCTGCAGGTCATCCAGCCGACGTTCAACGCGTACCACGTCCCCGGCACCTCGACGAACATCTACGACCCGGTCGCCAACATCACCGCCGCGGCCAACTACGCCGCCGACCGTTACGGCTCGATCGACAACGTCAACAGCGCGTACTGATCGGCTCCGGACGTCCTCGGACGACATACGCATACGCCGAAGGGCGGCACCCCGCGTGGGGTGCCGCCCTTCGGCGTTCGGTGCCGGTGCCCGCGCCTACTTGCGCATGACCTCCGGCTCGTGGCGGCGCAGCAGTCGCGCGACCGCGATGCCGCAGATGACGCCGAGGAGCAGCAGCACCGAGATGTTCATCCCCCACTGACCGGCCGAGTGCTCCCACAGCGGGTCCAGGTCGGTCGGGTTCTTCGGGTCCCACGGCGGCATGAGGTGGGCGAGGTCCAGAGTGGTGCCGGCTGCGGCCAACGCCCAGCGGGACGGCATCAGCCAGGCGAACTGCTCCAGGCCGGGCGACCCGTACACCTGGAAGAGCACACCGGTGAAGACGACCTGGATGATCGCGAACATGACCAGCAGCGGCATGGTCTTCTCGGACGTCTTCACCAGCGAGGAGATCACCAGACCGAACATCATCGAGGTGAAGCCGAGGGCGATGATGGAAAGGCATATCTCGACGGCCGGGGGCATGATCAGGCCCTTTTCCGGCAGGTCGCGGGTGGCGAAGCCGATGCCGCAGATGATGACGCCCTGAAGGGCCGTGATCACGCCGAGCACGATCACCTTGGACATCAGATAGGCGGAGCGGGACAGACCGGTGGCCCGTTCCCGTTCGTAGATGACCCGTTCCTTGATCAGCTCCCGTACGGAGTTGGCCGCACCGGAGAAGCACATGCCGACCGCGAGGATCAGCATGATCGTCCCGGCCTTGCCGTTGAACTGGGACGGCGGCGTGGGCGGCGCCAGACCGGAGTCCGCCGGAATGACCACGCTCACCACGCCGAGCACGGCGGGCAGGATCACCATCAGGCCCATGAAACCCTTGTCGGACGCGATCACCGAGATGTAGCGGCGCATCAGCGTCCACAGCTGAGCCGTCCAGCCCTGCGGCTTCGGCGGACGCATCTGCTGCGGGAGCGGCATGTGTACGGACTGCGCGGCAACGGCGTCGATGTCAGCGGCGTACATCTGGAAGTGCTGCGAACCGCGCCAGCGGCCCGCCCAGTCGTAGTCGCGGTAGTTCTCGAACGCGGAGAAGACGTCGGCCCAGGTGGTGTAGCCGAAGAAGTTGAGCGCTTCCTCCGGCGGACCGAAGTAGGCGACGGAACCGCCCGGCGCCATGACGAGCAGCTTGTCGCAGATCGCCAGCTCGGCGACGGAGTGCGTGACGACGAGGACCGTACGGCCGTCGTCGGCCAGGCCGCGCAGCAGCTGCATGACATCGCGGTCCATGCCCGGGTCGAGGCCGGAGGTCGGCTCGTCCAGGAAGATCAGCGACGGCTTGGTGAGCAGCTCCAGGGCCACGGAGACACGCTTGCGCTGGCCGCCGGAGAGCGAGGTGACCTTCTTGTCCTTGTGGATGTCGAGCTTGAGCTCGGCAAGGACTTCGAGGATCCGGGCCTGGCGCTCGGCCTCGGTGGTGTCCGCGGGGAAGCGGAGCTTGGCCGCGTATTTGAGGGCCTTGGTGACCGTGAGTTCCTTGTGCAGGATGTCGTCCTGCGGGACCAGACCGATGCGCTGGCGCAGCTCGGCGAACTGCTTGTACAGGTTCCGGTTGTCGTAGAGGACATCGCCCTGGTTGGCGGGCCGGTAGCCGGTGAGCGCCTTGAGCAGGGTGGACTTACCGGATCCTGACGGGCCGATGACCGCGATGAGTGACTTCTCCGGGACGCCGAAGGAGACGTCCTTGAGGATCTGCTTCCCGCCGTCGACCGTCACCGTGAGGTGGCGGGCGGAGAAGGAGACCTCACCGGTGTCGACGAACTCTTCCAGCCGGTCGCCGACCAGGCGGAAGGTCGAGTGGCCGACGCCGACGATGTCGTTCGGGCCGATGAGCGCGGAGCCGGACTTGGAGAGCGGCTGGCCGTTGACGTAGGTGCCGTTGTGGGATCCGAGGTCACGGATCTCGAAGCGGCCGTCGGGCGTCGCGTGGAACTCGGCGTGGTGGCGCGAGACCTGGAGGTCGGAGACGACCAGTTCGTTCTCGAGCGCACGACCGATGCGCATGACACGGCCGAGGGCCAGCTGGTGGAACGTGGTCGGGCTGCGGTCGCCGTACACCGGCGGGGCCCCCGCGACACCGCCGGGCCCGCCCGCGCCGGGCGTCTTCGCCATGCCCTGCTGATGCGGGACCTGGGGCTGTTGGGGCTGCGCGGGCTGCTGTTGCGGCTGGACCTGAGGGGCCTGCTGCCAGCCCTGCTGCGGCTGTTGCTGCGGCGGAACGGGGGCCTGCTGGCCGGGCCAGCCGGCGCCACCCTGCTGGGGCTGCTGGACAGGGGCCTGCCCGCTGTACACATCGGCGCCCGCTGCGGCGCCGATGCTCAGCCGCGGTCCGTCAGTGGCATTGCCCAGGTGCACGGCGGAGCCGGGCCCGATTTCCAGTTGATGGATCCGCCGGCCCTGCACATAGGTGCCGTTGGTGCTGCCGTGGTCCTCGATGAACCAACTGTGGCCCCCCCAGCTGATCGTGGCATGCCGCCACGACACCCTGGCGTCGTCGATCGTCAGGTCGCCCTGCGGATCGCGCCCAAGGGTGTACGACCTGGACGGATCGAGCGTCCAGGTCCTGCCATTCAATTCCAGTACGAGTTCCGGCACTCCGCGCCCCACTAGTTGTCCCCCGAGTTACCCCCATCGCAGGGAGTCTAGGGATGCTGAACATCGTGGGGAACTATTCCAGGAGCAGTCCCCGATACGAAAGTCGGGCGGGGTGAAGACCCTGCCGAGACCTGCGTTGTTGTGCCGTCGAATCGGGAGGAACGGGCTGGGAGAGCGGCAAGTCCCATGGGTGCGTACGAGTGCGTGCGGACCGTGAGCGAACAGGCCGGCCCGAGGCACCCCGGTCCGCTCGGATCCGCCCTCGGTCGCCGGGCGTGCCCGAGCGCGTGCCCTCCGTCGCCCTGCCTTTGGTCCGGGCGGGGGTACGGGCGGGGGTACGGGCACGACGCGCTGTCCGGTCCTCGGGACGGGCCTCCGGCGCGATGAGGCCGACCGATACGGTGGGAGCACCATGAGCGCATCTCAGCCACCTCAGTCTTCCCCGTCTCCTGAGCCCCCTGAGTCCCGTCAGGGCACGGACGCACCCACCCTTCTCGTGAAGATCTTCGGGAAGGACCGCCCCGGGATCACTGCCGGGCTCTTCGACACCCTCGCCGCCTACTCGGTCGATGTCGTCGACATCGAGCAGGTCGTCACCCGTGGCCGCATCGTCCTGTGCGCGCTGGTCACCGCCCCGACCGCGGGCGGCACCACCGAGGGCGACCTGCGGGCGACCGTGCACAGCTGGGCCGATTCACTGAAGCTGCAGGCCGAGATCATCTCCGGTACGGGTGACAACCGGCCGCGCGGCTACGGACGTTCCCATGTGACGGTGCTCGGGCACCCGCTGACCGCGGAGTCGACCGCCGCCATAGCGGCCACGATCACCTCGACCGGCGGGAACATCGACCGGATCTTCCGGCTCGCGAAGTACCCGGTCACGGCAGTCGAGTTCGCGGTGTCCGGCACCGGGACCGAGGAGCTGCGGACGGCGCTGGCAACGGAGTCCGCCGGGATCGGTGTCGATGTGGCGGTGGTGTCGGCCGGGCTGAGCCGCCGGGCGCAGCGGCTGGTCGTCATGGACGTCGACTCGACGCTCATCCAGGACGAGGTCATCGAGCTCTTCGCCGCCCATGCCGGCTGCGAGGACAAGGTCGCCGAGGTCACCGAGCAGGCCATGCGCGGCGAGCTCGACTTCGAGCAGTCGCTGCACGCACGGGTGGCGCTGCTGGCGGGGCTCGATGTGTCGGTGGTGGACAAGGTGCGCGCCGAGGTACGGCTGACGCCGGGCGCCCGCACCCTGATCCGTACGCTGAAGCGGCTCGGATACCAAGTGGGCGTGGTTTCGGGCGGGTTCACCCAGGTGACCGACGATCTGAAGGAACGGCTCGGGCTCGACTTCGCCTCTGCCAACACCTTGGAAGTGGTCGACGGAAAGCTCACCGGACGGGTCGTCGGCGACATCGTCGACCGGGCCGGCAAGGCCCGGCTGCTGCGCAGTTTCGCCGCGCAGGCCGGGGTGCCGCTGGCACAGACCGTCGCGATCGGTGACGGTGCGAACGACCTCGACATGCTGAACACCGCCGGGCTCGGGGTGGCTTTCAACGCCAAGCCGGTGGTCCGCGAGGCCGCGCACACCGCGGTGAACGTACCGTTCCTGGACACGGTGCTGTACCTGCTCGGCATCACCCGCGAGGAGGTCGAGGCCGCCGACGGTCTCGTCGACTGACGCGTACCCGCGTACGAGCAGGGCCCCGGTCGTTTCCGGATGCTGTTGGTAGCCAACAGCATCGTTTCCGAACCGGGGCCCTGCTCGTACGACAGCGGAAAACCGTACGGCAGCGGGATCCGTACGACAGCGGGATCAGTCGTTGGGCGTCCAGTACTCGACCAGCTTGCCCACTCCGTGCTCCACGCCCTTCCAGGAGCCGGAGAACTCGACGACGGCGAAGGCGGCGGTCGGAAAGCCGCCGCGGTTCATCCGGGCCAATGCGTCGCCCTCGGCCGATTCCGAGAGGGCGTCGGCGACGGCGTGCATACCGGGGTTGTGGCCGATCACCAGAAGGTCATGCACATCGTCGGGGGTCTCGTTGATCAGGGCGATCAGTTCGCCGGGAGACGCCTCGTACAGTCGCTCCTCGTACACGGTCCTGGGACGGTGCGGCATCTCGTGAACCGCCAGCTTCCACGTCTCGCGCGTCCTGACAGCGGTCGAGCAGAGGGCCAGATCGAGGACGATCCCGGAGTCGACGAGTTTGCGGCCTGCGACGGGGGCATCCTTGCGGCCGCGCTCCGCGAGCGGCCGCTCATGGTCGGAATCCTGCGACCATTCCGCCTTTGCATGCCTGAGAAGGACGATCCTGCGAGGTGTATCGACGCTCATACACCTCAGCTTCGCACGAAATGTGCCGCCCGGCGCAGGGTGTTGAAGGGCTCCTGCGGTGGGCGCGGGCGCCGTCAGCGGGTCATCAGGGTCATGATTCGTTCAAGCAACCGGCCGACCGCGGGGTCGGTCGTCGCCGCGTGCGCCTCGCCGGATCCCATGATCAACAGCAGGAGCGCGGCGAACCCGATCGCGGGCAGCGCGACGGCCCACCACGGCAGCCGGACCTCGACGCTGCCCGTGGCCGGGTGGGTGGACCGGGTGTGCGTACGGGCCGACATGTCCGCCTCCGTGGGTCATCGGTTCTGATACTCAGAACCTACGGATGCGGGGGTGCCGGTCCCATCCGGTGACCCACCTACTTGACCCTGGCCCCGGCCCCCTAGGGGATGGTGGTGCCAGCCCCACCATCCCCTAGGGGGCCGCACCGTGGGCCACGCGGCTCAGGGGGATGCGACCGAGGCGATCACCGCGATGATCACGGTGACCAGCAGCATCGCCCCGAGCACGAGGAGGAGCTTCTTCTGACCGTTCTGGGGATTCGGGTCGAGCACAGGAGACATGGGCCCAGTCTCGCATCTCAGCATTCGTCCTCGATCGTCCGGTCCCGCCCGGCCAGGATCCCGGCCACCATCTGCGGCACCATGAGGCCCGCCATCAGTGCGATCGGCAGCCCCCAGCCACCACTGTGCTGATGGAGCACGCCGACGAGCAGCGGGCCGGGGATCGAGATCAGATAGCCGGTGGACTGTGCGAACGCGGACAGCCGGACCACTCCGGCGCCGCTGCGGGACCGCATGCCGATCATGGTCAGGGCGAGCGGGAAGGCACAGTTCGAGATACCGAGGAGGAGCGCCCAGGCCCAGGCCCCGTCGGCCGGTGCGAGGTAGAGGCCCGCGTATCCGATGAGCCCGCAGCTGCCGAGGAGGACGACTATCGGGCCCTGAGCCTTCATCCGGGTGGCGACTCGAGGGATGACGAAGGCGAGCGGCACGCCCATCGCCATGGTCACGGCGAGCAGAACGCCCGCCGTGCCGGCCGAGACCCCCGCGTCGCGGAAGATCTGCGGCATCCATCCCATGGTGATGTACGCGGCGGTGGCCTGCAGGCCGAAGAAGCAGGCCAGGCCCCAGGCGGTACGGCTGCGGGTGATCCTGAGAGTCGGGACGTCCTGGTGGTGGGCGGCGGACTGCCCGGAGGTACCGCGCCGGTCCCGCACCAGCGGAATCCAGGGCAGGATCGCGGCGGCGGCGAGCACGGCCCAGATGCCGAGGCCCGCCTTCCAGCTGCCGCCCAGCGCATGGGTCATGGGCACGGTCACTGCGGCGGCGAGCGAGGTGCCGAGGGCCAGAGACATTGAGTAGAGCCCGGTCATGGAGCCGACGCGGTCCGGGAACCAGCGCTTGACGATCACCGGCATCAGGACGTTGCTGACGGCGATGCCCATGAGGGCCAGCGCGCTCGCGGCGAGGAAGCCGGCCGTGCCGCCGACGAGCGGCCGGATCATCAGACCGGCCGTGATGGCGATCATGCCTGCGCAGACGACCGCGCCCGGGCCGAAGCGGCGGGCGAGGCGGGGCGCCATGACACCGAAGACCGCGAAGCAGAGCGGCGGTACGGAGGTGAGGACACCGGCGACGCCGGCGCTCATGTGCAGCCCGCCCTGCACCTCTTCGAGGAGGGCGCCGAGGCTGGTGATGGCGGGGCGGAGGTTGAGCGCGGCAAGGACGAGCCCGATGGTGACCAGCCGGAGCAGCCATGGGGAAGGCCCGGCGGCGGCCTGTGCCGTCTGCGGGGCCTGTGCGGCTTGCGGGGCCGGGGTTTTCGTGGGGGCGTCCGCCGTGATGGCGGGGCTCAGGGTCCGGGTCGGGTACTGGGTCTCGTCGTCGGGCATGAGGCCCATCATAGAATCATGGGATGATTGATTGTCCAATCGTCCGAAAGCTCCTCTGAGACCATTCGCTGCAAGCAGAGCAACCCCCATCACCCCAGCAACCCGACCAAGGAGCACCATGGCGCTGACGACTCCGCGGCGTTCGGCACTCGCCGACCAGGTGATTGCCCAGCTGAGGAATCAGATCACCTCGGGCGAGTGGCCCGTGGGTTCACGGATTCCCACCGAGCCCGAGCTGGTGGAGCAGCTGGGGGTGGCCCGTAACACCGTTCGCGAGGCCGTGCGCGCGCTCGCACACAACGGCCTGCTCGACATCCGGCAGGGCTCGGGCACCTACGTCGTCGCCATCAGCGAACTGGCCGGGGTGATGCACCGCCGTTTCGCCTCCGCCGATCCACGCCATGTCGCCGAGCTGCGCTCCACCCTGGAGTCGTCGGCGGCGCGGCTGGCCGCCGCCCGGCGCACCGAGCGGGATCTGAAGCAGCTGGACACGCTCATGGCGCGCCGGGAGGAGACCTGGGCCGCGGGCGACGCCGAGGCGTTCGTCGCGGCGGACACGACGCTGCATCTGGCCGTGGTCGCGGCCTCGCACAACGACGTGCTGACCGGCCTCTACGCCGACCTGGGCGATCTGCTGCGCGACTATCTCAGGGTCGATGTCGGTCATGAGCTGCGGCCGGAGAATCACATGGACCACGGCCGGCTGGTCGAGGCGATCCGGGCCGGGGACGCGGAGACGGCGGCGGCCGAGGCCGCGACTCATGCGCTGAGCTGTCTGGTGGACCGGGTCTAGGCCGGACGGCGCTGGAGCGTGTCCTGCACCCGGTGTGTGATCCAGACGGAGCCGACTTCCTTCCAGCAGCGGTCGTCGAGCCGCACGGTCTGTCCCGGTCCCACGTCGACCGGGGTGGCGTCCGCGTCTATGTCCCACCAGCGGCGGCATTCGGTGTGCAGCTGCACGCGGTCGGTGGCGGGGTACGGGTTGTGGCAGTAGGCGACGACCCGGGAGCCCCGGACCGACATACGGCACTCGGATCCGGCGGGGTCGGGGTTCGGAGCGACGGGCGCGGACGCCCCGGCTCCTGCCCGCCCCGCCATGGATATGCATACGGGGGCGAGAAGTGCGGCGACGGCTACGGAGGCCGCCAGCAGCGTCCAGGTTCGGCGACGTGTGGAGCGCACAGCGACCTCCTCCCCGCAGCCTGACCAAAAGTCCGGTTCCACCACATTCTGCGGTGGATCGACCATCTTTTCGACTTGAGCGGGCCGGGGCCGGGCGCGGACGTACGACGGCCGCGCACCGCCCTGATCGGAGGCGGTACGCGGCCGTGTCACAGCCTGTTGTGCGGGTCAGGCGCCCATCATGTGCACGCCACCGTCGACGTGGATGATCTCGCCCGTGGTCTTCGGGAAGAAGTCCGAGAGCAGGGCGACGACACCGCGGCCGGCCGGCTCCGGGTCCGACATGTTCCAAGCCAGCGGGGAGCGGGTGTTCCACACATCTGCGAGCTCGGAGAAGCCCGGGATGGACTTCGCGGCCATGGAGCCGATCGGTCCGGCCGAGATCAGGTTGCAGCGGATGCCGTCCTTGCCCAGGTCACGCGCGAGGTAGCGGGAGGTGGCCTCCAGCGCGGCCTTGGCCGGGCCCATCCAGTCGTACTGCGGCCAGGCGTACTGTGCGTCGAAGGTGAGACCGACGATCGAGCCGCCCTCGCTCATCAGCGGCTTGCAGGCCATGGCGAGCGACTTCAGCGAGAACGCCGAGACGTGCATCGCGGTGGAGACGGACTCGAACGGGGTGTTCAGGAAGTTGCCGCCGAGCGCGTCCTGCGGCGCGAAGCCGATGGAGTGCACGACGCCGTCGAGCGAACCGAGCTCGTCACGGACCAGACCGGCGAGACGGTCCAGGTGCTCGGCGTTGGTCACATCCAGCTCGATGACCTTGGCCGGCTTCGGCAGCTTCTTGGCGATGCGCTCCGTCAGCGTGGGCCGGGGGAAGGCGGTCAGGATGACTTCGGCACCCTGCTCCTGGGCCACCTTGGCGGTGTGGAAGGCGATGGACGACTCCATCAGCACACCGGTGATGAGGATGCGCTTGCCGTCGAGAATTCCGCTCATGGTGATCAGTGACCCATGCCCAATCCGCCGTCAACGGGAATGACGGCTCCAGTGATGTACGACGCGTCGTCGGAGGCGAGGAAGCGCACTGCGGCGGCGATCTCCTCGGGCTGCGCGTAGCGGCCGAGCGGCACCTGGGACACGATGCCCTTGCGCTGCTCCTCGGTGAGCACCTGGGTCATGTCGGTGTCGACGAAGCCGGGTGCGACGACGTTGAAGGTGATGTTCCGCGAGCCGAGTTCACGGGCCAGCGACCGGGCGAAGCCGACCAGACCCGCCTTGGAGGCGGCGTAGTTCGCCTGTCCGGCCGAGCCGAGGAGCCCGACGACGGAGGAGATGAGGACGACGCGGCCCTTCTTGGCACGCAGCATGCCGCGGTTGGCGCGCTTGACGACCCGGAAGGTGCCGGTGAGGTTGGTGTCGAGTACGGACGTGAAGTCGTCCTCGGACATCCGCATCAGCAACTGGTCCTTGGTGATACCGGCGTTGGCGACCAGCACCTCGACGGGACCGTGCTTCTCCTCGATCTCCTTGTAGGCCTGCTCCACCTGTTCGGCGTCCGTGATGTCGCAGCGGACCGCGAGGCAGCCCGCCTCGGTGAGTACCTGGGGCGGCTCGCCGGAGCGGTAGGTGATCGCGACCTTGTCGCCGTTTTCGGCGAAAGCGCGGGCGATGGCGAGGCCGATGCCCCGGTTTCCTCCGGTGACGAGAACCGAGCGGCTCAACGGATCACCCTTTCGATAGCGGTCTGGTACCTAGAAAACCTATCGGTACCACCCGCCCCACGGGGAATCGGCCCCTGACAGCGCCTCACCCCGGGCACTGTGGGGTTCCTACAGAGCCCGGGGCGAACGAGCGTTTCGCATACCAGCGGGGCCGTCAGCGAAAGCCCGGCGCCTGGACAGGAAGACCAACACTCTCGGCGACTTCCAGCATCCGTTTGTCGTAACTGATGAGCACGTCGAGCGACGCTCCCAGCACCTGCGCGCTGGCCACGTGAATCGCATCGAGAGTCCGCACCCTGCCCGACAGGGCGGCAGCCGCGTCCCGCACTTCGTCGGTCAGCAGGATCTCGGTGAAGTCCCGAGTCAGGTCCCCCATGAGATGGGGGAAGCTACCGACTTGGTCCAGGGTCCGAACCGTCTCTACGAAGCCGAGACTGCTGGTTGCCAGAGGTGCCACCGCTCGCCCCGCGAGATGAGCTCGCAGCTCGCGAGCATGCTCGCGCCCACTCAGCAGGGTGACGATCGCCGAGCTGTCCATGTAGATCAACGCGGATCGTCCTCACGGTCGGCGAGCAGAATATCCAGGGGGGAGACATCTTCCGGCGGCTCACAGACCGGCAGCCGGTCGAGATCGGCCGTCGTGGCGGGCTTCAGCCTGATCTGCCCCTGCGCGACGAGCGGGGCATAGCGCTCCGAGGCCCCGGTACCGGGAAGCAGTATGGCGATGACGTTGCCGTGTCTCGTCACCTGAATCGCCTCTCCCTTTTCCACGCGGGCGAAGACGGCACTCGGGTTGTACGAGAACTCGCGGACGGAGATGGTGCTCATCAGGGCTCCCTTCGGCGGCCATCGCGGAATGTACCTACATTCCTAGATCGTACCTACAACGAGGGCGCATCGACACAGGCTCGAACAACCCCTGCGAGGCAACACCTCACGACTTGGCCCGTTCATCGCCCCGCAACCGCGAGGCTCACCCGGCCGGGCAGGGAACCCGGCACCAGATCTGCTTGCCGATCGACGACCGGACCACATGCCAGCCCGGAGCGAGCAGATCCAGCAGCGCGAGGCCGCGGCCGCGTTCAGGGCCGGCGTGATCGACGGCGACCTTTGATCGGTCGGGGCGACTGGCCCGAGGGGCCATCTCGTAGGAGATGAAGCTCTGTTCGAGGCACCGTGATCGGATCCAGGACCCGGGTGGCCCGCGCCGAGCCGGTTGGCGATCTCGGCGTGCTCGTCCGGGGAAACCTGTGGCCGGTCGCCCTCGACGCACGGCATGGTTCACTGCGGACACATGCCGAAAAGACGGAGTACTACATGCCTCATGAGGTAGATCAGTCATTCCTGGCCCTGCCCCTGCGGGCCCTCGCCGACGCGGCGCTGGCCCGTGCCCGTGCGCTGGGGGCCGTGCATGCCGACTTCCGCTTCGAGCGGGTGCGCAGCGCGTCCTGGCGGTTGCGGGACGCCCGGCCCGCCGGGACCTCGGACACCACCGATCTCGGGTACGCGGTGCGCGTCGTGCACGGTGGGGCGTGGGGGTTCGCGTCCGGCGTGGATCTGACGATGGACGCCGCGGCGAAGGTGGCCTCGCAGGCCGTCGCCATGGCGAAGCTGTCGGCGAAGGTGATCGCGGCGGCCGGCTCCGACGAGCGGGTCGAGCTGGCGGACGAGCCGGTGCACGGTGAGCGGACCTGGGTCTCGGCGTACGACATCGACCCCTTCGACGTACCGGACGAGGAGAAGGCGGGGCTGCTCGCCGAATGGAGCAGCCGGCTCCTGGGCGCCGAGGGCGTCGCGCATGTGGACGCCTCGCTGATGACCGTCCACGAGAACAAGTTCTACGCGGACACGGCGGGCACCGTCACCACCCAGCAGCGGGTGCGGCTGCATCCACAGCTCACCGCGGTCGCCGTGGACGGGACCACGGGTGAGTTCGACTCGATGCGAACGATCGCCCCGCCGGTGGGCCGCGGCTGGGAGTACCTGACCGGGACCGGCTGGGACTGGGACGACGAGCTGGAGCGGATTCCCGGGCTGCTGGCCGAGAAGATGCGGGCGCCGAGCGTCGAGGCGGGGACGTACGACCTGGTCGTCGACCCGTCGAATCTCTGGCTGACCATCCATGAGTCGATCGGCCACGCCACCGAGCTGGACCGGGCGCTGGGGTACGAGGCGGCGTACGCCGGGACCTCGTTCGCCACCTTCGACCAGCTGGGGAAGCTGACGTACGGCTCCCCCGTGATGAATGTGACGGGTGACCGCACCGCCGAGCACGGGCTCGCGACCATCGGGTACGACGACGAGGGTGTCGAGGCGCAGTCCTGGGACCTGATCAAGGACGGGACACTGGTCGGGTACCAGCTGGACAGGCGGATCGCGAAGCTGACGGGTCTGGGCCGTTCCAACGGCTGCGCGTACGCGGACTCGCCGGGCCATGTACCCGTGCAGCGGATGGCGAACGTGTCGCTGGAGCCGGATCCGGGTGGGCTGTCCACGGAGGATCTGATCGGCGGGGTGGAGCGCGGGATCTATGTGGTCGGCGACCGGTCCTGGTCGATCGACATGCAGCGCTACAACTTCCAGTTCACCGGGCAGCGGTTCTTCCGCATCGAGAACGGCAGGCTGGCCGGGCAGCTGCGCGATGTCGCGTATCAGGCCACGACGACGGACTTCTGGGGCTCGATGGAGAAGGTCGGCGGCCCGCAGACGTATGTCCTGGGCGGCGCCTTCAACTGCGGCAAGGCCCAGCCCGGCCAGGTCGCGGCCGTCTCGCACGGCTGCCCCTCCGCCCTCTTCCGGGGCGTCAACATCCTCAATACGACGCAGGAGGCCGGACGATGAGCCGCGTCAGCAAGCCGCACGAGATCGTCGAGCGGGCGCTCGAACTGTCCACCGCCGACGGCTGTGTCGTCATCGCCGACGAGGAGTCGTCCGCGAATCTGCGCTGGGCCGGCAATGCGCTCACCACGAACGGGGTGACGCGGGGGCGGACCCTGACCGTCATCGCGACCGTCGACGGTGCGCAGGGCACCGCGTCCGGGGTGGTGTCGCGGTCCGCCGTCACCGCCGACGACCTGGAACCGCTGGTGCGGGCCGCCGAGGCCGCCGCGCGCGCGGCCGGTCCGGCGGAGGATGCGCAGCCGCTGGTCGGCGGGGTGCCCTCGTCGCCCGATTTCACGGACGCGCCGGCCGAGACGGGCTCGGACGTCTTCGCGGAGTTCGCCCCGGCGCTCGGCGACGCCTTCGCCCGCGCCCGCTCCGGTGGCCGCGAGCTGTACGGCTTCGCCCACCACCAGCTGACCTCGACGTACCTCGGTACGTCTACGGGGCTGCGGCTGCGCCACGACCAGCCGAACGGGACGCTGGAGCTCAACGCCAAGTCGCCCGACCGGACCCGTTCGACCTGGGCGGGCCGCTCCACTCGCGACTTCAAGGATGTCGATCCGGCCGAGCTCGACGCGGAGCTGGCGCAGCGGTTGCGCTGGGCGGAGCGCCGCATCGAGCTGCCCGCCGGACGGTACGAGACGCTGCTGCCGCCGACCGCCGTGGCCGATCTGCTGATCTACCAGCTGTGGTCGTCGACGGCACGGGACGCCGCGGAGGGCCGGACGGTGTTCTCCAAGCCGGGCGGCGGGACGAGGATCGGCGAGACCCTGTCCGAGCTGCCGCTGTCGCTGCGCAGCGACCCGCACGCACCGGGCCTGGAGTCGGCGCCGTTCGTGATCGCCCATGCCTCCGGGGACGGCGCTTCCGTCTTCGACAACGGTCTGCCGCTGACGTCGACCGACTGGATCCGGGACGGCAGGCTGGAGCATCTGACGACCACCCGGCACACGGCCGGGCTGACCGGGCTGCCGGTCGCGCCGGCGATCGACAACCTGGTGCTGGAGGGCGGCGGTGAGCAGTCCCTGGAGGAGATGGTGGCCGCGACGACCGGCCGCGGGCTGCTGCTGACCTGCATGTGGTATATCCGGGAGGTCGATCCGGCGACACTCCTGCTGACCGGGCTGACCCGCGACGGGGTGTATCTCGTCGAGGGCGGCGAGGTCGTCGGCGAGGTGAACAACTTCCGGTTCAACGAGTCGCCGGTGGATCTGCTGTCGCGGGCCACGGAAGCGGGCCGTACGGAGAAGACGCTGCCGCGCGAGTGGGGCGACTGGTTCACCCGGGCCGCCATGCCCGCGCTGCGGATCCCGGACTTCAACATGAGCTCGGTGAGCCTGGGCGTGTGACCCGCCTAGACTGACTGTTGCCTTTCGATACACGTAGCTGAGGAGACACGGAACCGTGACGGACATCGTCGACGAGCTGAAGTGGCGTGGGCTGTTTGCCCAGTCCACTGATGAGGACGCACTGCGCAAGGCTCTCGCGGACGGTCCCGTCACGTTCTATTGCGGCTACGACCCCACCGCGGCGAGTCTGCACGTCGGCCATCTGGTGCAGGTGCTCACCATGCGCCGGCTCCAGCAGGCCGGTCTGCGGCCGCTCGCCCTGGTGGGCGGGGCCACCGGTCAGATCGGTGACCCGAGGCCGACCGCCGAGCGCACGCTGAACGACCCGGAGACGGTCGCCGACTGGGTGTCGCGGCTGCGGTCCCAGATCGAGCCGTTCCTGTCCTTCGAGGGCGAGAACGCGGCGGTCATGGTCAACAATCTGGACTGGACCTCGGGCATGTCCGCGATCGAGTTCCTCCGGGACATCGGCAAGCACTTCCGCGTCAACAAGATGCTGACCAAGGACTCCATCGCCCGGAGGCTGGAGTCCGACGAGGGCATCAGCTACACCGAGTTCAGCTACCAGCTGCTCCAGAGCATGGACTACCTGGAGCTGTACCGGCGCTACGGCTGCACCCTCCAGCAGGGCGGCAGCGACCAGTGGGGCAACCTCACCGCGGGCCTCGACCTGATCCACCGCCTGGAGCCGGGCGCCGAGGTGCACGCGCTGGCGACCCCGCTGATGACGAAGGCGGACGGGACCAAGTTCGGCAAGTCCGAGAGCGGGGCCGTCTGGCTCGACCCGGCGATGACGACGCCGTACGCGTTCTACCAGTTCTGGCTGAACGTGGACGACCGGGACATCTCCCGGTACATGCGCATCCTCAGCTTCCAGAGCCCCGCGGAGCTGGCGGAGCTGGAGAAGGTCACCGAGGAGCGTCCGCAGGCCCGGACGGCGCAGCGCGCGCTGGCCGAGGAGCTGACGACGCTGGTGCACGGCGCCGACCAGTGCGCTGCGGTCATCGCGGCGTCGAAGGCGCTCTTCGGCCAGGGTGAGCTCGGCGAGCTGGACGAGGCGACGCTGAGCGCCGCACTGTCCGAGGTGCCGCACGCGCAGGTCACCGAGCTCGGCCCGCTGGTGGACCTCCTGGTGGAGGTCGGCCTGGCGCCGAGCAAGTCGGGCGCCCGCCGCACGGTGAAGGAGGGCGGTGCGTACGTCAACAATGTCAAGGTCGCGGACGGCGAGAGCGCACCGGCCCGCGAGGAGCTGCTGCACGGGCGCTGGCTGGTGCTGCGCCGGGGCAAGAAGAACCTCGCCGCCGTCGAGGTCACCGGCTGATCCCTGAACGTCGGCACTGCGGCCGGGCACGCTTGAGGCGTGTCCGGCCGCAGTGCGTGTGGCCCGGTGGCCCGGGCCGTCTGTTGCCTCAGGCCTTGTGCCGGCCCAGGTCGTCTGCTGGCTCAGGCCTTCTGTCTGGTACCGCGGAACGAGGCCCACAGCATGTCGCCGACACCTACGATGACCACGGCACCGATCAGCTGGAACAGATGGCGCGTCCAGTCGATGCCCTTGGTGTCGTTGACACCGATCCAGGTGGCGACGGCATTGCCGAGGACGCTGCCGATGATGCCGAAGATCGTCGTCAGCCAGAGTGGGATGTTCTGTTTGCCGGGCAGGATCGCCTTCGCGATCAGACCGAGCACCAGACCCACGACGATTGCCCACAACCAGCCCATGTCGCCTCCTCGTGCGACGCGATGTCGCGCATGTGCGCCCAGTCTCGGCCCGTGGGCCGTACGACGCATGTCGGACGCGTCCGTATGCACGGCACGGCTGCCGATATCCACGAATGCGGCGCGCCCCGGTCTCGAAGCCGTCGCACGCCGGGCGTACGGTGGATGCGGTCCGGTCCGGGGAGCATCCGGCGCGGGAATGAGGTCTCCCCCGGCCCGCGAGGTGCTGGGGGAAGGGTGGTGGAGACGTGATGCGTAAGCAGAGCGGTGTCGAGGTCTTCCGGATCACGGGGGCCCGGCAGGGGCTCGCGGACGATGTGCGCGGCAGGCAACGGCGCTATGTGATCTCGATGTCCGTGCGAACGGTTTCGGTGATCCTGGCCGCCGTCCTGTGGAACGTCGAGCGGTATGTCGCGATCGTGGCGCTGGCGCTCGGTGTTCTGCTCCCGTACGTGGCGGTGGTCATCGCCAATGCGGGCCGGGAGAACACCCCTTCGCTTCCTTCGACCTTCGTCCCGGCGCCGATGCGTCCGGCGCTCGACGCGGCGCCCGTGGCCGGATCCGAGCAGTCCGGTCCGGAGGCCGACGGGGCCCGGCGCGGCGGGGAATCGGCATGATCGAATCGGCATGAGCACAGTCGGGGCCGGACCGCACCCAAGGCTCAAGAAAAGCTCAGATCAATCATGAAGTTACGGTGCACCGCACGCCGGTCTGCGTGACATACTTCGTAGGCGCTCCGCATCCCCCGTCGGAGCGACAGACCGACGCCGGGCAGCTCCCCCCGTGGCTGCTCGGCGTCACTTTTTCGCCGGTTTTCTCCGGTAGGAGATGCGTCGGGCGGTCGGCCCGTGGGGCCGGCACTGGCGCTGTCCTAGGGTTGAGTCCGTGAACTCCCCTGAATCCGCGGCCGAGAGCGCTGCCGCCGCACCCATCTGTTCCGCCAAGGGCTGCCGGGCCGACGCCGTATGGGTGCTCGCCTGGAACAACCCGAAGCTGCACACCCCGGAGCGCCGTAAGACCTGGCTGGCCTGCGAGGAACACCGGGAGCATCTCTCCTCGTTCCTGGGCGTCCGGGGCTTCCTCAAGGATGTCGTGACGCTGGCGGAGTGGGAGTCCGACCGATCGGGGACGGACGGACGCTAGGGCCCAGGGCCGGACAGGCCCCCTGGGGCCGGGCAGCCCCCCTGGGGCCGGGCAGGCCCTAGCCGCCGATCGCCGACATCGGCCGCTCAGGCTGCAGGAAGGACGGGTCGTCCAGACCGGATCCGGCCTTCTTTCCCCACATCGCGAGCGTCCAGATCCTGGCGATCTCCTCGTCCGGCGCGTCCGAGCGCAGAGCGCCGCGCAGATCGGTCTCCTCGCGGGCGAACAGGCAGGTGCGCACCTGGCCGTCGGCGGTGAGCCTGGTCCGGTCGCAGGCCCCGCAGAAGGGGCGGGTGACCGAGGCGATGACACCGACACGGTGGGGTCCGCCGTCGACGAGCCAGCGCTCGGCGGGGGCGGAGCCGCGCTCGCCGTCGCCCTCCTCGGTGAGGGTGAAGCGGGTGCGCAGCGACTGGAGTATGTCGCCTGCCGTGATCATGCCGTCGCGCTTCCAGCCGTGCTGTGCGTCGAGCGGCATCTGCTCGATGAAACGGAGTTCGTAGTCGTGCTCGACGGCCCAGGCGAGCAGGTCGGGGGCTTCGTCGTCGTTGAGTCCCGGCATCAGGACGCTGTTGACCTTGACCGGGGTGAGACCGGCGTCGCGGGCGGCTTCCAGGCCGGCCAGCACGTCGTGGTGGCGGTCACGGCGGGTGAGTGTCTTGAAAACCTCGGGGCGCAGGGTGTCCAGCGAGACATTGACCCGGTCCAGACCGGCGGCCTTGAGTGCGGCCGCTGTGCGCTTCAGCCCGATGCCGTTGG
The DNA here is from genome assembly GCF_055602785.1 of Streptomyces sp. NPDC037301. Lineage (NCBI taxonomy): Bacteria > Bacillati > Actinomycetota > Actinomycetes > Kitasatosporales > Streptomycetaceae > Streptomyces > Streptomyces sp. NPDC037301. The sequence continues at coordinate 28,812 of NZ_JBVJWD010000010.1, forward strand.
TGGTGATCGACATCTTGGGGCGCGGGCTCAGGGCCGCGCACCGCTCGACAACGGAGACAAGCCCGGGGCGCAGCAGCGGCTCACCGCCGGTGAAGCGGACCTCGGTGATGCCGAGCCGGGTGACGGCGATGCGGACCAGCCGGACGATCTCGTCGTCACTGAGCAGGTCGGGCTTGGACAGCCATTGCAGGCCCTCTTCCGGCATGCAGTACGTGCACCGCAGATTGCACCGGTCGGTCAGCGAGACACGCAGGTCGGTGGCGACCCGATCGTAGGTGTCGATGAGCATGTGGGCCCCCTCCCTCAGTAACTTCCCGGCTGCGGATCCGGCTTTTCCGGCTGACTCCCCCGAGACTACGCGAGACCTGTGACATCGGAGGGGGCCCGTTTGCCACGAGGAGCGGCGGGGGGGGGGGGGGGGGGGGGGGGGGGGGGGGGGGGGGGGGGGGGGGGGGGAGGGGGGGGGGGGGGGGGGGGGGGGGGCGGGGGCTGTCGTGTG